>JAMDCU010000172.1 GCA_023489485.1 Chloroflexota bacterium
ATGACAACTAGAAAATTTGTGCTAAAATAGCGCGTAGAACAGAAGTTCGGTTCACATCTTGAGCTCGGGCCGCGCTTGCAGGTCCGAAGGGATTGCTGGATGCACTGCGTCAGGTGCGTTTCAGCGGAGGAGGTTTTAAAATGACGCGCGAGGACGTGCTGGCTTTGTGCCGCAAAGCGGGAACTGTCGGAGCAGTCAAGCATGACGAATTTGCCGATTACGTGGTTCTGCTCGAATCCCAGCGCAAAGTCGGAGATGATTGGCAGTCGGTCGGACACGCCTATATGGCCGTGGACGGCAAGCTGGCGATGGCCAACGAGGACCACCGCCGGCAGGGCAAGCGGCTCGATTTCGGCGAGCCGCAAGTCCTGGTAAACACGGACGAGCAGTTGACGCTGCTCGTGACCGTGACGAGCGAAATCTATGGCACTCGCCATGGGATCTCGACCAGCCGCAAGCAGGGCGGCACACGGGCGGAACGCGAGTTCCCCTGGGAGGTCGCCGAAACTTCGGCCATCGGCCGAGCGCTGACCGCGATGGGTTACGGCCTCTTCCCGGGCGCAGGCCTGGCGAGTGCGGAGGACATGATCCGCGCCGGTGCGACCAACCACACCGGCGACGGCCACGACGGCCAGGGGAATGGCAATGGCGCCAGCAACGGCGGGAGCAACGGTCAGAACTATGTGAAAGAAAATGCTTCCAGCTATGTCAGGGAGGGCGGCGACGGCGAGCGGGAGACCGTTCCTGTCATCCGCCGCACGGCTCCCATGTCGACGAACCAGCGCAACAAGTTGATCGAACTCTACGCGGAGAGGTTTGGCGGCAGCGAGCAGGAAATCCAGCAGGGCCTGGATGCCGTCTTCGAAAGCGGCTTCCGGCATCCTCTGGAGCAAGCTACCTTGGCCGAGGCTTCCAAGGTCATTTCGCAAATGATTGCGCAAAAGAACAGCGGCCCAAGGAAATAGCGAGTCATCGCCCCCTCTTCCCGTCGGGAAGAGGGGGATTTTTTATTCCCCGTCTTCCCACCGGGAAGACGGGCCTACACGCTTTTCAGGAACTCGGCGAGGGCCGCATTGAAAGCCTCGGGCTGTTCGAAATTGGACAGGTGGGCCGCGTCGGGAATGGCCGCGAGGCGCGCGCCGCGAATTCCCGCGCGCATGGCCTCTGCATCTTCCGGCGTGGTCAGGTTATCCTGGTCTCCGACGACGACGAGAGTTGGGACCGTGATGGCGGCGAGCGTTCCCATCGAGTTGGGCCGGTTCCGCATGGCGACGAGCGCAGCGACGATCCCCTCCACCGACTGGCGAGCCATCATCGCGTGCGCGGCTCGGGTCACCTCGGGGCGTGTTGCGAGCGTCCGTGGGGTTAGCATTTTGGGAAGCATCCCATCCGCAATGGCGGTGGCGCCTTCCTGGCGTGCAAGCGCGATACTTGCGTCTCGTCCTTTTTTCCCGCCCTCGGAATCGGCTTGCGGGCGCGTGTCGGCGAGGACGAGTCCCTGAACCCTGGAGGCATACCGGCGGTAAAAGGCAAAGGCAATATAGCCGCCCATCGAGAGACCGCCGACCACCGCCCTGGCGATCCCGAGCGCGTCGAGGAGACCGAGGAGATCATCCGCGTAGATCTCTAGGGTCGCCGGACCCTGCGGCAGGGGCGTCGCGCCAAACCCTCGTAGGTCCGGGGCGATCACACGCGCGCGAGGGGCGAGGGCCTTCCACTGCGGCTCCCAGAGCGTGTGATCGAGGGGGTAACCGTGAATCAATAGGAGTGGTGTGCCGCTGCCGCCCGTATCCTCATACGTCATCTCCACGCCGCGGACATGGGTTTGCATGTGCTTTCCTCCATAGCCTTTCGACGACTCTGATGGAGCATTTCATTTTTCGCTCTTTGGAGTATAGCATATCTCAAGGGCCGCGAACATGTGGCTCTCGCTGCGGAGTGCAGTTTGGTTTGGGGGCAGGCTTGTCATCCCGAGGAGCGGGGCTTGTGACGAAGGATCTCGCATGCCGAGACGGAGATTCTTCGCTCCGCTCAGAATGACAGTTGACGCGACTCGCCGCCCTGCCTCTTCTGCGCGGCGGACTTGCTCCAACTCCGATTCTGAGTTATCATCCTGGCCTCTATCTATCCCGTGAGGCGCAGGTGATCTCCAACTATCAAGCTCCACTACCTAAAGATCTCTTTCTCCTCAATCCCGACATTGCCTTTCTCAATCACGGTTCCTTCGGCGCCACTCCCCGGCCGGTTTTCGAGAGTTACCAAAGATGGCAGCGCGAGCTGGAATGGCAGCCGGTCGAGTTTCTCGGCCGGCGCCTGACAGGGCTTTTGCACGAGGCGCGCAGCGCCCTGGCCGCCTATGTGCACACGTCGGCGGACAACCTCGTCTACGTTCCGAACGCGACGACGGGGCTCAATATCGTCGCCCGCAGCCTGCACTTGAGTCCGGGGGATGAAATCCTCACCACCGACCACGAGTACGGCGCGATGGACCGGATGTGGCGCTTTCTCTGCCGTGCGAGCGGCGCCGTGTACAAGGTGCAGCCCGTTCCGCTGCCGGTGACCACGGCCGCGGATTTTGTCGAGAGGGTGTGGTCGGGCGTTACGCCCCGCACGCGCGTCCTCTTTCTCAGCCACATGACTTCGCCGACCGCGCTTATCTTCCCCGTCGAGGAGTTGTGCCGCCGGGCCCGCGCGGCCGGCATTCTGAGCCTCGTCGACGGGGCGCACGCCGTCGGCCAGATTCCGCTGGATTTGGAGGACCTGGGCGCCGATTTCTACAGCTCGAACGCGCACAAGTGGCTCTGCGCGCCCAAGGGCGCCGCCTTTTTGTACGCGCGTCCCGAGATGCAGCGTTGGGTCGAGCCGCTGATTGTCAGCTGGGGGTACGAGGCGAACGAATCCGCTTTCATTCCGCCGAGCGCTTCTCGCTTTATCGACGAGCAAGAGTATACGGGCACCCGCGACTATTCGGCCTATCTGACCGTGCCGGACGCGATCCGATTCGTTCAAGAGCATCGCTGGGATGAGGTGCGCAGAGATTGCCACACCCTCGCGCAGCAAGTGCGCGAGCGCATCGCGGCCCTCACCGGCCTTGCCCCCATCAGCCCGGATTCGCCCGATTGGTACATGCAGATGGTCACCTTGCCCCTGCCCCCATGCAACCCCACACAACTCAAGACGCGGCTCATGGACGAGTTCGGCGTGGAGGTGCCGATCGTCGTCTGGAACGAACGGCCGTATATCCGCGTTTCGATTCAAGCGTATAATACCCAGCAGGATGCAGATCGCCTCCTCGACGCGCTGCAAGCGACTCTTCAAGTGGGCAAAGGCTCTCAATCCACGGAGAAAGGAAAATCGAACGATGGATGAAATGGAAGGGCGCGTCGCCTTGATCACGGGCGCAAGCAGCGGCATTGGACGCGCCGCCGCTTTGAAATTCGCTTCCGAAGGAGTCCGCGTGGCTCTGGTCGCGCGGAACGAAGCGAGACTGCAAGAGGTGGCGCGGGAGATACGAGGCAAGGACGGCGAGGCCCGCGTGATCCTGGCGGACGTGACACGGGAGGCAGAGATCGAGCGCGTGGTGCGCGAGGCGGTTGCGGCGTGGGGAGGTATCGACGTGCTCGTGAACGCCGCCGGCATTTTCGGCACGGGGACGATCGAGACGACGACGCTGCAGGATTGGGATGCCCAGTTCAACATCAACGTGCGCGCTCCCTTTTACCTAATCCAGCGCGCCCTTCCCTACCTGATCGAGCGCAAGGGAAACGTCGTCAACGTCTCGAGCGTGACCGGCCTCCGCGCTTTCCCCGGCATCCTCCCCTACGCCGCGAGCAAGGCGGCCCTCGACCAACTGACCCATTCTGTGGCGCTCGAACTGGCGAGCCAGGGAGTGCGGGTGAATGCCGTCAATCCCGGCGTCGTGGTGACCCAGCTGCACCGGGCGGGCGGGATGAACGAAGAAGCCTATGCGGCTTTTCTGGAGCACAGCAAGACCTCGCATCCGCTCGGCCGGGTCGGTCAGCCGGAGGAAGTGGCGGAGCTCATCTATTTTCTGGCCTCGCCCAAGGCCGCGTGGATTACGGGAGTATCCTATTCGATCGACGGAGGGCGCAGCCAGACGTGTCTGCGCTGATACAAAAGGAGGAAAACGATGGCCGCGTACGTGATAGTGGATATCGACGTCACCGATCCGGCGATTTATGAAGAGTACAAAAAGCTTGCTCCGGCCGCCGTCGCCGCTTATGGCGGCAAGTATCTGGCGCGCGGCGGCCCGGCTCAAGTGTTGGAAGGCAACTGGGTCCCCAAGCGCTTGGTGATCTTGGAATTCCCGAGCGTGGACCAGGCGAAAAAGTGGCTGGACTCGCCCGAGTACAGCAACGCCAAGAAACTGCGCCACCAGGCGGCGACGACGAATATGGCTGTGGTGCCGGGGGTGTAACGCGGCGGTCTCGTCTACAACTTGTTCTGTCGCCGATAATCGTCGATCTCTTGGCGGAGTTGAGCCCGCTGCGCGAGCGCCGATTGGACCGGCGTCGAGAAATCGTTCTCCCAGTGGTCGACCAGGCTCTCGACATTGGCGAGAAAACTCTTGAGCGGCTGCAAGAGTTTTTCCGAAATCGGATCCAACAGGCCGGTCTGGACGGTCGCGGTTCCACTCGGCGGGAAAAAGGTATCGGCGAGGGGTTTCAGGAGCTGCGCAGTGAGCGCGTCGATCGTCGTGGGAATGTCCTGAATCAACTTGACGAGGGCGTCGATCGCGTTCTTGATATTGTCGCCGATGCCGAAAGGAATCTTGCTCAGGAGCGCGGTGAAAAAGCCCCCGATGGATTGGGCGAGCGGCTGAGCTTTTCCAAGCGCTCCGTCGATGAGGCTTTCGGCCGCGTGGTACCGGTTCGCCAGATCGGCGAGGAGGCCGCGCGCGGCCTCCGTCGCTCCGCGCAGATTGTCCAGGCTCGTTCGAAAGGACTGGATCGCGTTCTCGACGGCGGTGATGCCGTCCTGGACGAGGCGCAGGCCTCCTTTGACGGCGTCGAAGGGGGCGCGCATCACGTTCATGCCGGTGGTGAGGACTGCATCCAGTCCGACCTTTTCCAATTGCTCGTACATCGCGAGCAGCGTGCGCAGCTTGTTCAGTTCCAGGTCGTATTGAGCGCTCGTGACCAGACTGCCCACTTTGGCGGAGCCGAGAGCCGTAGCTGCAAGTGCAACTCCACCTCCGGCCGCGGCGGCGAGCATCTGCCGCCGCGTCATGCCCTCGCCTTCGGGCGCACTTGTGCCAGCCGGGGCGTGCTCTGCGTCTGTCGTACTCATTTCTCACTCCTTCCTCTGGTGCGGGCAGGGTAGCGCGTTTGTTCGCCTGGGTCATACGGGAAATCTAAAAAATAAAACGTAAAACGCAAACAGGTCATTTTTGGCGTTTTACGTTTGACTGTTATGTCGAGCATCTGAAAGGGGGCGGATCTAGGTCGTCTTGAGCACCTTGCGGTAGATCACTTTGGCTTCGCCGGGCGCGTAAAAGTCGTCAATGACGGCAACGCGCTGGTAGCAATTCCGCTCGTAAAAGTCGCGCGCTGGCCGGTAAATGGGCGAGTCTGAGGTTTCCAGGTAAATGGCTCGTGCGCCCTGTACGGCTGCTTCTTCTTCGACACTTGACAATAACGAGCGCCCAATGCCGTTGCCCTGGTGAACGCGATCTACGCAGATCCAATACAAGTCCCAGGTTCGATCGGTGAGAGGAGTGGGGCCGAAACAGGCAAATCCGAGGATGCAGTTGGATTTGCCGTTGCGGTAGACGATAAAAGTGTGGTCGTCACGTGGTTCGGGGTGAAGATAGGTTTCGAGCATCTCGCGGACGGTGGCGACTTCGACGTCGTTAAACGTTCCGGTCTCTCGGGCAATCCGTTCAATCGCAAGCACGTCCTCGGGCTGCGGTTTTTCAATCATAGAGTTTAGGCTGCCACACCCGCCATCGGCCTGGGTTCCAACCGCTTGGATCGACCTGAGTGCGCACTCAAGGACTCGAGTGCGCTGACCGGTATTGAATAAACGCCGTTGCTGCCCACACTGCGAGCTTTGAGTTCATAGCTGACAATCCGCGGTCGTGCAAAGCCTTTCATGCGATAGCGCCGGGCGGCCAATCGCACAATCTCGTCGGCGAGGTCGGCGTAACCCATTCCCGCGACGCGCGCGGCCCGCGCGATACCTGCCTCCGGCGAGAGGTCGGCGTTCGGATTCACTTCCAAAACATAGGGAGTTCCGTTTTTGAGCCGGATGTCGACGCGGCCATAGTCGCGCAGCCCCATCGCCTGATACGCGCGGCGCGCGGTCTCTTCGATTCGCTTCTTGGTCGCCTCGGCGACGCGCGCCGGGCAAGTGGGGGGCGTGCCGATGTACTCCGGAGAAGTGGGCACCCATTTGGCGCGGAACGAAACGATGCGGGCGAAGGGGTCCGGAATATGGCGAAAGCTGATTTCGGAGAGAGGGAGAACGCGGGGCGAATCGTTGCCGAGAATGGTGACGTTGAACTCGCGTCCCTCGATGAATTCCTCGACGAGGGCGGGCTGGTGGTACGTTTCCCACACGTAACGCACCTGGCGCCGGAGCGCACGATCGTCTCGCACGACCGAGTTGGCGCTGATTCCGATGCTGGCGTCTTCGGAGACCGGCTTGACGATCAAGGGGAAATCGAGACGGCGTTGAAGCGTCCAGGGGGTGACGACTTGAAAGGCCGCGGTGGGCAGACCGTGCGCCTGCAAGACCTCTTTGGTCCGCGCCTTGTTCAAGCAGTTGGCCAGCGTGCGGCGATTCGATCCGGTGTAGCGAAAGCCGAGATGCTCAAAGGCGGAGATGATATAGGGCTCGAGATATGTCTTGTTCCGAATGCTCTCACAGAGATTAAAGATGAGCCATTCGTTGGGATCGAATGATTTCAACGGGCTCCACAAGTCATCGCGGATGGGGACCGCCGCGGTCGTGTGTCCGCTTTGCTGCAAAGCCTCTTCGACAAAGTGTTCAACCAGAACGATTTCCTGCTCGGCGAAGAGATCATCCTTTTCGCCGCGGTCGACTCGATCGATGACATTGTAGACAACCAGTATCTTCACTACATTCCTCGTGCGTGGCTAGCAAAAAAATCCCGTTGACTATTCCCATTTGCATTATACAATACTATTGAAAAATGCGCACCTTAAATTTTCTGATCACGCGTCGCGAGGTGCTGGAGACCCGAGATTGCTTCGAGTTCGCTTATTGAAACCCAAAGGGCGAACTCTCGCAATGACACGTGGACGCCGTCGCAATGACAAAGTGTCTCCAAAGCGAACTGCGCCGCGCCGCGGAAAGCTGGAAAAGCAGCGCGGGCGCGTTTTCTGTTTAGGAACCCATCTGTGGTATAATGCCACACGTTCGCGCGATAGACGCGCGGGAGGAACGTTTTGCTCGCACAGATTTTAAGTGGACAAATGAGTCCCGAAGGGGTCGTCGCGCTGCTGGTCGCGTTGATTCTGGGGATCAGCGTCCACGAGTTCTCACATGCCTTGGCCGCGACCTGGCTGGGCGATACGCTGCCGCGGCGGCAAGGGCGCCTGACGCTGGCGCCGACAGCGCATCTGGACGTCATGGGTTCGCTGATGTTTCTCATCGGCGGTTTTGGTTGGGGCAAGCCGGTCCAGTACAATCCCTATGCCTTGCGGGCCGGTCCGCGTTCGGGACCCGCGCTGGTGGCGCTCGCGGGACCGATCTCCAATATTATCCTGGCGACGATCTTTGCGGTCCCGACTCGCATCCTGATTCTCACCGCCTCCGGATCTTTCTCGGCTCCCGGCCTCATCATCCTCGTCAGCCTGTTGGATGGGATCGTCTATTACAATCTCATCCTCGGGTTCTTTAATCTCATCCCGGTCTTTCCGCTCGACGGTTTTTCCATTCTCCTCGGAATCCTGCCGCCTGAGCTGGCTTATCAATACGAGCGGACCCGCCCCTGGGGCATTTTGATCTTGCTGGCGCTCTTGTTCTTCGGCGGCAGTCTCCTGGGGCCGGTCCTCTACGAGCCGGTCGCTCTCCTACACCATGTGCTGACCGGTCTCTAGAGCCCCATTTTCGTGCAGGCAGTTGACGCTAAAACCTAGGAGGCACCTGATGAAAATGCGACACGCAATGTACGTGCTCGCGCTCATGCTCTTGGTCGTCGTGGTCAGCGCGTGCGGCTCGAGTCCGACCCCAACGCCGGCTCCGAAACCCACTGCGCCACCTCCCACCGCCCCGCCTCCGACCGAGGTGCCGCCCTCGCCGGCACCGACGGCAACTCTCGTCCCCCCGACGCCAGTTCCGCCGACCGCGACCCCGGTCCCATTGATGGCGACCGCCAAGCAACAAGTCAATGTGCGGCAGGGACCGGGCACGCAGTTCTCCGTGACCAGCCGGATGCCCAAAGACGCGAGCGCGGTCGTCCTGGGCAAGAGCGAGGATGGAAAATGGTACCAGCTCGCCTATCCGGATGCCCAACACCCCTCTTGGGTAGCCATAGCCTTTGTGAACGTGACCGGGGATACAGGCACCCTGCCGGTCGTCGCGGTCGTTCCTCCCCCGACTCTTACTCCCGGTGCGGTGGCCGTCGCGACCAAAGCGCCGGCCGCCACCCCGACGCAGGCCGTGCCGCCGGCCAAGGGGGTCATCAGCTTTGTCTCTTGGGATGTGACCGGCGCCTCCTATGTTCTGGCCAATGCGGTGCTCAATCCGCGCAACATTGGCGGATTTAAGCTGATGGGGACCGCGCCGTTCGATCTGTCCCAATCCACCAATGCCGCTCCCTTTGCATGGGCGCCAGATACTTCGGGACGCGTCGTCTGGGTGTACGGGCCCACTGGGACGAAGAACGTCTTGCGCCTGACGGATTCGGGCGGCGATCGAGACTTGGTGAGCCACCAAGGCATTTCCAGCCCCTCCTGGTCACCGGATGCCAAATCGGTCGCCTATGTGGGTATCGACAACGGCTTTGGCACCCAGTTCATCTACACGATGGGGCCGGACCTTCATGAAAATCGCCTCTTCGGCGCCCGCCAGAACAAGCCGGAGAGCTTTCGTGGAGTGGCCTGGGGCAAGAACTATTTCTTGTTCGTTTCGAATTACACGGGATATGACGAGATTTGGCGCCTGAATTCGGACGGGACCGGGCCGGTCCAGCTCACCAACGACCGGCGGGAGAACGGCGCCCCGGCTTGGAGTCGCGACGGTACGCATTTCGCCTACTATTCCAAGCAATTGGACGGGAGTTACCAGATCATGGTGGCGAATGCCGACGGGACCGGCGTGCGCAAGCTGACGAACGCGGGAAATAACTTTACGCCTACATGGTCACCGGATGGGAACTGGATTGCCTTTACTTCCGATCGCGGCGGACGCCTGGACATCTACATCATGGACAAGAACGGAGGCAACGTCCAGCCAGTGACCGACAAATATCTGCTGGGCTGTGCCGCGCCGCAGTGCCGGAATCAGCTGCCCGGCTCCTGGCGATAGGAGACCGCTCCTCTCACCCCCTTCACCCCCTCTCCCCTCTCTCTTAGGAGATGCGAAAGGGGGCGAGGGGGTAAGAGGAGAGGTGTGAAGGGATCTTATGCCAAAATCTCGCGTGACGGTCGTCGGACTGGGGCTCATCGGCGGGTCGCTGGGCCTCGCCTTGAAAAAGAGCAACCTCGAGGTCGAGATCATCGGGCACGACAAAGACTCGAATGCTGCCAGCCGGGCGCTGAAACGCGGAGCCGTCGACAAGACCGAGTGGAATCTCATCAACGCGTGTGACCAGGCGGGACTCATCATCCTCGCCTTGCCGCTCGACGGAGTGCGAGATACATTGGCGGCGCTCAAGCCCTATCTCGAACCCGGCGTCATCGTGACGGACACGGCGACGACCAAGGCGCCGGTCATGGAATGGGCTCGGCAACTGCCAGAAGGGGTCCACTTTGTCGGAGGGGACCCCATTATTAATCCTCGGCGAGAGGGCGCCAAGCAGGGCATCGACGCCGCTACTGCCGATCTCTTTCAGGGGGGGACCTATTGTCTGACTCCCTCTACAACGGCGGCGGCGCCAGCTATCGAAACGATGACCAATTTCGTCACGCTCGTCGGCGCACGACCCTACTTTTTGGACGCGGCGGAACATGACGGCCTCATGGCCGGCGTGGAGCACCTGCCCGCGGTCCTCGCCACCGCACTAGCTTCGGCGACGATGACCAGTCAGGGCTGGCGCGAATTGGGCAAAGTGGCGGGGGCGAATTTTCGTACGGCCACAGGGATTGCGCCTCAGGACGCTAAAACAGCGGAGGCTGAATTCCTGGCCCACCGCACCGATCTCATCCGTTGGATCGATTCGGTCATCGCCACCTTGCGCGAACTGCGCGGGGCGCTGGAGCGTGAAGATGCCGACGCCCTCCAGGCCCTTATCGAGCAGCTGGCGGATGAACGGGCCAAATGGCTCAGCGGTAGCCTCACGAGCGAGGGGCAGCCGGTGGATTGGGAGGCCGCGAGATACAGCACGGCCCAGCTCTTTCTCGGCGGTCTCGCCACCCGCCGCGCCAAGAAATCAAGTTGATAGCCTCGGACAGGCATTCACCCGCCGCTCTTCGCATTCTGATGATTGCTCCCACCTCGTTTTTTCTCGATTATGGGTGCCACGTGCGCATCCTCGAAGAGGCGCGGACGCTTCAAAAGCTCGGGCATCGCATCAAGATCGTCACTTATCCCCTCGGCCGCAATGTTCCGGGGCTGGACATCGAGCGCACGCTGCCGATTCCCTTTCGGTCACACCGGGAGGTGGGCCCCTCTCGTTCCAAGCTCGTCATCGATCCACTCCTCGCGCTCAAATCCCTCCAGTTAGCCTTGACCTTTCGGCCGCACATTATTCACGCCCATCTGCATGAGGCGGCGCTGATCGGCGGCGTGCTCGGCCGGCTCTTGCGAGTGCCGCTGGTCTTTGATTTCCAGGGCAGTATGACGAGCGAAATGCTTGACCACCGCTTTATCGCCCCCCACAGCAAAATCGTCCCGCTGGCCCAGTCTCTCGAGTCGCGGATAGACCATTTGCCCCAAGCGATCCTGACTAGCTCGCAGAATGCCGCCCGCTTGCTCACGCAGGATTTTCGGGTGCCCGCTTCAAAGATTACACTCGTCAGCGACTGTGTGAATGCCGAGGCCTTTGGCCCGGTGGAAGACGGCGGACGTGCGCTCGCGGCACGCGCCCTGCAGGAACGCTTGGGAATTCCCCAGGGACGCCGGATCGTTATCTATATCGGTCTGCTGGACCGGTACCGCGGGACGGATATCCTGCTGGAGGCCGCCTCCCAGGTACTCGCGCGCCGCGCGGAGACTCATTTCGTTATCATCGGTTTCCCGAATGTGGATCGGTATCAGGCGCGCGCGAAGGAACTCGGGATTGCCGAGCGGGTCTCGTTTGTGGGCCGGGTGCCCTATGAGGAGGTGCCTCTCTGGCTTTCGCTGGGGGATGTCGCGGTCGAACCTAAGATGAGTGCGACTGAGGCTGCCGGCAAAGTGTTGAACTATATGGCGATGGGGCTGTCGGTGGTCGCCTTTGACATCCCGGTGATGCGTGAGTATCTGGGGGATCTCGGCGTCTATGCGCCTCTGGGAGACGCGAGCGCTTTGGCGGACCAAATTCAAGCGCTGCTCGATCATCCCGAACAGGCGCGAGAGATCGGCTGCGCCATGCGCGAGCGGGCCCGGCATCTCTACTCCTGGGATTGCGCCGGTCAGGCCATCGAGCAGGTCTACAGGCAGGTGCGGCATTGAACTTGCGCAAAGCTGCCCTTGCCATTTATGGGGCTGCGCTCCAGGCGGCCGAGCCGCGCGCGGCCATCCGGCGCGTGCTGCGGCGCGAGGGCGACCGGCTCTGGGTGGGAGGTCGCGAATACCCACTTGATGGGACTCGCGTCTTCGTCGTCGGCTTTGGTAAGGCGAGCGCGGCGATGGCCCAGGCGCTAGAGGAGGTCCTCGACGACAAGATCGCCGGCGGCTGGGTTACCGTCAAATACGGCCATACGGCCCCCTTGCAGCGCATTCATCTGCATGAGGCGGGGCACCCCCTGCCGGACGCGAACAGCATTCGCGGGGCTCTAGAGATTCTCAACCTGGTAAGCCAAGCGGGCAGAGATGATCTCGTCTTTTGTCTCATCTCGGGCGGCGGGTCGGCCCTCCTCGAGCTGCCGGTGCCGGGCGTCACTCTGGAGGATCTGCGCGCGACGACCGATGCCCTCCTGCGTTCGGGCGCTGCCATCGACGAGATGAATACGGTCCGCAAGCATCTCTCGGAGGTCAAAGGGGGACAACTGGCACGGCACCTTGAACATGAAGGGGCGGGCCCGCAGGTCGTCTCGCTGATCCTCTCCGACGTGATTGGGTCTACGCTCGATACGATCGCTTCCGGGCCGACTGCCCCTGATTCGACCAGCTTTGCGCAGGCGCAGAGCGTCGTCGAGCGGCGCGGGTTGCGGGACCGCTTGCCCGCGAGCGTGCTGGAGCACATTGAACGCGGCGTGCGGGGTGAGGTTCCCGAGACGCCGAAAGCGATGGATAGCGTCTTTGGCCGGGTGCAGAACATCATCGTGGCGGATAACGGGATCGCGTGCGAGGCCGCGCTGCGCGAGGCGCAAGCGCAGGGCCTAAACTCCCTCTTGCTCTCGACTTTTCTGCAGGGCGAAGCGCGCGAGGTGGCCCAGGTGTTTGCGGCGATGGCGAAGGAGGTCATTCGTTCCCAGCATCCGGTCCCGCCGCCGGCTTGCATTATGGCGGGGGGCGAAACGACCGTCACGGTGCGCGGGAGCGGCCAGGGAGGGCGCAGCCAGGAGTTTGCGCTCGCCGCGGCGATTCAAATCGCAGGGATGGTCGAGCCGAACGTCGTCGTGTTGAGCGCGGGGACGGACGGCACCGATGGCCCAACGGATGCCGCGGGCGCCATCGCCGATGGGGCGACCCTGGCGCGCGCCGCGGAGCGTGGGGTCGACGCCCGCGCGGCTTTGGCCAACAATGACGCCTACCATTTCTTTGCCCCGCTGGGAGACCTCGTCATCACCGGCCCCACGAACACGAACGTCAACGACCTGATGCTCGTGCTGGTCGCTTAGAGCCCGCCGCATATTTGTATTCTACCTCTCCCGTGCTAAAATGACAGGGAACGATTAGCGGTGAGAGAGCGTCTCTAAAATGGGATGCTCAGGCTCCCTCGCCTTCCCTTCCCCTCTCCCCAAGGCTCGGCCTTGGGGAGAGGGGAAAGGGGATTTTCGGGGGTCCCGCAAAGTGTACGGGATCTACGACCTGTCGGTCCCCGGGGCCCCAATCCTTTTCCTTGGAAAGAAGAGAATCCGGGGAGTGGGGGTGGCGGCATAGCCGCCACCCCCACTCCCCGGGCCCCTTTACATTCTGATCCAAAGGCTGTATGAGTCGTTTCTCTCGATCCCGTTCCTCAAGACAATCACGCGCCGTGCCGATCAAGAAAGCCGTGCCGCGCCGCGCACGCTGGAAGGGCCCCCTGGAAACCCTCGGCATGCATGCGCTGACGGTCGCCGGCATTGTGGGGATTGGCACGCTGTGCCTTCTCCTCGTCGCCAGCATCGGCGTCTATACCTATTTCGTCTCCACGCTGCCTTCTCCCGACCGCCTGGAAGGCCGTTCCGAGGCCCAGTCCACAAAGATCATGGACCGCAACGGCGAGCTGCTCTACGAGGTCTTTGATGCCAATTCGGGCGGCCGGCGGACGGTCGTCCCGATTACCGAGATTCCCGCGGTCCTCAAGGCCGCGACGATCGCGACCGAAGACCCCAGCTTTTACTCGAATCCGGGCGTCGATATTCGGGGCATCCTGCGGGCGATCTACTATAATGTCCGGTATGGCATTCCCGTTGGCGGCAGCACGATCACGCAGCAACTCGTCAAAAAGACGCTGTTGACGCCGGAGCAGACCATTACACGCAAGATCTATGAGGCGTTTCTCGCGATCGAGGTGACACGGGAATATCCCAAAGACAAGATCCTCGAAATGTACCTCAATACCATCTATTACGGCAACATGGCCTATGGAATCGAAGCGGCGTCGCAGACCTATTTCAACAAACACGCCAAGGACTTGACCCTGGCTGAGGCTTCCCTGCTCGCGGGCCTGCCCAAGGCGCCCGCCACCTTCGATCCGTGCACCGACCCCAGCGCCGCGCTGGGACGCCAACGGGTGGTCCTCAACTTGATGGCGGATGCCAATTATATTTCCTCCGGGCAGGTGGATGCGACGGCAGCGGAGACGGCGCAGGAGATCAAATCGGATACCTTCAGCCAACGCTGCCGGCAGGGAGTGGGGATCAAGGCACCGCACTTTGTCACTTTTGTCCGCGAGCTTCTGGAGGAACAGTACGGGCCCGAGGTGGTCTATGCCGGCGGCCTGAACGTCACGACGACGCTGGATATGAAGATGCAAAAGGTTGCCGAAGAGGAAGCCCAGAAGCAAATCGCCGCCTTGAAGGCCCAACATGTCACGAACGCGGCTCTCGTCGCCATCGACCCCAAGACCGGGCAGATCCTCGCCATGCTCGGCAGCGCGGACTTTTTCGACAAAAAAATAGACGGGCAGGTGAACGTGGCGCTGCAGCTCCGGCAACCCGGTTCGTCCATCAAACCGATCAACTATGTTGCGGCTTTTGAAAAAGGGTGGAGCCCCGCGACCGTCCTCGCGGACGTGACCACCCATTTTCCGATTCAGGGGCACCCGGATTACGTCCCGCACAATTATGATATGCGCGAGCACGGGCTCGTGCCCGTCCGGACGGCGCTGGCCTCCTCCTTCAACATCCCTGCCGTCAAGACGCTCCAGTACGTCACCGTGCCAACCATGATCGATATGGCCAAGCGGTTTGGGATTACGACCTTCAAGGACCCGAAGAACTATGGACTCGCCTTGACCCTGGGCGGAGGCGACGTCGAGCTGCTCGAGTTGACGAGCGCGTATGCCGTCTTCCCCAACCAGGGCATCCGCATGGCGCCGATCCCGTTCCTCAAGATCACGGATTCCACCGGTCGGGTTCTCTACGACGCCCGGTCGCAAAAAGGGACGCAGGTCGTCGATCCTCGCTATGCCTACCAGATCGTGAGCATCCTCAGCGATGTGAGCGCACGGGCTCCGGGCTTTGGGACGGGAGCGGCTTTGCGACTCTCCCGCCCCGCTTTTGCCAAGACGGGCACCACGGACGATTGGCGCGACAACTGGACGCTGGGAGGCACGCCGGACCTGGTCACCGGAGTGTGGGTGGGCAACTCGGATAACACGCCGATGGAGCATAGCAGCGGCATCACCGGGGCCGCGCCGTTGTGGCACAATTTCATGGAGCGCGTAACCGCGGGCACACCCGTGCATGATTTTGTCGAGCCGCCCGGGATGCAATGGGTCGAGGTGTGCAATGAATCCGGCTTGCTGCCGACCGATCTCTGCCCCCCCGACCACCGGCACAAGGACATTTTCCTGACCGAGCGCGTGCCGACGCAGCCAGACAATGTCTGGCAGAAGATCCGGATCGACAAGACGAACAATCTCGTGGCGGTGGGCAACTGTCCGCCAGACACGGTCGAGGAAAAAGTCTTTGCCGTCTACCCGCCCGAAGCACGTCAGTACGCCATCGATCACAACATCCCGCAGCCGCCGACCGATCCCAGCCCCAATTGCCCGAACCCCGTCGAGCCGGCGCCGCCCGGGCCGACCCCCGGAGGCATCAATCCGTCACTCGGTATCTCTACTCCGGGCGAAGGGAGTACGGTGAACGGAACCGTCACGATCCGTGGCACGGTGCAAATGCCCGATTTCGACCATTACACCATCCAAATCGGCTTCGGCGGCGACCCGCAGGACTGGATTCAACTCGTCAACGCGCCGAACTCGATCCAGAATAGCACGCTCGCTACATGGGATACGACGCGCTTTCCCGATGGATCCTACACCATTCGCGTGGCGATGTATGATCACTCGGGCAAGAACGTGGCCGGGCGCGTCCATGTGACCATTGCGAATACCCCCGCTCCAACCGCGCGGCCAACCGCAACTCCCACGCGGACGTCCACGCCGGTTCCGACCCTGCCGCGCCCATCCGCGACCGCGACGCTCAGACGGCCGACGAACACACCGGTGCCTCCGACCAAACCGCCGCCCACAGCTACACAGAAGCCGCCGGCGGCGACGCCCAAGCCGCACATCTCCACGCCCACCCCGTGGGGGCACGCGGGGTCTCCGACGGCCGCGCGGGACGCCACGACGCCGAGTACGTCGACGCCGACCGCCACGGCGCCGAGTACGTCGACGCCGACACGGACGGCCACGACGCCGAGTACGTCGACGCCGACGCGGACCGCCACGGCGAGAGCCACGACTCAAACCGTAATGGAAGCTTCAACTGCGACAGCGTCACCTGTGGTGACAACCACGTCGACGGCTACATTCACCTCAACTGCGACGCGAACAGCTACACCACGTCAATGAGCCAAGGGCGCGGGCGGTGTGTGTAGCATAGCGCACCTGCCCCGCGCCCCCCAGCGGGGTCGTGCGCGTGGACTCGACGGTTGAAACCGTCCCCCGGGGGCCTCCGGCCAAGCGTCGACCTGCGTCGACGCGGGGAGAGGGCAAGAAAGGAGCTAGGCCAGGAGATCGAGGACGCGTCCCCAGAAATTCTCCTCCCGCATCGCCAGGCGGCGGATGGCCCGGCTCGCTTCAGCCAGGACCTTGCGCTCTTTTTCGGCGCTCGCGCGCTGAAGCAGGCCGGCTAGCCCCGTCCACTCGTCCGCAATTTCCTGCATGTTCGTGGCGAGTTGGGCTTGCTCCAATTGTTTGTCGAGGCTTGCCGCTTCTTGGAGGAACTGGACGTATAACCGCCGGAACATGCCTCCTCCGGTGCCGCGTACTTCTATATTCTGGTACGCCAAGCGCACGCAGAACGCCCAGTCAGGATATTCCCCCCAACTCTCGAAA
>JAMDCU010000130.1 GCA_023489485.1 Chloroflexota bacterium
GTGCGCTTAACTATGGCACCGAGAGTTTTGCCGAAGCGCTCTCCTACTTTCCGGACCTGCAGACCTACAATCTCGGTCCGGACCGTTACCTGGAGCATATCCGCAAGGCCAAGGAGGCCGTCGGCATTCCCGTCATCGCCAGCCTGAACGGCGTCTCGACCGGCGGCTGGATCAAGTATGCCAAGCAAGTCCAAGAGGCCGGCGCGGATGCGCTCGAGCTAAACACCTACTACATCTCGGCCAACCCATCTCAGAACAGCGCGCAAATTGAAGAGATGTATCTGGCTCAGCCCCTACTTTAGCGCCTTTGCGAACATGGCCCAATCTCTCGACCAGGCCGGCGCCGACGCTCTCGTTCTCTTCAACCGCTTTTACCAGCCTGACTTTGATCTAGAGAATCTCGAGGTGGTCCCGGATCTCGTTCTCAGCACTCAGGAAGAACTGCGCTTGCGGCTCCGTTGGGCCGCCATCCTGTACGGCCGCGTCCAGGCCGACCTCGCCGTCACCGGCGGCGTCCACACCGCGGAAGACGTGCTCAAATGTATGATGGCGGGCGCCGGCGTCGCGATGATGACCTCTGCGCTCCTCGAGCGCGGCATTCACCACCTGCGCGGCGTCCTCGGCGACCTCACTCGTTGGATGGAGAGCCGCGAGTACGCCTCCATCGCCCAGATGCGCGGCAGCATGAGCCAGCGAGCGGTCGCCCAGCCCGCCGCCTTCGAGCGCGCCAACTATATGAAAGTCCTTCGCTCCTACGTCCCCGCGGACCTGCCTTGATGTGAACGGAGGCCCAGTATCATTTGCTGGGCCTCCACTCCAAAAATCCCTTCCCTATCGGCCGCGCAAGTGCAGAGAGCGCCAGGCGATCTGGATTTTAGGCTTGAGCGGTGTATAATTCTGCCATGCGCCAATTTCTCGACCGATGGAAACAGGCCGCCCGTCGCCTTCAAGTCGAGGTCTATGCTATCTATCTCGCCTACCGCGACCCGCGCGTCCCACTGCCCGCCCGAATCTTCGCCGCCTGCGTCGTCGGCTATGCCTTGAGCCCTCTCGACCTGATCCCCGACTTTATCCCTATCCTCGGCTATCTCGACGACCTCGTCATCATCCCTCTGGGCGTCTGGCTCGCCCTCAAAATGATCCCCGCCAACGTCGCCGCGGAATGCCGCGCCAAGTCCGAAGAGGTCCTGCGCCAAGGCAAGCCGGTGAACCGTGCGGCGGCCGCCGCTATCATTGCGATCTGGCTCCTCCTGGCCGCGCTCATTCTCCTCTTCCTCTACCACCTCTGGTCGTAGCGGCCGCGCACCCTCCTCTCTCCCCTTTTATGGGGGGATGGCAGAGCACGAGGACCCTTATCTCCTATTGACTCTCACCCACGATCATATTATTCTGTTTTCAACGCCGCGTGGAGGTGTCAACGATGTCGCTTTCGCATCATTCTCTCGCGCTGGCTTGCGTGCTCCTCGCGTTTGTCGCCATTCTCCTGGTCTTGTTTTCCTTCCCCGCGACCGCCGAACCAATCCTCAATCCAGACGATCCCGTCAACCCGCCTTATTGCAGCCTGCCCAACATGGTCGTCACCGCCCCACTCAGTTCTATCGGGCTGCCGCTCCTCAACCAGACCGTCGTCGTCGACGGCAGCCGCGCCAAAATCACCGACGCGGACGACACCTGCGCCAACACCCGCTATCACTCCCTGCCCGTCGGCTCCTTCTCCTGGGCGCTCATCTCCCGCCCGGCCGGCAGCACCGCAACTCTCGCCGGCACCAACACCCTCACGCCCACTCTGAAGCTCGACAAAGCCGGCGCCTACGTCGTCCGCTTTTCCGCGTGCAGCTCGGTCTCCTGCGACATCACCTGGACCAACTCCCAGACCGGGCGCGCCGAGGTCGCGCACGTGCCCGCTTTTACGAAAGACCTGGCGATCACTTCCGTCGATCAATACGTTCTGCGCCCTGAGACCGACCCCGTCTTACCTGCGTCAGCCCAAGTCGCCGTCCCCCCATCCAACTTTCCCGACGCCTCGGCCAAATGCGCGGGGGGCGGAGGCGTCATCGACCCGCAGTGGGTCACCGTCGAGCACTGGGACGGGCCGCAAGATTACAAGCTGGTGGAAGGCAAGGTCGTCCGCAGTCTCGTCAGCACCAAAGACAATTTCCTCAACCACGACAGCCAGGACCAAAACTTTGGTCTCGAAGTCGATCCTAAATACTGGTCGCTCATCTCCACCGCGCACGAATTCTCCGAACCCTATCGCTTGGGCGTCGAATGGGAGCGGGGCAGCTTTCCCGAGGCCTTCTGGGGCACTATCGGCGATCGTGCCTCCGTCTTTGGCTACTGGATCCACGATTGCGGCCACCCACCCTTCTATACCGAGATCCATCCTCCGGTCGGCATCGCCACCCAACGCCGTCTGCCCGTCCACTTGCCCAGCACGTCCGGCCCCACGAACCCCGGCGGTAACGTGTACGTGCCGGGCATCATTACCGATATCTGGTTCAACCGCAACTCGGGCGAGATCACCGACAATTGCAGCCGCACGGCCCTCCACCAGCCGGGCGCCGGCAATTACCCCGAGCCCATTTTCTCAACCCTATGCATTCCGACACCTCTTAACGGCGGTCCGTCGCCCATCCATCGCGTCTACACCTTCAACATCTACCTCCCCCGCAGTCCGCATGTCCGTATGACCGAGCTCGGCTACCCGACCCCGGCGCCCGATCTCTACATCAACACGATTCCCAGCCCTTACGGCCAGGGCAGCGGCGGCCCACAACCGGTTATCACCCAGGTCACCGAAGGGAACGTCACCTATCTGGAGGTCAGCATCGACCTCACAAGCTTTACGGGCGACAAATACGCCCGCCGCATCGAGGCTGCCTGGGTTTATCCCTCCGCCGACAATTGGGGCTTGAAACGCTACAAGTTCACGATCCATGGTCTCGACGTGCGCGACGATGGAGACGACCACTGGACCCGCGGTAACGGCGACTGGCGCTGGTGGGTCAGTTTGAACAACACCTACCCGGGTTGGACCAAGGTCATCGAGTGCAACGCGCCCTGGCCTCACGACAACAGCTGCGTCGGCGAAGGGTGGTACAATTTCGGCGGTCGCCCCTGGCAGACCGACGCGCCCACCTCCGATCGCAATCTCGGCTCCGACCTCCTCCTCTGGCCGAACCAATACGTCTGGCTGCACGCCTCGGGCTATGAAGAAGATACCATCACGAATGACAACACCGGCGTCATCAATGCCCCCTTCTACCCCCCGTCGGTTCCGGATACGCTCATCAAGACCCCCAACTTTTGTACCCCGCCCCCCACTTCCAACTACGAGCAGTACTGGGGCGTCCGCTGCACCGATTACACCATGCACTATAGCCTTTCCGCAGGCACATCCGTGCTCGCCCAGTTGTCCACCTATGGCCAATACCTCGCCACCCGCTACACGATTACTCCGGGCCAGTCTCCCACCTGCCAAACCATCGACCCAAAGATCTGCGTGGTGTCTCCCGCTCTCGTCTACGCCGCGCTCCACCCGCAAGACTATATCATGCTGCCCGGTTCTCCCTCCATTCCCATGACGAGCACCACTCTGTTCAAGCCGCAATCGCAAGAGCGGTACGTCATGACCGATATCACGATTGCCGATATGAACGCGGTCATCGCCGCGCATCGTAAGAGCGACCCGGCCGCGCTCGACGCCACCATGAAAGACTGGCGCAAGCATATCGACGCCTTCCTCGCGGGCCCGCTGCCCGAAGACGCTCGTGCGCACCTGCCGCGCCTCCGCGACAACATCCCATATGACCTCTG
Source organism: Chloroflexota bacterium (assembly GCA_023489485.1). Classification (GTDB taxonomy): domain Bacteria; phylum Chloroflexota; class Anaerolineae; order UBA4142; family UBA4142; genus JAMDCU01. Next base: position 3,817 of record JAMDCU010000130.1, read on the forward strand.
GCAAACCTACTTTGGCGACCTGCCGGTCCACATCCTTCGCCTGCCCATCATCAGAAAGCAGTGAACGAGTGCTGCCAGTGAGCGGACAGGAGAATGGAAATACAAAGGGGAGCGCTCGCCTGTCAGCGCTCCCCCGCTCCCTTACTCTCTCGCCTCTTCTCTTTCGTCTCTCCTCTCTCACTCTTTGGCGTATGGGCTCATTGGAAGATTGGCTCATTGTCCCTTGTTGTGTTATACTCTCTGCGCACGGCTCGATACCTTATTGAATGGGGCCGCGTCGCGTGCGCTGCTTGCGCTCATCCTCCACCCCCGTGATAACGATCGCGCCAGGAACCGCATCAGGACACTCCTCGGCACTCGCCTCTTCGCGTCCGCGCGAAAAGGCGGGTGCCGATTTTGTTTCTCGTGTTTAATCCGTCGCCCATGGCAAAGACCTTCGAGGTTTCCAAAACCTCGAAGGTCTCTGCGATAAGAATTCGAATAGGGATACAATGAACAGTTTTGGCGAGAGTGCGCAGTTTCTCTGGGCGGTCGCAGAGCTGCTACGTGACAGCTTCAAGCGGAGCAAGTATCAGGATGTCATCCTGCCCTTGACGGTTTTGCGCCGCATCGATTGCGTTCTCCAACCGACCAAGGAAAAGGTGCTGGAGACAAACAAAAAATACAAGGGCAAGCTCGAAAACCTTGGCCCTCAACTCTGCAAAGCCTCCGGTTATGCGTTTTACAACACGTCCCGGTACGATTTCGAAAAGCTCCTGGACGACGCACCGAACCTCGCCGCGAATCTGCGCAACTATATCGCCGGGTTCTCGGACAATATGCGCGATGTCCTGGATAAATTCGATTTTGACAACACGATCACCAAGCTAGACGAGGCCGGTCTGCTCTTTCTCGTGCTGGAGCGATTCAAGAAGGTCGACCTGCACCCGGACAAGGTCAGCAACCTGGAGATGGGGACGATCTTTGAGGAGTTGATCCGGCGCTTTAACGAGGCGCTGAACGAAAACCCCGGCGAGCACTTTACGCCCCGCGAAGTCATCCGCCTCATGGTGAACCTCATCCTCTCGCAGGACGTCGACGCGCTCGGACAGAACCATATGGTCCGGACAGTTTACGATCCCTGTGCGGGGTCCGGCGGGATGCTCACGACGGCCAAGGACCGCATCCATGAGATAAACCCAAACGCCGAGGTGTACCTGTTCGGCCAGGAAGTTAACCCCGAGACCTACGCGGTCTGCAAGTCCGACCTCTATATGAAGAGCCCGGATGGCAAGGACGCGGAAACCATTGCCTTTGGGAGCACCCTCTCGAACGACAAGCACGCCAACCGCCGCTTCGACTACCTGCTTACCAATCCTCCCTACGGCAAGGAATGGAAGATGGACCAGGCCGCGGTGGAGCGGGAGGCCGAGCGCGGGGAGCTCGGGCGCTTTGGCGCAGGCCTCCCGCGCATCAGCGATGGCCAACTCCTCTTTCTCCAGCACATGCTCGGGAGGATGAGACCCGCGGAGGAAGGGGGGAGCCGCGTGGCGATCGTCATGAACGGCTCCCCGCTCTTCACCGGGGATGCGGGGAGCGGCGAGAGCAACATTCGACGCTGGATTCTTGAGAATGACTGGGTGGACGCCATCGTCGCTCTGCCCGAGCAGCTCTTTTACAACACGGGCATCGCGACTTACGTGTGGGTCCTGACCAACCGGAAGCAAGAGGAGCGGCGCGGCAAGGTCCAATTGATCAACGCGACTGACCTCTGGGTGCAGATGCGCAGGAGTCTGGGCGACAAGCGGCGCGAGATTTCGGCCGACCACATCCGTCAAATCACGGATATGTACACATCCTTCCAGGAGAGCGAGCTCTCCAAGATCTTTCCGACAGCCGCGTTTGGGTATCGCAAGATCACAGTCGAGCGCCCGCTCCGGCTGAATTTCCAGGCGAGCCCCGAGCGGATCGCGCGACTGCGCGACGAGCGAGCGTTTGCCGCTCTCGCCGAGAGCAAGAAGAAGAACGCGAAAGAAAAGGCCGCGGATGAAGTGGCTGGCCGCGCGCAGCAAGAAAAGATTCTGGATTTGATGCGTGGATTGCCCGGCGACCTGTGCAAGGATCGCGACGCATTCGAAAAGATGCTGGATGCCACGCTCGACGCCTCCGCCGCGCGCCTGGAGGGACGAATCAAGTTGTCGGCGGCGCTCTGCAAGGCGATCCTCTCCGCCCTCTCCGAGCGTGATGAGACGGCCGAGATTTGCCGCGATGAAGATGGAAATCCGGAACCCGATCCCGAGCTGCGTGATACCGAAAACGTGCCACTTGGGGAAGATGTGTACACATTCTTTGACCGCGAGGTCAGGCCCCACGTACCCGATGCCTGGATTAGCACAAAGGTCTGCGACGAAAAGGACGGGCAGGTCGGCAGGGTCGGGTACGAAATCAATTTCAACCGGTATTTCTACAAATATCAACCGCCCCGGCCGCTAGAGGAGATCGACGCGGAAATCAAAGCGTTGGAGAAAGAGATCATGGAGATGCTGCGCGAGGTCGCAGGATGAGCAATCTCCGACCGGTCTCGGATTCTCCCCCCAAGCGAATCCACTATTACTACGTCGACGAAGCAGGAGACCTGACGTTGTTCGACAAGAAGGGACGTGTCATGCTTGGGACGCCGGGGGTCAGCAACTGCTTTATGATCGGCGTTGCGCACCTGCCCGACCCCGAGCAAGCCCGTATCCGGCTCGACGCTCTCCGCGCTCAGCTCTTGGCGGACCCCTATTTTGATGGCGTCCCCTCGTTCCGCCCGGAGGAGAAAAAGACGGCCCTCGCTTTCCATGCGAAAGACGACTTACCCGAGGTGAGACGCGAGGTCTTTAAAATCTTGCCCGAGCTCGGCGCCAAGATTCAGGTGGTGGTACGGCGGAAGGAGGTTCTTGTCAAGCAAGGACAGGAGCTGTTTCGTTCCGGCCGGAAGCTCAGGGAGCAGGATGTTTACGACAGTCTGGTCAAGCGGCTTTTCCGCGACCTTCTGCACAAGGCCGACGAGAACCAGATTGTTTTTTCCCACCGGGGCAAGACGACACGCAAGGACGCACTTGAACACTCGATTTTGAAGGCCAAAGAGAATTTCTACCTGAAGACGCGCCTGCACTATGACAAGCCGACCGGCGTAAGGTCGGGAATTCCGTCCGAACATGCGGGGTTGCAGGTCGTGGATTACTACCTCTGGGCGCTCCAGAGATTGTATGAAGCGAGAGAGGATCGCTTTTTCCGACTGCTCGCCAAGGACTATCGTCTCATTGTGGACATAGATGACACCCGGAAGAAGGGGTACGGGGTCTACTACTGCGATACCAACCCGTTGACAGTAGAAAAAATAAAGCCCTCGAACAGACTAGGTCCAAGCGGATAAACCGCTTGAACACACGGCATGAAGCCGGCGTTCGTCTGTTGCAGGGCTATCACCATAATACCATGAAAGTGCCGAATAATCAAGATGATTTCAACGAATAATCAAGGCGGGCGGACACTTGACAATAACGAAGCAATCCTGCGCGATGCCAGCCACTGGCCGCGCTACCCCGCGTATAAGGACTCCGGGGCAACGTGGCTCGGCCAAATCCCCGCGCACTGGGAGGTAAAGAGGCTCAAGAATATTGCCAACACCAACACCGAGACTCTCCCGGAAACCACAGACCCTGATTATACCCTGCAGTACGTCGACATCGCTAACGTCGAAGAGGTTGCTGGCGCCAGAGCGCCACAGGAGGTACGGTTCGGGGCTGCACCAAGCAGGGCGCGTCGAATCGTCAGGGCAGGCGATACAATCCTCTCAACAGTTCGGACCTATCTCAAGGCTGTTGCCTACTTCCAGAGCCCGCCCGAGAACCTTATCGTGTCGACAGGCTTCGCCGTGCTCCGACCCGTTCCTGGGACCGATGCCAGGTTCCTGTTCGCACTTGTCCAGTGTGCGCAGTTCATCGAATCGGTCGTCGCCAACTCGGTCGGGGTGGGGTACCCCGCGATCAACCCGTCTGAGCTATCGTGCTCACCCGTTTGGCTCCCTCCCCTTCCCGAGCAGCGCGCCATCGCCGCCTTCCTCGAACGCGAGATCGCCAAGCTCGACGCCCTTGTCGCCAAAAAGGAGCGGCTGATCGAGCTGCTGCGGGAAAAGCGCACCGCTCTCATCAGTCGCGCGGTCACCGCGGGGCTTGATTCTGGTGTGCCAATGAAGGATTCGGGCATCCCCTCCATCGGACTGATCCCGTCCCGTTGGCAGGTGGAGAGGAATAAGAGTCTCTTCAAAGAGGTAGACGAGCGCTCCGTCACAGGCGACGAAGAGCTTCTCACCGTGTCCCACCTTACCGGAGTGACATCCCGAGCGGAGAAAGAAGTAAACATGTTCATGGCCGAGTCCATGGAGGGTTACAAAATTTGTCGCCCGGGGGATCTAGTGATCAATACCATGTGGGCGTGGATGGGTGCGCTGGGGGTGTCGCAGCATGCGGGAATTGTGAGCCCCTCGTACAACGTCTACCGCTTCAGAAAGGCGTTTGTAGCTGAATACGTAGACTTTCTCTATCGGACTCAGCAGTACATCTGCGAAATTACACGACACTCGAAGGGTGTATGGAGCTCACGCCTCCGGTTGTACCCACAGGAGTTTTTCGACATCTCTACCCTCGCTCCCTCCATGAGGGAGCAGCAGGAGATTGTGGACCGCATTGGTCGGGAGTTGCGCCCCATGAGCGCACTTGCTGAAAAGCTGCAGGGCTCTATCGAGAAGCTGCGGGAGTACCGCACCGCGCTCATCTCCGCGGCCGTCACCGGCAAGATTGACGTGAGAGGGTTGTCCACAGATGGACCAGGAGCCACACCATGAGCGCCTATTACGGGGATGTCGTTCGCGATTTTGCATCTCGCACACGCAAGAACCTGCGGTTTATCGAGAACAGCCTGGGTGAGCCCGAGGTCGAGGTTTTTGAGGTTACACAGCTGGTCAACTCAATGCTCGGGCTGCTCGTCTTCCCGCAGCAGGAATACGTAGACAGAATTCCCGCAACTCCCCTCGCCGAGCTGGAGCAGAGGGGTTGGCCACACATCCGCACAGCACGAGGATTTCCGACCTGCGAGACACTGGACCAACTGGTAAGGTATTTGAGGAATTCGATTGCCCATTTCAACGTCCGGTTCATATACAACGAGAGCGGAGATATATCCGGGGTAACGCTTTGGAACGTTGACACTCGTAAGCGCGCGAAACCGAGGACGTGGCAGGCAGATCTGCAAATTGACGATTTGAGAAAGATAGTTGACCGGTTCCTCGATATGCTGGAGAGCGACGAGTTTGCAGGGAAATGAGATGATTGATATTTCCGAACGCAATCTCGAAGCCACTATCGAGGCCGCGCTTCTCGCCGGCGGGGCGGACGGCACTGCGGGCGCCCGGAACGCGCGAGAGACCGAGGCGGGCGCGTTCGTGCCTGGCGGGTACTCCAAGCGCTCGCCCGAGGACTATAACAAGGCCCTATGCCTCCTTCCACGTGACGTCCTGGACTTTATCTACGCCACCCAGCCGAAAGAGTGGGACAAGTTCAAAAAGCAGCACGGCGCGGATGCCAAGGACAAGCTGCTGCAACGGCTGGACCACGAAACCCGCAACCGCGGCACGCTCGAAGTCTTGCGCAGGGGAATCAAAGCGGACGGGTGCAAATTCCAACTCGCCTATTTCCGCCCGGCGAGCGGTCTAAACGAAGCGATTCAGCGCCTCTACCACGCGAATATCTTTTCCGTCGTTCGGCAGGTCAAATACAGCGCCAGGAACGAAAACAGCCTTGACCTCGTCCTCTTCCTCAACGGTCTGCCCATTATCACGGCCGAGCTGAAAAACCCGCTGACCCAACAGACCGTCGAGGACGCCGTCAAGCAGTACCGCACCTCACGCGATCCGCGCGAGCCTCTCTTTGCCTTTGGCCGCTGCCTCGGCCACTTTGCTGTTGACCCCGACCTCGTCTACATGACCACTCACCTTCGCGGTCCCGAGACCGAGTTTCTTCCGTTCAACCAGGGGCGCAACGGCGGCGCGGGCAATCCACCCTCCTGGAAAGGATTTTCGACTGCTTACCTGTGGGAGCAGACTTGGGCGCGCGATAGCATGCTCGATCTGATCCAGAATTTCATCCAGGTCGTGGACGAGCTGGACGACAACGGCAAAAAGACCGGCAAGAAAAAACTCATCTTTCCTCGCTACCATCAACTCGATTGCGTGCGCCGTCTCCTGGCCCATGCCCGCGCCCATGGAGCCGGCCAGCATTATCTCATCCACCACAGCGCCGGGAGCGGCAAAAGCAATTCCATCGCTTGGCTCGCTCATCAACTCGTCACCCTGCACAGCGCGAGTGACCAGGCGGTCTTTGATTCCGTTGTCGTCATCACCGACCGCCGCATCCTCGATCACCAACTTCAACAGACCGTCCGTCAGTTCGAGCAGACCCTCGGGGTGGTTGAGAACATCGACAAGACCTCCCGTCAGCTCAAGACCGCGCTCGAGGACGGCAAAAAGATCATCGTGACCACGCTCCAAAAGTTTCCGGTCATTGCCGGGCAGATGGGCGCTCTCCCCGGCCACCATTTTGCCGTAATCATCGACGAAGCGCACTCGTCTCAGGGAGGAGAGAGCACCAGGAGCGTGAAAAGCGTCCTTGCGGCGGGCAGCTTGGAAGAGGCGGAGCGAGAGGAAGCGGAGACTCCCGAGGATACGGAAGACCGCATCATCGCAGAGATGAAAAAGCGCGGGCGGCTGCCGAACGTGAGCTACTTTGCCTTTACGGCTACACCAAAGCGCGAGACGCTCCAACTCTTTGGCACAAAGCAGGAGGATGGCACCTACGCCCCGTTCAGCCTCTACTCGATGCGCCAGGCCATCGAAGAGCATTTCATCCTGGACGTGCTAGAGAACTATACCACCTACCGCGCCTACTGGAGCCTCCTCAAAAAGATAGCCGACGACCCGCGCTACGACCACAGGAAGGCGAGCTACCTGTTAAGGTCATTCGTCGATTTGCACGAGCACACGGTCGCCAAAAAGGTCGCTATCATGGCCGACCATTTTGCCGGTCAGGTCGCGTTCCGCATCGGCGGCAAGGCCAAGGCGATGATCGTGACCCGCTCGCGCCTCCACGCGGTCCGCTACAAGATTGAGCTCGATCGGTACCTCAAGGAAAAGGGCTACCCCTTCAAGGCGCTCGTCGCTTTCTCCGGTCAGGTCAGGGACCCCGACAATGGGCTCGCCTACACCGAGACCCAGATGAATCATTTTGCCGAAAGCAAGACCGCCGAGACTTTTAAGCAAGACGATTACCGGATCCTGGTAGTCGCGGAGAAATTCCAGACCGGTTTCGATCAGCCCCTCCTTCACACCATGTACGTGGACAAGAGACTGAGCGGCCTGCACGCTGTCCAGACGCTCTCCCGTCTCAACCGCGTCCATCCGGGCAAGGAAGAGACAATGGTGCTGGACTTTTCTAACGAGGCCGCGGATATCCAAAAGGCCTTCCAACCGTACTATGACAAGACCCTCCTTGCGGAAGGGACCGACCCTAACTTGCTGTATGACCTCCAGACCCAGTTGAGTGGATTCGATCTATACACCCAGGCCGAGGTCAATCAGTTCGCCAACATCTACTTTGATCCAAAGGGGACGGCCGATAAACTCCACGCTGCTCTCTCCCCGGTGACCGACCGCTATCAGGAAGCCGCCCTGGAAACACAGACCGGCTTTCGGACTAAGCTGGCGGACTATGTGCGGCTGTACTCGTTTCTCGCCCAGGTCATCACATTCACCGATGCCGATCTCGAGCGCCTCTACGTTTTTGCCCGGCTTCTGCTTCGCAAGCTGCGGCCGACTAAGGCCGAGCTACCCGCCGAGGTGCAGCAGAATATCGACATTGATTCGTACCGCCTGCAAGAGACCTCCACCGGCAAAATCGGCTTGCAGCGCGGCAGGACAGAGCTAGAGCCGGTCGGACTCAAACCCGTTGTTCCGCAGACGCCCGATCAGCTACAGCCCCTGTCGCAAATCATCAAGGAATTGAACGAGCGCTTTGGCACGGATCTCGGCGAGAACGCGCGTGTATCGATCCAGCACCTCGAAGCCCGTCTGGCCTCCGACCCGGCTCTCGAAGCGAGCATCCGCGCCAACACCCGCGACAACGCCCGGCTCACCTTCGACCATGTCGTCAACGACCGTCTTCAGGAGATGGTCGATTCCGATTTCAAGTTCTACAAGCAGGTTACCGACGACGACAATTTCTCCAAGGCGCTGCTCGATTGGCTGTTCGAACGGTTCTACGAGGCAAAGGGGGGCGCGTCGTAGAGGGTCTGCTACAACGACGGAGAGCCGCAACTCGCGCGCGTCCCGAGTTTGCTCGCGGATCTCGGCGTTCGCTTTACGATTGTACGGCCGCTCCCCAAGACCTACATCGACGGTGTTGCTCTTCATGTCAATCGCTCTCCCATGATCGCCTTGACGCTACGCTACGACCGCATTGACGCCTTCTGGTTTACCCTGATGCACGAGATCGCCCACATCGTCGCCAAACACACGCAAATCCATCTGGACGCGCTCTATGACCGTGCGGACGAAGACGAGGACGCTCAGGAGGAAGAGACGCACCGGATGGCGCGCGCATGGCTCCTCGACTCCGCCGCACTGGCCGATTTCGTGAAAGAGGCCGGGCCGTATTTTGCCGAGTCCCGCATCAGGCGGTTTGCCGCCAGTCAGCGCCGCCACCCCGGAATCGTGCTGGGCTGTTTGCAGCACGACGGACACGTGGACTATAAGATCTTGCGGCGCCTACTCGTCAAGGTCAGCCCCTACTTGAGAGATTGGATTGATGCGCCCAAAGGCCACACGGGTTGACCGCCCGGCATCTCCGGCACCCGTCCAATAACAATACGGGGCATCCATCTACGGGTGCCCCTACAAACAATCGATCCGCACGCCGCGCGAAAAACAAACGCAGATACCTCTTCACCTGGGGTTGGCTCGACATCCTCTCGAGCGTTCCGGTCATTGCCGTTTTGGGGTTCGGGCGCGCCGTGAGAATAGTGCGGATCATCGGCGTTCTGCGCGGTGTTCGCGCCGCTCGGGTCTCGAGCCGATTCGTTATGGAAAGGCGGACGCAGAGCACGTCACACGCGGCGACGCTCCTGGCCGGAGTGCTTGCATCGTGGTTTCTGGCACCCGCAGAGGCCCAGCCCGAAGACGAGCTTACCGCTCTCCGAAAGGAACTCGCCGAGGTTAAGCAGCTGCTCGTCGCCCTCGATCGGCAAAGCGCCCCCTCGCCCTGATCCATCTGCCATCCAGACCCCCTCACCCCGCTGGGGGTCGCGGGATTCGCAGTCTGCGAGGGTCTGCGGCCCCGAAGGCCCCCGAGTCCCCAGCACCCATAAACCCCGTCCCGGTGTCCCGGTCCCTGGCCGCGCGCAGGAGTCCCGCACCCGAGTAGTCGGCGGTAGAGGTCAGAGCGCATGTCTTACTCCCCTCGGATAGAGGTTTTGCTTACTTGGCACGCGGTCTATGAATGTGATAAAATATGGTCTGGCGGTCATTGCAGGCCGAAGGTCGGAATCGGCGAGGTCGCTCCGGGATCAGAAGGATTGGAATGGTTAGACGAACAGCATTGATTGTGATTGGAACCTATAAAGAGGCCTGGTGGGGACTGTCGCCGGTCGCTCAGTCCGACTTTATCGCGCGGGTGGGCGTCATTGCCAAAGAGGCCGGTCTCACGCCGGAGATGGGCTATCGCCTCCCCGCTACCCCCGGCGCCTTTTTGGAGGTATGGGAAGGCGCGGACCGGGCCGCGGTCGATCGCGCCGTCCAGGAACTGCAGGCGATGGGCTATTCCCGCTATGTGGACGCGCGCTGGCTGATCGGCGAGCGCGAGATCCAAACTCAAACGGCAAGAATGCCTCGAGTTAGAAAGAAAATAGAAAGATAGGATGCGAACACCGTACGGCAAGGAATGCCGTTATTATTTCTCTGATTACTATCGGGGGCGCAGCACGGAAGAGTGCCGCCTCATCCAGTTGAACCGGCATTCGGAGCCGTGGAGGCCTGCCCTGTGCCAGGCGTGCCCCGTGCCGGACATTCTGGCGGCCAACGGCTCGCCGAATCTGGTGCTCCGGGCCACCGTGGCCAAGTCCATGTTTGGCCTTCTCCGCAAGGTAGAAGTGACGGCCTACTGCCGGGAACACCGGGTGGATATCAAGGACCCAAAGAAAGGCTGTCCGCAATGCCGGAACCGGGTGGCGAGTGACGAGTGGCAAGTGGCCGGTGACAAGTGATCCCACGACCCCCGCAGGGGGACTGCGGGCCCAGTGACGTGAAAGGCGAAGCGAAAAACGTGATGCGTGATACGTGAGGCCAAACTGCAATGGACCCAGCACCTGGTCATCTGGCCTATCACGCGTCACATTTTACGTCTCACGCTCTATTTGCTCGATACCCTATCTGATGCTATAATGCATCCATTCTCTTCAAAAGGAAGAACCCTGTGGGTCCCTATCTGAACGTCATCCAGATTATTATATCGATCACATTGATCGTCATTATCCTGATTCAAGCCAAGGGCGAGGCGGGTGGCATGTTTGGAGGCGAAACCGGCGTGGCGCGCACGCGCCGCGGCCTGGAGCGTACCCTCTTTAACATCACTATCGTCCTGTCTGCCATTTTCCTCATCGTCTCTTTCCTCAGCGCGTTCTTCGCGGTTCGTTCCTAGACGCGTCATCTTTACAGGATGGTCGAGGTCGCCTTTCGGTGAAGCACATCCGGTGGCAGCTCCTCATCGCCCTTGTGGGAGTCATTTTCCTCAGTGCGGTGCTGGGCGTGCTCGCGTTCAGCACCGACATGGTCGAACTCCCCGATTTTGGCGGCACGTATATCGAGGGGATCGCCGGAAAACCGAATGCCATCAATCCGCTCTTTAGCCAATACAACGACGTCGACCGTGATATCACCGCGCTCGTCTTTAACGGGCTGACGCGCGCGGACGAGACCGGCGTCATCAAACCCGATCTGGCGACCCGCTGGACCATCTCGCCGGATGGGCTCGTTTACACGTTCGATCTCCGCAACGACGTGCGTTGGCAGGATGGCGTACGTTTCACCTCCGACGACGTCCTCTACACGGTCCATACCCTTCAGGACCCTGCCTACAAAGGGCCTCCGAACCTCACCTCCTTCTGGCGGACGGTGGCCGTCACGGCGACCGACCCCACGACGGTGCGCTTTCAACTGACGCAGCCCTACGCCCCGTTCCTGAACTATGCGACGATTGGCATCCTCCCCGCCCACCTGCTCAAGAACGTGTCGGCGGGCGATCTCCTCCAAAACCCGTTCAACCGCCATCCGGTCGGGACCGGACCCTTTCAGGTGACCGACCTCACGGCGGACACGATGACGCTGGACGTGAATCCACGCTATTACGGCCCCCGGCCGTACCTCGCGCGGATCCAGCTCAAGTTCTATCCTGATTACGAGTCGATCTTTGCCGCCTTTGGGCGGGGTGAGGTCGAAGGCATTTCGCGCATCCTGCCGGACTATATATCCAAGGCGCGGGCGCTCAACCGCCTTACGCTCTATAACGCGCGCCTGGCGGGGTATTCTCTCGTCCTTCTCAATCTGTCCCGACCGCAGTTTCAGGACAAGTCCGTGCGGCAGGCGCTCTTGTACGCCATGGACCGCCAGCATTTGATCAACGATCTCTTGCAGGGGCAGGCTCTCGTCGCCTCCAGTCCGATCGAGCCCGGTTCCTGGGCCTATGATCCCTCCGTGGCCCAGTATCCCTTTGACGTGGACAAGGCGAATGCGCTTTTGGATGCAGCGGGCTGGAAGGATACGGACGGGGATGGGGTTCGTCAAAAGGACCAGACCCAGCTTGCCTTTACGCTGATCACGAGCGACGATCCGGCGCGAGTCGCGCTCGTGAACGAGATTGCCAAAGAGTGGGCGGCGGTGGGGGTCAAGGCGACCGTTCAGCCGGTGCCGGCCTCCCTTCTCGTCCAGAATGTCCTGCGGCCGCGGCAGTTCGACGCCGTTTTGTACGATTGGCGCAACCTGTCGAGCGACCCGGACCAGTACGACAACTGGGATCGGGCGCAGGTTCCGGGCGCCGGCAATACTCTGGGGCAGAATTACGGCGGCTTGAATGACAGCGATATTAGTGGGACGCTGGAGGCGGCGCGGCGGGAGAGCGACCCGGCCAAGCGCGCCGAACTCTACAAGCAATTTCAAGAGCTGTTTGCCGACCGCGTGCCTGCCCTGCTTCTCTACTATCCAGTCTATGCGTATGGTGTAGACAACCGGGTGCGCGGGATCCAACTCGCGCCGATGGTGAATGCTAGCGATCGTTTTCGAAACGTCGCCCAGTGGTACGTGAAGACCAAGCGGGTCGCTTCGAACATTACGCCCGAAGCGCCTTCGCCGCTGCCGGTGCTCGACGAGCCGACGGATACGGCACCCCCCGCCCCCACCGTGCCTCCTCCCTCTGCCGTGCCGTCAACCCCGTCGTCCCCCGCGCCTGGGGCGACTCCTTCGTCGCCCCCCACCGCGTCCAGCCAGTGCACGAACCTCAGCGGAACCATCAAGTCTCCCCTCATGGATGCGACGATCTCCGGCCTGACCGAGATACGCGGGATGGCGTCGCGGCCGAACATGACCTATTGGAAGCTCGAATACCGGGCGGATGGGAACGGGTCGTACACGCAGCTGTACCGTTCAGAGCAGCCGGTCGCCGACGGCGTACTGAGCTTGTGGTCGACAAAAACGGTGCCGAATGGGGTCTACTGGATTCAGCTCACGGTGGTGGACAATACGGGGAACTACGGCTCGCCCTGCCAGGTGCGGGTGAAAATCGCGAATTGACGGCGGAGGCCTGCATCTGTTTGACAAAACCTCTGATTGGAATAGAATAAAAGAACCGCGCCGAGCTGGCGGAACTGGCAGACGCGCACGTTTCAGGGGCGTGTGGCCGAAAGGCCATCAGGGTTCAAGTCCCTGGCTCGGCATCTGGAGAGGTGTAGACCCCGGAGTAGTTCGCTCCGGGGTTGATTTTTGCCGGAAATGGCCGAAAAC
>JAMDCU010000005.1 GCA_023489485.1 Chloroflexota bacterium
ACGCTGGAGAGGAGACTATACATCTCGAGCGCTTCCACCGACGGCCCCTTGGGCTTGCCGCCTTCCGGGGCCAGAACCTGTATCTTGCCGTTCTTTACTCCCCCGATCGCAATGATTTCCTCTCGATGCAGCGCCCGCTTGTCGACATCCCAACTTCCGGAGGCAGTGACCATCATAGTACGCGTGTCCGGGTCGAACGCAAAGAGCATCCCCTCGCTAAAGCCCTTCATCCCCAAATAATGCTGATAGATGCGGGCCAGATCGGAAGAGACATACTCGTGAATCCTCCTTGGGGGCGGCAAGAGTCTCAGTGCAGCCATCCGGTGTCCTGCCTCAATCAATGCTTCAGGCGTGCGAGACCTTTGCCAGGCCGTCAAGGGCAGCCCGTTCTCGACGATCTCATAGTCATTGCCCACTTCCCTGGCGCAAGCTGCGGAGACGAGGCGGTCCCGTAATGTCGCAATGATATCCTTCGTGTCCGTGGGATGTCCCCCCTCGAGAGTGCAGTAGGTAGCCTCGTAGAGATCACCGGTGCGGCGGTCGCCGCTCAGGAATACAATCTTGGGCGTCCCAATGCGGGCGCTGGCAGTGCGGGCCATTTCGACCACTTGCGCGTGCGGCCAGGTGCTCAGACGTTCTGAAATTGAGACAAAGACGATCAAGTTCTCCGGTCGTCTCTCCAGTCCGTACTCGCGCATGAGGGTCAGTGCCAGGGGAAGGTGCCGTTCGGGGATTCGTTCCGGTAGTGGCTGATCGAGCGCCTGCAAGTCTTCAAACGCGAGCATAAGATGAACCAAGCCGGTCGGCTGAGACAACACATGATGGCCCTGCTCGGCAAAGGCGGCCATCAGCTTGGGGAGCATCTGACGCTGCATGAGATCGCTCTTGCTCGGTTCATTAAGGACGGCAATCGTGCGAGGTCGCCACCATTTGCATTCGCGAAGGTCACCGGGTAGAGCGAGATTTTCGGGAATTGCGGCCTTTTCAGATAGCATGATGTCTACCCCATTGAAACGTAGGATAAGCGGTCATGAATCCGGTCTAAACGCAGTGGCTAGGGCTGCCCATTGTCGTCCGGCAGGAGCATGTGCCCTAGTCACCTTGGAAGAGATATCCGAATCCGCGCTCGGTCAGAATGTGTTCTGGTTTGCGTGGGTCGTTCTCGATCTTGCGCCGTAGATACCAGATGTAACGCTTGACGTAGCCAGTGTCTTCTCCATATTCATAACCCCACACTTTGTTCAGCAGTTGCTCATGGGAGAGGACCCTGCCTCCGTTCTCGGCCAGAGTCGCAAGCAAACGATATTCGGTAGGGGTGAGCTCGATCACCTTGCCCGCTTTAGTCACCCGACGTGCGTCCGTGTCGATGACTAGATTTCCACTCACATATCGCTTGGGTTTGTGGTCGGCAGGGACAAGGTGTACGCGACCCAGGACGGCATTCACTCGCGCCACGATTTCGGCAAAGCTAAAGGGCTTGGTCACGTAATCGTCAACTCCATGCTCGAATCCCTTTAGCTTGTCACTTTCCTCGTCCTTGGCCGTCAACATGATGATAGGGACCCGGCTAACTTGGCGGATCCTCTCTGCTGTTTCCCACCCGTCCATTCTCGGCATCATAACGTCGAGAAGCACCAGGTCGGGCTGCTTGGCATACAATTCTTGGAGTGCATCGATGCCGTTGGCGGCAGTCACGACCTCATACTCTGCTTTGGTGAGTGCTTCTCGCATTAAACGCAACAATGTCTTGTCGTCGTCCACTACCAAGATTCGCCCTTTACTCATCGCCGCACTCCAATGGCCTGGCGGCGAAGGCCGCTGGCGCGTTCCACCTCGGCCCGCCCCGCCAAGGGAAGTGAGAATCGAAATGTGGAGCCCTCACCCAATGTGCTTTCGACCCATATCTTGCCACCCTGGGCCTCGACCAAACTTTTGCAAATATACAATCCCAATCCATGCCCATAGTTCTCGCTGGCATCGCGCCGATCGACTCGATGGAACTTGTCAAAGATCTTGTCCATCTCGTGTTCCGGAATGCCGACTCCTTGATCGGACACCGATACGATGACCTCTCCGCTGGATTCATCAGGCTGCGCATCAATTCGGATCCGCGCACCCTCCGGCGAGTATTTGATGGCATTATCGACCAAATTGAAGAGGATCTCTTCCGTCCGATCACGATCTGCCCAAACGGAAGGGAGGTTGGCCGTACTAGGCCGCTCCAGCTGGTTCGAAATACCGCGCGACTCCCATACTCCAATGACTTTTTCGATCAAAGTACTCATATTGAAAACTTGGGGCTGAAGCACGAGTTTGCCCGCTTCAATTCGGCTTACATTTAGAATTCCCTGAACGAGACGCGTGAGACGCTGGCTCTGCTCGGAAATGATTTGGAGCATTTCTCTATGTTCAGGCTGGAGGCACGCGGAATCTCCCTCCAGGAGCAATTCAATAGAGCCGTTGATATTGGTGAGGGGTGCCCTCAGCTCGTGTGACACCATGGAAACAAAGTCGGACTTGAGCTCATCCAAGCGATGCAGCTCTAGATTGGCGCGCTCCAATTCCATGTTCCGGCGCCGCAGTTCTTCACTGGCCGCGGCCAACTGGGAAGTGCGCTCCACCACTTTGGTCTCCAGTTCCAGGTTAAGCTGCTGGATCGCCTGCTCGGTTCGCACTCGCTCGGTGATATCCCTGAGGATCGCGGAGCTGCCTACGACTTGCCCATTTTCGTTCCGAATGGCCGTGCGGGTCAAGTCCACGATGACCCTGCGCCCATCATTCGCAATTCGCTCGGTTTGATAATTTCGAATAAAGCCATGCCGCTGCATCTCGGCGGTGAGCCACTCTAGTTCGCCGCGTGCCTCGATTTCCGGAGGGACGATGATTTTGAAATGCTTGCCGATGAGGTCGTCAGCCGAGTAGCCGAACATCATCTCGGCCCCGCGATTCCAGGTATGGACAATTCCATCGAGACCCAAGCTGATGATAGCATCTGCGGAACTGGAGCAAACGGCAGCCAGGAGCCGTTCGTGTTCGTGCGCGGCCTCGACTGCGCGTTTTTGTTCCTGTTCAGCTCGTGCTTGTGCTGCGACGGCGTTTTCGCGGGCTTCAACTTGCCGTGAAATCCAATCGATCGTGTACCAAATGATAATGGGGCCGACGACTCCGTAGGTAACCAGATCAAAACTAAAGTGGACTAAATCGGAGATGGAGCGGAGGTAGAAAAAGCTAAAGACCTGGTACAGCGCCACCCCCAGAAAGACACCGATTGGAAGGACGCGGCGCAGGCCAAAGAGACGAACTCGCAGATCTTTAG
>JAMDCU010000089.1 GCA_023489485.1 Chloroflexota bacterium
GCTCGCCATCGAGCTCGCGAGTGCGCGGGTAGGGACACTCGGCGTGGACGAAGTCGCCAAGCGCTTGGAAGAATCGTTTGGCCTTCTCGACGGCGCGCATCATGGGATCGTGGAGCGTCATCAGACGCTACAGGCCCTCATCGGCTGGAGCTATGACTTGCTTTCGGATGAGGAACGTCGTCTCCTGGAACATGTCTCGGTGTTCGTGGGCAGTTGGACGCTTGCTGCGGCGGAGTCGGTGGGCGAGGTTTCCGGGAGTCGGATACCTGAGCTTCTCTCCCGCTTGGTGGACAAATCGCTGGTCACGGTTGTGGAGCAGAATGGACAAGTCCGCTATCGCTTATTAGAGATGGTCCGTCAGTATGCGAATGAGAAATTGCATCGCTGCGGCGATTTCGAGAGAACGCGGAAACTCCATCTGGAGTGGTGTCTGCAACTCGTTCAAGAGGCGGAGCCCCGTCTGCGCAGCTCTGCCCGACCGGTGTGGATGCAACGCCTAGAGGCCGAGAACGACAACCTGCGAGCCGGACTCGAATGGTCTTTGCGACCCGATGAAACGGACGAAGAGGTGATGGAGAAAGGGTTGCTCCTGGCGGGCACATTGACCCCGTTCTGGGTGACTTCGGGTAATCTCCGCGAAGGGTCGACCTGGCTCGGGCAGGCGATCGAAAAGAGGCGCGCGCGAGAACATCGTGGGACGCCCGGTTGCGCCAAAGCTCTGTGTGGCGGGGCCCTCCTGGCTCTGTTTGAGCGAGAGTGGCTGCGCGTCGCCGAACTCTGTGAAACGGGCATCCCCATCGCTCGGTCGCTCGGAGATCGCGGATTAACGAGCCTCTTGCTATTCCTGTTGGGTGAGTACCAATTGAACCATGCCCATGATCTGGTCAAAGGGTACGGCTTGCTGGAGGAGAGCGTGGAATTAGCGAAACAAGTCGGCGACCCTTGGCAGGCCAGCGCATCGCTCTTCACTTTAGGTAGCTTGATTCAGTTCGAGCGAGACCCCGAGCGCGCCGCGCATCTTTTCGAAGAAGGCATGGCCCTGGCACGGCGGGCCGGGGACCCGTGGCTGATCGGTACCCTCCTCGACTATTACGGTGAACAGGAACAGTCACGGGGCGACTATACGAGAGCCGCCGCGCTCTACCATGAGAGTCTGGCGGCACGCCGCCGCCTGAAAGACAAAGGTGGTATGGCCGGCACGCTGAACAACTTGGGACGGCTCGCGCGGCATCAAGGGGACCTGACGCGTGCGGCCGAGTTCTATAGGCAGAGCCTGGAGCTCTTTAGCGATCTGGGGTTGGTCGAGTATGTCGCCATCGTAAAACACAACCTGGCTTGCGTGTCGCTTCAACGCGGCGACGATGTCCTCGCGGCAAGCCAGTTCAAAGAGAGCCTGGGGCTGTTCCGTGAGATTGAGAGGAAGGAGGGGGTGGCCAAGTGCCTGATGGGGCTGGCGGTATCAGAGCGGACGAGCCCGAACGTCGGAACCCGTGTACAATACTTTGCAGCAGCACAAGCGTATCTGGAAATATCCCAGGCCAGCCTCTCGACATTATTCGATGTAGATGACATTGATAGTGCCCCTCTGTCGTCGGCCGCGCGGGAGACCATGGGCGATCAAGCGTTCGAGACGGCGATGGCAGAAGGCCGTTCGCTGTCCCTGGAAGAGGTACTAACCAATACGCGGAGCCAGCTGTAGAGCCGTTTAAGCAAGTTCGTACCAAGGGCTGCCCCGAAAGTGTTTCCGGGCAGCCCTTGTTTTTCCCTTCCAGATTTCGCGTTTTTTTCACGACGGGGGAGTAAGATGGGGGCTGGTCTCGGAATGCCACTGATAGCTACTTTAAGGGGCCGGAAGGTCGGACGCGTGGCGTCAAAGGGTTGGTGATCGAATGGGCTCGGTTGACTGCTCTCATCTTGGGTAGGGTTGAGTGATTTGCACACTTCGAGCTAGCATTTGAGGTGGACCATGTCTTTGATCGGCGCATCGCCCCACTGCATCCCCCAAGTCCGCGTCGCTGCCGGGGGGAATCACATGCTGCGCATAGAGGTCTGGAAGGCCAAATCAGCTTGGCAGAATCTGTCCAAGATGGAAAGAACCGCATTTCTAAAGAGTTTTGGCGAACTGATGCAGCTTCTGCTTCCGAAAGAAGCTCGAGAAGGCGGAGGCCCCTTCTTGGTAGACAAGCCCGGTATCTCCTGGCTGGTCTGGACCTCCGGGATTCAACAGGCACAAGACCTCTCGATCCTAACTGAGGAAGCCGAGCTCGCCAGGTACTTTGATGCTTTGATGTATATGACCCCTAGCCGAGGGGTGACGGCAAGAAGTGTCGCCATCCAGCTATTCGGAAGCGGGCCCACTGGAGCCGAAACATCAAAATCGGGCAGTTAAGCTGTTGCTCCCACGCGCTCGGGCGGGATGGATCAGAGGCTCATTTCGCAAACGGAGAAAAAAGGCTTCGCCATGTTCTATATCTGTGTTGGAACAATTGCTATCGCGGAACGTCGAAATTTAACCAAATCTTAACCTTCCGTTTACCCACTTTTAACCTACATCGTGGTATACTAAAATTCGATTTCGCCAGTTGCACACCATCAGTGCCTGCACGTCTCGTTCAGCTCCTCTAGGATCGTCTCCTGGAGAGATTCAGAACGTAAAGACTTGCCTCTTGACCAACTGGAAGTGGGCAATTTCCCTCCTCGGTACGTCACCGGCCCAAGATGTCACGGCATCTGCTCCTAAATGCGCGCGCACGCCGCATGGACAGATGTCGTTTTTATTCCAATTGTTATAGCGGCACTTGCTTTCCTAATTAAGAGGCTCGCATCAGCGCGAGCCGGTACTCCCAAATAGAAAGGGCTGACCGTTGCAGCGGTCAGCCCCGCGAACTGACCAACGGGCGCCATCCGTTCACTCCCTCCGCTTGCAACGAAAGAGGTGAATTGGATGTGGGGCATGTGTTTGCCTTGCGGTCCGTCGGCTAATTTCATATTACCCAAAAGATTACGCTCTGTCAACAGGTGCCAGACTCCTACCGAGGAGCCGTCAGAGTTCTGTGCGACCCCCTTCGGAGAGCCTAATGCCATACCGCTCACGAATTCTCGTCATCGATCAAGAACGGATTTGGCGAACGGATACCGCCCGCTTGCTTCAAGCCGCCGGCTATCGGGTGTACCAAGCAGGTGCGCGTGCGGATGGTCTGCCTACCTTATACCAGACACGCCCGGATCTAATTCTCCTCGGATGGAGCTTGAGCATCAAGGAACGCAGCGAGATCATCGCCGCGATCCGCGACATGACCGATGCGCCGATTTTGCTGCTCGAACCCGCGTCCATTCCGATGAATGGAGCGAGCCCGGACTGCAAGGATTATGTCAAACACTGCGCCATACCCAACGATTCGAGTCAGATTGTCCTGTGGGTGGAACAGTTGCTGACGGGTGATGACCCCGCAGGGCGGGGCGTTCAGCCGAGGAACCTTCGGATCGGCGCCGTGCTGAAAGATTTGCCACCTCTCCGTTACATGACGGCCGATTATATCTTGCGACTCGATCAGGCCTTGCGACGGGTCGAAACGATTGGCGAAGTGTGTCTGCACAAACGCAATGGCCAAGTCAGTACCATCCGCCGCGCTCGCCGGCTAAAGCTATTCACTTGATCGCGGGTTAACGGGAGGGCGTGGCGCGCGGTCAGGAGGACTCCATCATGAATGACGGTCAGGAGCGGAGCAAGGCGGCCGGGGCTACGCTCAAGGTCTTGCGAGCGAGCGATCTGCTCGCGATCGAGCAGGCGCTCGAGAAGGCCGGCCCGAATGGCCAGGTCCGGCTCGGCATCCGAAATGGCCGCGTCGAAATCATCCGGACCATCGTCCAGTTCACGACCGCGGGCACGACCACCGCATCGATGAGCGCGGACCAGCCCGGTCCGGAAGGTTGATGCCGTCTATGCAAAGCTGGTATGTGCTCTACACGAGACCGCACGGCGAGCAGAGTGGGCGAGCGCGCATGATTGCGAACAAGTGCACAGTAGCAAGATAAGTACGTACCGACCGGCTCAACGGCGAGCCGGGCCATCGCTATCGCGGGGCAAGTCTCGCTATCATCCTACCTGACTTGACTTGGACTTGCTCCTCGATAGCGCCAAATGGTCTATCGGCCTTGGCAATTGTGGGGACACAATTGCCAAGAGGGCGGAGCGCGCCCAGAGTGCGAACCCTTCCATTCTACTCGATCCGCATTCCTCATTTGGGGAGGGAAGAGAACGACTCAAAGGGATCGAGCTGCGGAGAGCGCAGAGCGCAGAAATATCGACAATGCAGGATACCAACCATCCATTAAGACGCAACCAAATGTTAGCCTCACACTATCGGCCGTGAACCGGAACTTGCAAGCCCACGGAACATCAATCGCTCATAGTTATTCAAGGACCGACGCAACCCTTGCCACGGATCAACCCGCGTAGCCTCCTCACGTTAAGGCTCGGCACAATCATTCTCATCGGCTTCATCGGCGCGCGCTCAGCCCCCCCGCTCATGAGTAATCTGGAGGTTCTTGGAATAATCCGTAGATCACTCTCTTCAGGCCTTTCTGCCTTGAATCTACCTATCGAGCCGAAGGGCCCCAGACAGATTCTCTGGGCGGGGCTCGGTGAACTTGCGAGAGGCGATGGCGAACGTGCCTCGGCTCTGCTCGAGCAAGGTGTGCTTGAATACCCAGACGATTCGATGATCAGGGTCTCATTAGGAAGAGCCTACGAGAG
Source organism: Chloroflexota bacterium (assembly GCA_023489485.1). Lineage (GTDB taxonomy): Bacteria > Chloroflexota > Anaerolineae > UBA4142 > UBA4142 > JAMDCU01. The sequence goes on from JAMDCU010000089.1 coordinate 4,757, forward strand.
CGTTGGAAAACTTGGACAAGCGGTCGCGGAATGGAGGCAAGCACGGGCGTGGAACGAGATGATTCTGTCGGCGGAGCGTTCAATCCAGGCAAAAAGATGGGATGACGCTCTGTACGCTCTTGCGGCCGCGCAACAGGCCCTGCCTGAAGAGGTGGTAAGCTACCAGGCTAGAGCCCTGAATGGCAAGAAGAGTGTCGACACAGCAGTTAGCTTATTGCGGAACTCGCTTCAGACAATGCCTTCATCTTCTCATCGTGAAGAATGGCTAATATTTCTGGGCGACTACCTGCGCGAGCAGGGAAAGTTCGCAGACGCGGTGAACGCCTACAGGGACGCGACTCAGCTTCCCGATGGGCGTTACACGTGGTCCGCCTACATTAGATTAGGGCTCTCAACGTATCTCAGCGGAGAGGGTTCTGGCCCAGCAATAGTCCAGGTGAACCGGGGTATCTCGCTAGCGCCGGAAAAACCCGACGGTTACACCGCGATGGGTGATATTCTCCGCAAAGAGAAACGCTACACCGAGGCAGATTACTGGTTTCGACTCGCAGCCGACAGAAATGCAAGCGATGTCTGGATCCAGGTTCGGAGGATCGAGAACTTTCTTGATGACAACCAGATGAGCGCTGCCTTGGACATAGCAACCAGAGCGACCGAGATATTCCCGGCCGAACCGCACCCGTGGTACGAACTTGGTCAGATCTACGAACGCGAGGGCAAAATCGAAGCCGCCATCACGGCTGCAAAGAGGTCTGTTGAACTAGACCACGTGGGAAACGCCGGCTACCGAGTAGCTCTAGCCGGGCTCTACGAACAAGCTAATCAACTGACACAGGCGATAGACACTCTCCGCCAGGCTCTGCTAATAGACGAGAAGAACGGTGAAGCACATGTTGCCCTTGGCAGAATCCTCTATAAAGCCGGCTACGGGGCACAAGCGGCAGATGAGCAACTCAGGGAGGCGATCGAAATAGATCCTGGCAACCCGGCTCCCTATACGGAACTCGGGCGAGTGTACCAGGGCGAAAAGAAATACGCGGAGGCCGAAATCTGGTACAAACAGGCTGTTGATCGCTCCCCGAGTGATCCGTGGCCTTGGGTAATGCGTGGCGAAAACGCCCTCCTAGCTAACAATACCAGTCTGGCAATCCAAGTATTGAAGCAAGCCACAGCCCAGTTCCCGAACTTCGCCCACTCGTATCTATTTCTGGCTCAGGCTTACCGCCAAGTCGGAGATTCAGATCGGGCGGTAAGCTCGATTGAGAAAGCAGTTGAGCTCTCTCCCAATGGGAACGTTTGGTACTGGGTGACGGCTGGACAGATCTATGAATGGGCCAAGCAATCAGATAAAGCCCTGAAGGCGTACGAAACAGCGCTCACTATGGACCCGGCCAACTCAGAAGCGGAGAAAGGAATTGAACGGCTCAAGAGATAGGCATGACTGATGGTGTGCCCCTAGTCGGGCTAGTCACAATTTGGTACCGGTCCGCTCCTGACCTCGACCGTTTTCTCGCGGACCTCAAGGGCGTTCAATATCCGAATCTCCGACACGTATTTGTTATAAATGACCAGACCGCGAGCGAGGTGGACCGGCTCAAAACTAACGCTCCCGGCGCGCTGGTAATTGAGCCAAGAGCCAACCTGGGAACCGCAGCAGGCTGGAACCTCGGAATCCGCCGTCTACTCACAGAAGGTGCCAAATACATCGGAATTTGGAATCCCGACGTGAAACTGGCTTCCGACGGTCTGGAACATCTTGTCACAGTAATGGAGCATGACGAGAGCATCGGCGCGGTCGGTCCGCTGATTTTCTGGTCCGACGACCCCGGAACGGTGCAGATGTTCGGTGGGTCAATAGACATTCGTAACGGGCTCGCAAATCATGATTATATGGGTGAGAGTAATCTCGAAACTCTTCCAGCACTTCACGACGCTGAATACTTGGATGGAGGAACGATGCTCCTCCGAGCTGAAGTGCTACGCCAGGTTGGAGGATTTGACGAAGAGTTCTTCATGTACGGTGAAGATAGCGATATCAGCTTTCGAATCCGACGCGCGGGGTACCGACTTGTAGCTGTACGCTCAGCCTGGGCGTGGCATTTCCATAGAGAGAATAAGGGACACTTCCCTTCACCCTATGAACTTTTCTACATAACACGAAATCGATTCCGCCTAGTATCCAAACATGGGAACCAAAGAGATTGGTGGCTCCTGGCAGCACTCGCAATCGGCACCCTACCAAGGCGGATGTTTTACTTTCTCAGGCGCCGGAAATTGAGGCTGGGAGCTGCCTGTGTATCAGGCGTCATCTCCGGTCTGGTTGGACGAGCAGGTAAGGACGGGTGGGTAGATTGACCAGTAGATTCTCGGTGGAGGAAAGGGTCTGTAGAGCGGGAGATCTTCTGCTCCGCAAGTTCGTAATTAACAGGCTGCCACCCAAAACTATGTTGTGGTCGCGGTTCTCAGAACATCTGAGGCCCTTGGTTGTCGGCAATGTCGCTCTGGATCTAGGTTGCGGGTCGGGTAGCCAATTGCCATTTGATAAATCGGAGTGGCTAGGAGTGGACCTGCATCTGGCTTCCTTAATCCGGGCGAGGGCGAAGCGAAAATACAGGCATCTAATCTGTGCTAATGTGCTAGATGTTAATGGCGTCTTTCGACCCAAGTCCTTTGATACAGTGATCGCGCTTGACCTGATAGAGCATTTTGACAAGGACCAGGGCTTGTTCCTTCTCGGCGCCATGGAAGAGCTCGCCCGTCATCGGGTGATCGTTCTAACCCCCAACGGCAGAGTAGAGCAAGATCCGTCTGCTATATCTAGCAACCAATGGATGGAACATCGAAGTGCGTGGTCGTCCGCAGACATGAAACGGTTGGGATACCATGTGACTGGCTGGAGCGGGTGGAAGGGTTTCGCGGGTCCAAACGGGTATTTCCGAAGACGCATGGATGCTTTGTTTCAGATACTCATGACGCTGAGCCAGCCCTTTGTCTACGACAAGCCGCGTTTGGCCTTTCACCTTTTCTGCTGGAAGGACGTTTGTAGGACCCCGCATACATGACGTTGCTAATACTGGTCCTCTGGGCGGGGCTGGCAGTGTTATATGTTTCGAATCGACGTGCTGCCGTCCTCGTCTACCTGTTGGCGCTACCGTCGTTTCCGTTCTACTGGACCCCCTTTTACATAGCGCCCTTTAACGCTCTTTCCGTTCAGCGGCTGCTCCGCCCGCTCTATCGAGCTGCGGCCTTCCGCGGTGCCGCCGCCCGCCTGCTGCCTGCGCCTCTACGCCCTCGCATCGTCGCCTATCAGCCGAACGGCCAACCCGACCTCGGCCTCATGCTCGGGAGCCGCATCATCGGCCGCTACGATGCAGTGCAAAGCCGGTGGACGATCCGATTTCCTCTCTGGTTGATCGTGGATTTGCATTTGCTGTCGAGCGATGTGGACCGAGGTAGGATGCCAGCTCTTAAAAACCAATGATTAAAGTCCTGTCTGTGTTCGGCACGCGACCGGAGGCCATAAAGATGGCACCTGTCGTCAAGGAACTTGCCAAGCACCCGAATGAGATCGTCAGCCGTGTTTGTGTTACAGCGCAGCATCGACAGATGCTTGATCAGGTTTTGAACCTCTTCAATATCGCGCCCGATTACGACCTCGACGTGATGCACGAAAGCCAATCGCCCACGCAGGTCGCATCCAGCGTCTTGGCAAAGTTGGAGCCAATTCTCAAAGCCGACCAGCCTGATTGGGTACTGGTGCAAGGAGATACGACAACCACCGCGGCTGCATCGTTAGCAGCTTTTTACGCCAGGTCACGGGTTGGTCACGTCGAGGCCGGTCTGCGCACGCACAATAAATATCACCCATTTCCCGAGGAGGTCAACCGGCGATTGACGACGGTTGTCGCAGACCTGCATTTTGCACCGACAACAAGAGCCAAACAAAACCTACTCGAGGAGGGGGTGGCAGACAAGGCGATCCGAGTAACAGGGAATTCTGTGATCGATGCTCTACACATGGTCGCCGGCTTACCGTATACCCCCGATCACGGGCCTCTCAAGGACATCGACTGGAACAAGCGCCTCATCCTGGTTACCGCGCATCGGCGCGAGAACTTTGGGGAGCCAATCAGACAAATCTGCTCGGCCCTGTGTGACATTGCGCTTGCTTACCGCGGAGATGTCCAGGTCGTCTATCCAGTCCACCTTAATCCCAGCATTCAGCGTCCGGTACACGAAATGCTAGGTGGGGTCCCGGGAGTCGCTCTGCTTGCCCCGCTCGACTACCTACCGTTGGTCTACCTGATGAAGCGCTCAACATTGGTACTGACGGACTCGGGTGGGATCCAAGAAGAGGCGCCGAGTTTGGGAAAGCCAGTCCTGGTTCTGCGGGAAACGACAGAGAGGCCAGAGGCTGTGGATGCGGGCACAGTCCGGCTAGTCGGCACAAACAGAGAAAGAATTCGGGAATGGACCCAGCGGTTACTTGATAAACCCACTGAATATGAAAGGATGGCACGGGCGGTGAACCCCTATGGAGACGGAAACGCATCTGTCCGCATCAGCGAAAGTATCCTCAACGATCACTGAATGCACGAAAACCATCTGTGTCTTGGGGCTCGGCTACATCGGCCTGCCGACGGGGAGCATGTTTGCCACGCACGGGATGCGGGTCATCGGCGTAGACATCAATCCCCACATTGTTGATGTACTAACCGGCGGGGGTCTCCATATTGAGGAGACCGGGGTCAAGGATGTGGTTCGCGAAGCTATGAAGTCGGGCAACCTGGTGGTTAGGAGAGTACCAGAGCCCGCGGATGTCTTCATCATTGCGGTACCAACGCCCATAAACCAAGACAAGACAGCTGACATGCGAGCAGTTACCTCTGCAGCGGAAAGCATTGTTCCCCATCTAGCACCCGGCAATCTTGTGATTCTCGAATCCACTTCTCCCCCCCGCACAACCGTCGATCTGGTTAGGCCAATTCTGGAGCGATCCGCGCTCACGGCTGGACGGGATTTCCTATTGGCCTATTCCCCGGAAAGAGTCTTACCCGGGCAAATCCTGAAGGAGCTCGTGGAAAACCCAAGAGTGATCGGCGGGATCGACCGTGCCTCAGCCGAAGCCGGGCGTGACCTGTACACAGCGTTTGTCAAGGGCGAGATTGTCCTAACCGATGCTACGACGGCGGAAATGATCAAGTTGATGGAGAACACATTCCGGGACGTGAATATAGCTCTGGCAAATGAATTCGGGTTGATAGCTGAAAAGTTAGGCGTGAACGTATGGGAAGCAATAGATATCGCAAACCGGCACCCACGTGTCAAGATCCTGCGGCCGGGGCCCGGTGTAGGCGGCCATTGCATAGCCGTTGATCCGTGGTTCTTGGTGGAAGCCGCTCCCGACCGGGCCCAACTAATTCGCCAGGCTCGGCGGGTTAACGATGCAATGCCAAAGCATGTGGTTGAACAGGTGAAGCAAGTTGTTGCCGGGATCAAGAATCCCGCCATCGCATGCTTGGGCTTGACCTTTAAAGCGGACATAGATGATACCAGAGAAAGCCCAGCCGTAGAGGTCGTCAAGCTCTTGAAAGCCGAAGGATTCGACGTGCGTGCGTTCGATCCGCACGTCAAGATAGGAACCTTTTCCTTCCAGGTAGAATCCCTGGCCAAGACACTTGACGGAGCAACTATGGTAGTCCTGCTAACAGACCATTCTGCTTTCAAGACAATACCTCGTGATCAGTTAACCCTATATGGTCAGCGAACACTGCTTGATACCCGCAATCTCTTGAACGATATGCCAATGGACCAGCCGCATCTTCAAATGGAGAAGCAGCCGCTCATGGCCCTTGCAGAGTGAATCGGGAATAGGGACACAATCGTGCCAATCCAAAACGAAATCTGCATGAGCATCGAGCGCCCTCCGATGCTATTGCTGGATATCACCTTATTGGGCTGAGGCGGTTCAATCTCACACCCACGCTCTTTACAAAGGGTCCTCTTGTTTTTCATCAAGTTGCTCTTTGTCATCACCTCACTATTGATTATTGCATTATCCCCTAGGGCCAGGATACCAATGTTACGCAACAAACTCGTGATTGACGATTTGCGGGGAATTTGGCCGTCTCAAATTCCGGACCTGTTGCAAGCGGATGCCCACAGTTGGAGGCTTGTTGGACAAAGCAGGTTGTCGCGAGGCGACGCGCAGTCCGCAGAACAGGCTCTAATCCGTGCACACGCGCTGGATCCTGCCGACGAACTTTCCGATGCAGCACTTGGAAATATCGCCTGGGAGGACGGGGATATTGATGGAGCACTTGTGTTCTGGAGGGCCAGTGCCAACCTATCAGCTCTTAAGAGCGCAGGCAGAGAGCTTATCAATCGCCATGACTACGATCACGCTGCTCGCGTGCTTGCCGCCGCAGCTGGGATAGCGCCCCATGACGCACTCCTCTATCTTTGGCTTGGGGAAGCTCAGCTTGATGGTGGGGATTCGTTGGCCGCCGCCCGTTCATTTCAACAAGCGGTCCGTCTGGCACCTGATAATGTCTGGGGCTACCTCAGCCTCGCGGCTGCTTATCGCCAGGCAGGGGATTTTGACTCAGCCGACAAGTGGTGCCTTGCAGGGGTGGCGAGCGGCGACCCCACAGCAAGAACCCGCTCTAGCCAATGTTTGTTTGAGAATCGCTTCTCTGAGGGAGCGCACTTAAGCAGCCAACAGCAATGGGCAGCTGCAGCCAACGCATACCGTGCCGCGATAACGTCTAATCCGAAGGATGGTCGGGCATACATCGCTTTAGGTGGTATTCTGGCCGTCCGGATGAACTCGGAGCAGGAAGCCCGGCAATACCTGCTGCGGGGAATCGAATTGTCTCCCGATGATATTTGGGGCTACATTGAAATGGGCTGGATCGAACTCCGACACGCAAATCAGCAAGAGGCCCGCGGATGGGCTGGCCGAGCTCAACGCATTGATCCGAATAATTCTAGCCTACTTATGCTCCTGCAACAACTAGACAAGCCCGTCGAAGGCGATCACTAACCTGTGACCGCATTCGCCACATGCACTACCAAAAGTGACCTCCCCTCCCGATTTCTGCTAGGCGGCCTGGTCGCAGGTCTTAGCCTGATAACTGGGCTGGCTGCCGGGCAGTCCGTTTGGTTGATCGCAGTTCCGCCACTTCTCCTCGGGGGTATTGCGTTCGCCACTTATTATCCTGTCCCCGCTCTGATCGCCTACCTTTATGTCTTGGCCCTCACGCCACAGTACGTGGGACTCGATTTGCGGCCCTTGCTCCCGCTGAATGCGAGCAGGGCGGTTGGACTGTTAGTCTTCACCGGGCTGACTCTCCGCGTAGGGTATTCGCTTCTCTTCAGCCGTAAGAGCGATTCGCACCCACTACTCAAGTATCTGCTGTTCTTTTGGTTAGCGGTAAGTGTATTGCCCGGCATCACCGTTCCAATAACGCTTACAGGCCAAATTCGCGCATCATTTCTCTTCACCCTTGATAACTTGGCTCCCTGTTTCTTTATCGCCTACTTTATCCGGACGGAGAAAGATCAAGATCGCTTAGTATCCAACCTCCTCCTGGCGGGCGCGTTTGTCGCTGTGCTTGGAGTACTGGAATTCGCGACAGGAAATAATCTCTTCGTAAACCTTGGCCCACAGCTACCATGGGCTGAGGCATGGACCGGGACGCTAACCCGCGGCGGATTGCCGCGTGCTGAGGTGAACTTCGGGCATCCCATCTCTCTGGGAAGGTACTTTGCCTTGCTTATTCCATTTGCAATGCAGAGGTTTTCAACTGCGGCAGCGATACGAAAATGGGTTCTTTATGGATTGCTTTCCTCTCTCCTGGCACTTGGCCTCGTAACGGCTCTTTCCGGGGGGCCTCTATGGGGAGCAATGCTGGCTGTAGCTGTCTTTCTTCTTCTGAGCCCGAGGAACATTCTGTTGCCGGTCCTATCGGCCGTCGGCGTACTGATTCTCATTACAGTGTTCACCCTGCCCGGTAACGCAATCCAAGACGTGTTGGGTGCATTCTTTGGCCAAAATAGTGCTGCCGCGCCAGATGTCTCTGCCAATATAGCCGGGAGAGTCATGCTACTGGACGTCATACAGTATGACCTTCCACGAAGCCCCTGGTTCGGGTTCGGGACGGTCGATGCAATCCCTAACCTACTGATGCTCGTGCCAAATGGAGACGTCGTTAATACCTATGTCCTTTACCTCGTCCAATATGGGGTTGTGGGATTAACAAGCTTCATGCTCATCCTGTTCTGGTGCTTAAGAAGCCTGATTGTCAGGCTGCGCTCCAGCCAGGAACCGCAGTTGCGAATCGTGACTATTGCTCTATTCGCTGGCTTTCTGGGACAGGCACTCATCAGTTTCGGGGTTAGTCCCGTTGGCGTTGGAGCCCAGTTCTTCTGGGTTCTAATCGGTTTGATCGGTTCCAACTACTGGGTAAATGGACGCAGGGAAGTTGATGTGGCCGCGGGTGGCTAGGAAACTGCCGGCTCGCAACGCTGGCAAGGCTCTTCCCTCCTCAAGGGGCGGACTGGGGACGCGAAATGTCCTCTTTAACACCGTTGTCCTTACCACCGGCCAACTGCTGGGGCGGGTCTCAGGCCTAATCTTTGTTCCCTTCATCGCTCGGCAACTCGGCAGTGGTGACTTGGGCGCATACCAATTGAGCAATATCTTGATTGCCTACCTGTCGGTTGCTGTTCTATTCGGCCTTAGTCCTCTGGTTGTCCGGTCGATGGCTCAGCATCCCGAAGACGCTCCGCGCCTATTTGCCGAGTCCCTGTCATTGCGCGTGCTATTTGCTGGAATCGCGATCGGCGTCCTGGCTATCTTCCTTTTCCTCTCCGGCTACCCTCGAATTGTCAATGAAATGTCCCTGATTCTCAGCTTGGGGCTATTCGCGCTGGCCGTTACCGATGCGGCCGATACTGTGTTTCAGGCCCATCAGCAGATGGGCTACTCTGTCCTCGTGACCTTGACTTCCACTGCCGTCTATCTTGTCACTGGCTCGATTGCACTTCACTCTGGTTATGGAGTAGTCGGGCTAGCCGCTGCAAGCTGTTTTGCCGCTCTCGTACGCACTGTCCTAGCCCTGGGCATTCTTCGTTCCCGGTTTTTTGCGCCGCGGCTGACCTGGGTTTGGTCGGAACAGAGAACCTTGCTCTATTCCGCGGTACCATTCTTTCTCGGAGGTGCTTCGGCTTACATCTTGAGCAAGGTCGATGTGTTGATGTTATCGCGGACGGTGCCTTTGGAAGTCCTCGGGCTCTACGTCGCCGGCTATTTTTTTCTCGACATTTCCCTGTTCCTCCCGAATTCATTTGCCCAAGCTATCTATCCAGAACTCGCTCGCATCGCAGGCGAGCGAAGAGCGCAACTCGGGACACTTACGCAGCGCTTTTACAAACTGATTTTCGCCGCCGGTCTCCTGAATATCGTCACTGTGGTCCCCATCGCAGCTTGGTTGGTACACCTTCTTTATGGGGCCAAATATGAATCATCTGTTGCTGTACTCCAGATCGTAATCTGGAGCGTCGTTCTGGTCTCCTTCAATGCGACGGTCGGGCGCGCGATCTACGCGGCCGGTGGGCAGTGGCCGTTGGTCTGGATAAGTCTGATTGGGGCGGCGAGCAATGTGATCGGTAACTTGGTGCTGATTCCGCACCTGGGCATTATCGGGTCGAGCATCACTACGGTGGCAAGTTTTGGCGTCGGAGTTTGCTGCCACGCGTACTTTGCACGGCGATATCAGTGCTCGATCAATCCTATCCCTCTGCTTCGTGCCATACCAGGACTAATCGTCGGCCTGGTCGTTGGGATTGTCGCCTTTCAGCTCTCTTGGTGGGTAGGACTCGTGGGCGCTGCATGCACTTATCTGGCCGGGCTAGTGCTTATGGGTTACTTTAGTTCGGCCGAGATGGCATCTGTAGTGAATCATCTGTCGTTCGTTGCGGCTCGATTCAAGGAGGCCCTGCCGGTATCTCCCGATGAATGAGCAGACGTCAAATGCAAAAGATAGCGGCGTTCTCGATCTCTCGATCATCATCGTTAACTACAACACCTTCGATCTGACGAGGCAGTGCATTGTATCGGTCATCGAGGCCGATAAAGGGATTAGCCGGGAAATTATTCTTGTAGACAACGCGTCTACAGATGGAAGTGCAAGTTTGCTCGGAGCTATGTTTCCGACTATCCGATTAATAGCAAATCCACAAAACGTAGGTTTTGCGGCCGGAAACAATAGGGGAATCGTTTGTGCGACGGGGCGCTATGTTCTTCTTCTCAACTCTGATACGATTGTCAGGGCGGGCGTCTTAGCAGGAAGTGTTGAATTCCTTAACCAGCACCCTGATGCAGGTGCAGTGGGCGTAACGCTGGTCGGAATAGACGGCAAAGCCCAAGTGTCATACGGGCAATTCCACTCTCGCTCTTCGGCCCTTGCAGATGTCTTTCCCTGCGGCCGGATTCTTCCACGAAGCATTCTCGCACGTCGTGCCGGACAGATCCCGCCTGCCACAAGCGAGCCAATGGCTGTCGGTTATGTTTCCGGAGCCTATTTCCTTGTACGACGGGACGTGATCGACGAGATCGGGCTCTTCGATCAAGGCTTCTTCATGTATTCTGAAGAGATGGACTGGTGCTGGCGAATGCGGGAGAAGGGATGGAAAACCTACCTCTTGCCTGGATTGGAGATTGTTCATCTAGGAGGGGGCAGCTATGGCAAACAATCCGAACCGCGGACGCACCACTTGATTGCGAGCCGCAATCACTTTCTGAACAGGCACTATTCACGTACATACCGACTAACTTTCTTCATAATGCTTTTTGCAATCGTCGTCGTCTCCGCTGTCGTCTTGGGCGCGTGCGATCGATTGTCCTTCAGACAATTCCCGCGATTAACCAGGCGTGCCACGTATTATTCAAGTCGTCTCCTATTGGAGTGGGAATCGCTTGCCCGCCCGCGCTTTGTTGAGAAGGCAGAGGCTAGAGCGAAAGAAGGTTAACCCGGAATGTTTGCCTCCCGCTCATTGTGTGCGAATGATCATCTCTTGAAGCATATCCTCTTTGTCACAGATGTGGACATCACAAGCGAGAACGGCTACCGGACTCGAGTGCTTTCAGAAGCAAGGGAAGTGTCAAGAAACGGAGCGCGTATCTCGTTCATGTCCTTTGTGTTTGCCCGGGCCCTAACCAAAAACTCAAGGGGTGCTGCGGAGTTTATTGCCAAGGCAGAGGGACTGGGGGCTAAGATCTGGCTACTGCCCAGCCCGCCTCATTTCAAGCGGGCCGCTCTGATCCGCATGGTCGATCGGTACAAAACAGGATTGCTGCGAATCGCGATCCTGGGGCTGAGACCGGATATTGTGCAGGGGGAAGGAACAACAGCCGCTTACACTGCTGTCGCCATTGATCGGAAGAACCGACCACCTGTGGTCTTCGACATGCATGGCGCGATCCCCGAGGAAATACAGGCAAGCGAATTGCCAGAGGCGTATCGCAAGATGCAACTCACCCGTGTGGAGCACATGGAGGAAATAGCCCTTGCAAGGTCTCAATATGTTATCTCTGTTTCTGATGCGCTTGTCGGGCATTGGCAGCGCAAGTATCCAACAATTCGCACGCGCGTAGAGATAATCCCTTGTGCCGTCAACACCGACCTATTTCGACTTGATGATCTCTCCCGCCGCACGCGCCGTCTTGAGTGGGAATTGGGCGACGAAGATCCGCTCTTCGTCTACTCCGGTGCTGCCCAGGCGTACCAGCAGGTGGATCGAGTTGCGCGTGTCTTTGCACGAGTTTTGACCTTGCTGCCGTCCGCCAAAATACTCTTTCTTGTTCCTTCCAGGGATAGAGAGCAAGTAGAGGCCTTGATCCACGCCAACCAGATTCCGAAGACAAGGTGTGTTGTCCAATCAGCCATTCATCATGAGGTTCCGAGCTACCTTTCGGCAGCCGATGTAGGCTTCTTGTTACGGGATAATCTCCTGTTGAATCGTGTTGCCTCTCCCACGAAGTTCGGTGAATACATGGCCTGTGGCGTGCCCATCATCGGCAGTCCTAACGTTGAATCGGTTAAGGAAGCGATCTTGCATCAAGAGATAGGTTTCTTACTCGACTCTGACAACCCTGAGAGTCTGGGGGTATTGGTTTCGTGCGTAAGGAACTTGATGCGACAGAGATACAGCTGGGCCAGAAAGTGCCGCACCTATGCAGAACAAAGTCTTTCGTGGAACCGATTCGGGAAAGAATTGGTGAAGCTCTATTCTAACCTTTGAGCGTCGAAACGAGAGGAACGTGAATTGCAGATATTATCAGGCTGTATTCTTACGCATTCGGGCCACGAGCATGAGGGTTAGCAACATACTGAACAGATCTCGATTTCTGAGAAAGCTCAACCGATATCGCCATTTGATTCAAATCGACCAGCGTTACCCCGTCGCGCATCTGCCCGGTCATTACTACTCGCCTATACCTTCACTAGAAGATATTCTCGAATACGACAATAAACTCGCAGAAGGGAAAAACACGCAGATACTAGGCGTGGATCTTCGTGAGAACGAACAGCTTCTCCTTCTCAATCTATTCGCCCAATATTGTAGCGCAATCCCGTTTCCGGAAACGGCAAATGGAAGGTACCGCTACTACTTTCATAACAACTGGTTCTCATACCCGGATGCCGTCAGTCTTTACAGCATGATGAGGTACCTTTCACCCGCCCAGGTTATTGAAATCGGATCCGGCTTTTCTTCCGCGGCCATCCTTGATACGAGTGATGAATTCCTGCAGGGCACAGTGAAGATCACCTTTGTCGAACCGTACCCCGAGCGGTTGTACTCTCTCCTCAACGAGAAGGACCGGAGAACGACGCGGATCATTGCAGAAAAGGTACAGAGAGTCGACCCGCAAACGTTTACGACCTTGGCAGCAGGTGATATCTTGTTCGTAGATTCCTCACACATTTCAAAATTCGGCTCGGATTTGAACTATCTCCTGTTTGAGGTTCTGCCAAGACTTAACAGTGGTGTTCACGTTCACTTCCACGATGTCTTCTTCCCATTTGAATACCCCCGGGAATGGCTCCTAAAAGGTTACGCATGGAACGAAGCCTACATGCTAAGGTCATTTCTTCAGTTCAATTCTGCCTTTCGAATCGTCTTTTTTGTGGACCTTTTGACGAAGTGTTTTCCACAAGAGGTTAGCCGGGTTCTTCCTCTCTTGTTAAAGAGAGGTCCGGGAACTGGCTCTGGAGGAGGAAGTATCTGGCTCCGCAAGCTATAGTTGGTTCTCAAGACGCTCTGGGTTGGAAAAACCTTGGCCTCTAGCTCGATCACTGTTGCTCTGGGATCGACATATCCTTTCGATGAATCTCAGGTCCGTGGCGGTGTGCAGGCCGTCGCCATGCACTTGGTACATGCGATGGCGAAGCGCGACGATTTGGAGTTGCACGTGGTGTCCTGCAATCGTACGGTAAATCACAGCTTCACAGAGCGAAGAGGGGCAATCACCTTCCACTGGCTTGCAACCGGAAAGAGACTCTATGGGCTGCGCGCCGCAACACTGGACTCGTGGCGAGTTCGGCAAGTCTACGACCGCATTCAGCCTGACATCATTCATGCACAGAACTGCTCAGAATACTCGCTAGGTGCTCCCCCCGATGTTCCCTTGGTCATAACGGTACATGGTCTGGAATTCTTTGCCCCGGTTATGCAGAAGACGGGTCGCTTTAAGGGGCTGCCAGGAGCGTACCGCCGATTCGCTGCCGGATGGATGATCCGTGAAAGCACAAGGAAATGCTCCGCGGTGATTTCCATTGCCGGCGACTACGTTCCAAAAGCCATGGGCAGCTTGTTGCGCAACAAGTCGATCTACAATATCGCGAATCCCCTAGGCGATGATCTCTGGGTTGCGACATCTGGGTTTGAGACAGATGGGACGCTCCTCTGCGCCGGCGAGATAATTGAGCGCAAGAATGCAATCGGTTTAGTACGGGCATTTGGTCTCGTTGCAGGTCGCTTGCCATGGGCAAGGCTTGAGCTAGCAGGGGGTATCGGCGAGCCAAGCTATTTTCGCCGCGTTCAGCGGGAAATTACTCACTTGGGGATACAGACTAGGGTTACTTTTCTTGGCCAGCTGAATCGAACTCAGCTGCTGGATGCTTACTCTCGCTGCTCCATTGTTGTGCTCGCATCAGTTCAGGAGACAGCCCCCATGGCACTGGCTGAGGCTATGGCGGCAGGGAGACCCGTGGTGGCCACCCGTGTAGGTGGGATCCCTTGGATGATAGAAGACGGCGCAACAGGTTACCTGGTCGATGTGGGGGACACGGAATCCATGTCTGCTCGAATTCTCGAATTGTTAACCCAAAAATCAAAGCGGGCACGAATGGGCGCGGCAGCAAGGGAGAAGGCCCAGCAGCTTTTCACCGCAGATGAAGTCGCCGACAGGACCATTCAGGCGTACAACCAACTGCTGGAGGGGAGACGGAATTGACCGGACATTACGGATGGCAGGGTAAGCGGGTCCTGGTTACCGGCGGGGCTGGTTTTATCGGCTCGCACCTTGTAGAGCAACTAGCTCGCGCGGGAGCTCTCGTAACGGTCTTGGACGACTTGACCGCCGGTTGCCGCGAGAACTTGGGTCGCGCAAATGGAAACGCGACCCTATTTGAGCTGGACATTCGCCAAGTCGCGTGGGAAGAGTTGCTACGGAAAGAGCAGTACGAGGCAATCTTTCATCTTGCCGCAAATGCTTATGTTCCGCCTTCTGTGGAGCGACCCGCCTGGGACTATGCAATAAATCTGGATGGCACCTTTCGATTGCTCGAAGCCCTTCGCGGGACCAAATGGCCCGGGAAACTCATCTATGCCTCGTCTGCAGCGGTGTATGGCAATCCGGCGCGGATACCAATTGCCGAAGATGACCCCACGGTGCCCATCTCACCCTACGGCGTTGCTAAACTGGCTGCGGAGCGATATGTAGCTGTATACGGTCAGCTCTATGGCCTAAAAGTCGCTTCTTTGCGTTTCTTTTCCGTGTATGGGCCTCGGCAACGTAAGCAAGTGGTGTACGACTTGATCCAGAAGATCAACCAAAATCCAACCGAGTTATTCCTTCACGGTGATGGGACCCAAGTACGGGATTTCAACTACGTGGAGGACGCAGCCCGAGCAATGATGATTGTAGCAGAGAACGGAGCATTGCAGGGCGAAGTCTACAATGTAGCCTCGGGGCGAGACTGTTCGATAGGGGAACTCGCGTCCTCGCTTTGTCGAGTCCTCCATGCTCAACCCAGATTGCTCTACAGCGGCTCAGTCCGTCCAGGCGACCCGGAGAAATGGATGGTGGATATCAAACGGCTGAGCGAGCTGCGGTACCGACCCCAAGTCTCCCTAGAGGAGGGGCTACGAAGAACGATAGGATGGTACCGCGAAACCGTAGCGAGGTCGGCGTAACGCAGAAGGTGGTGTTCGTCGGACCGCGATTGCAAACCGGAGGGATATCCAAGTTTGTCAAGGACTTGGACGGTGCCGAGATCGGTTATCGCATTCATCCATTCAACACAGGCAGACCGCCAAAGCCTGCCACTCGCAAGGCCGCTTTCGGATATCGCACGCTGTTTGATGCGGGCATTTTTTGGGCGATCCGGAACGGATTGATCACTGGCTGGCATATCGTCACTTTTCCCGTTGTCATTCTTGCATCGCGGGCCGCTTTAGTTCACGTGGCCACGTCCAGCGACTGGACTTTTTGGGAATCCGCCATCTATCTATGTTGTGCCAAACTCGTCGGGCGCAAGACGATCCTTCATTTCCTAAGCGACTTTCAGAGGTTCTATGGATCAGCGGGCAGCTTCGAAAAACAGATGATACAGCGGACGTTCCAGTTTGCGGACATTGTGTTCGTGCTGTCCGAAAACGTTAGGCGGACCGTTTCTACATTTATGCCGGAGGATAGAGTTGTAACCGTTCCCAGTTCCGTAGACGTGGATTCGTTTATCGATACCAAGGCCCCGAGAGAAACCGGCTCAGAAGAAAAGATCCGCGTGCTTTTCATGGGCGGCACCTCAGGCGCCCGCAAAGGGGTCAGCGATCTTGGATCTGCCATACCCGAGGTTTTGGCTAGGTGTCCCAACGTGGAGTTCATCCTATGTGGAACTGTTGATGTCCAGATGGCCTACAGGAGACTCGGAACGGGATATCAAGAATCGGTGCGATACCTCGGCTTTGTTGATAGCACGACCAAGTCGCATCTCCTGTCTACGGCGGACGTCTACGCTTTGCCCTCCTACAGTGAGGGGATGCCATATGGAATCATTGAGGCAATGGCAGCCGGGTTGGCCATAGTTGCCACAAGTGTAGGAAGTATTCCGGAAATTGTCGTAGATGGGGAGAACGGGTTGCTGATACGCCCAGGCGACATCGACTGCCTCGCACAGAGCCTTGTGCGACTTGCAGCGTGCCCCCAGTTGCTACATGGGATGGCGACTGTAAACAGAGAGAAGGTGTCCAAGTTCTATTCGAAAGCGGTCGCGTTTGATTTGGTCCGAAAGAATTATGATCGTGTCTTGGCATACCATGATTAGATCCGAGATAGTGCTTGGTGATCGCGTAGACCAGCACCTAATCGATTCTCTGACACGATTAGAAAACTGGGCCGTTCGAAGTCAATTCCGCGGTTATGAGCCGTTCGATGGTCTGAATTCATGGCTCCGCCCTCTCGCGTTCAACCGCCTGGGCAGACAAGCCTTTGTGCAGGTCGGCATTCGCTCTCGCGTGAACCTCCGTCCCCCTCTGGGCATCAAGCCGGCTACGAGTACAAAGGCAATGGGTTATTTTGCCCGCGGGTACCTGAAGCTATATCAGGTAGCGGCAGATCGTACTTGGCTCGACAGAGCGCGGTACTGTCTTGATGCGTGGTGATTCCAATCTAGAGGCCGCAGTTGGGGAGTTCTCTCGCGGCCATGGAGTGGATACTGCCCTAGTCACCGCTGCTGGCTCTTCCAGCGATCCGGTTTCTCTCGCAGCGAGCATCTGCCGCGACCGCGGCCGTGTAGTAGTTGTTGGCGGGGTCCGCATGGACATACCCCGAGACGTCTGTTATCAGAAGGAATTAGACATCAAGCTCTCTCGATCATACGGGCCAGGCCGCTACGACCTGGTCTATGAGCATAAAGGTGTCGACTATCCGATAGGATACGTGCGGTGGACAGAACAACGCAATATGCAGGCGTTTTTGGATCTTCTCGCCGCTGGGAGACTTGATATAGCAGGTATCATCACCCACCGATTTCCGTTTGGCCAGGCGGAGAATGCCTACGATCTGCTTGCCAGTGGGCATCGAGAGCGCGGGAGCCGGGTGCCGCTCGGGATTCTCTTCGAGTACGACACAGCTCAAGATCGTCTGGCTCCTCTGACCCGAAAGACCTACACAGCTGCAACGAGATCAGGACCCCAAAAAGACCTCCACGAGATCGGTATCGGCTTCATTGGCGCAGGCGGTTTCGCCCGTAGATCTCTCTTGCCAGCACTCCTGAAACGGAGAAACGTCCGGCTAGTGGGGCTTGCCACGGCATCCGGCATCAGCGCAAAGAGCTCGGCTGATAGATTTGACTTTATCTACTGTACAGGGGACTACAAACAGATCCTTGATGATCCGAATGTCAATGTTGTTTTTATCGCCACTCGCCACAACTTGCATGCTCGGCTTGCTGCCGAGGCTTTGCAGAGCGGCAAGGCCGTGTTCGTGGAAAAGCCGCTCGCGCTAAACGAGGAGCAATTAGAGCAAGTGCTGCAGTCCCGCAGGTCTGCAGAGGGCATGCATGGAGCGCCAATATTGATGGTAGGATTTAATCGAAGATTCGCTCCATTTAGCCGCAGATTAAAGGAGCATTTTGTAGAGGTCGCCGAGCCGTTGATGGTTCACTACCGAGTGAACGGAGGATTCATCCCAAAGGGCCATTGGACACAGGACGCGGATCAAGGTGGTGGAAGAATCCTGGGCGAGGTTTGCCATTTTGTGGATTGGATTCAATTTCTAGTCGGCAGCCAGCCTGTTCAGGTCTCGGCGCGGGCATTGCCGGATGGCGGAGTCTATCAAAGTGACAACGTGGTCGTCACAATCGCGTATGCTAACGGTTCGGTTGGTACGATTCTATACTCTGCAAACGGCGACAAAAGTGTCGGGAAAGAGCGAGCGGAAGTAATGGGCGGTGGCCGGACAGGCTTCCTTAATGATTTTCGAGAGTTGGTCCTAGCTGCAAAAGGGCACAAGGCATCGTACAGAGCGCGCCTCGCGCAGGATAAAGGTCATGCCGCCGAAATGCGCTCTTTTGTCGATGCTATTCAAGATAACAAGCCAGCCCCGATCCCGCTCGTCGAGCTCATAGCAACCACGCGGGTAACATTTAGTATTATGAAATCGCTCCGCGAGAAGAAACCTATTGACGTCCCATGCTGGAGCTACAGTTGATCGAAAACTCGGAAGAGCTAAACACTACGGCTGCAGCCGTGAAGCTGGACGACTGGATAGAGGCCGAGGACTTTCGGGGATATGACCCGCATGATGCGCTGAACAGTCCGTTTCTGAATCGCCTGTCCTCCTCAAATAGGTTCCTTGGGATTGTCTTCCTTCAATCGCTCAAACGCCTCCCCCTGAACCCGCGCCCTGCACTCGACATCGAAAAGGGTTACAACCCCAAAGCCATGGGCCTGTTTTTAAAGTCGTATTTGCGCAAATATGAGCTCTTCAAGCAACCGCAGCATCTTCGAGTGGCCCAGCGTATGGCGCTATGGTTGGTTCAGCATATATCCCCGGGTTATCACGGGGCTTGTTGGGGATACAACTTTCCTTGGCCCAATCGAGGCTTCTTTGCCCCTATCGGTACTCCAACAGTCGTCAACACCGCGTTTATCGGTTTCGCATTTCTAGAGGCTTACCGTCTGCTCGGGTCGTCTGATCTTCTCGATGTGGCACGCAGTGCGTGTGACTTTGTCTTGGTCGATCTAGCACGAACGGTCGGTGAGCACGGATCTTGCTTCTCTTATACCCCCTTGGACAGGCGACAAGTTCACAACGCGAACATGCTGGGCGCTACTCTCTTAGCCAGGGTGGGCGCCTTTACCGGTGAAGATCGCCTTATTGAGACTGCATCAAGCGCAGTAGAATTCACGGTTGGGCATCAGCGGCCGGATGGAAGTTGGCCTTACGGAGTAGGCGGGCGCGAAGCGTGGACTGACAACTTTCATACCGGCTATGTCCTGGAGTGCCTGCACGATTTCATCGATACTACAGGTCAGGAGAACTATGTCCCCCATCTGGAGGCCGGCCTCCAGTTCTATCGTGACCACTTTTTCCTCGAAGATGGTGCCCCTCGGTACTATTCCAACAGTACCCATCCTATTGATATTCACAGCGCTTCACAGGCTATCCTGACCTTTCTCAAGCTATCAAGTCGCTATCCTGAGCTAGATTCCCTGGCGAGGCACGTGGCTGGTTGGACCATAACGCATATGCAGTCTCGAGAAGGGTTCTTTTACTATCAAATTTATCGTAACTATACGATTCGAATCCCCTATATGCGCTGGGCCCAGGCATGGATGCAGCTGGCCTTGGTCGAGCTCGAATATGGAGGTAGAACATCCACGCCTCTAGAGGCTAGAGTTGAATCCTCGAAAAGATATGCAATCGAGGAAAAAGTACCGTGATTCCGTTCATAACCCGCCGCATTGGGTCAGTTGAGTTCCGGCGCTGGAACAGGCCCCCACTCGATTTGGCGTCCGACTCCACAAGCATCCTATACTGGCTCCCCACCGCCCTTCCAGCGTAGACGCGGTCGTTACCTTAAATGGCCTGATAGATGCGTTGGCATTTCTCCGACTCCAATTGCTGGTCTTTTCCCCATCCATCCCCGAACCATGGCTAAGCTGAGGGAAAGAGGCCCGCTGCGAGTGGTCCACTCTCTAACAAGCGTCCGGTTATTGGAGCCGCGAGGCTATCTGCAATTCTTGCCATGGATGGCTGGTGCGAGAGCTGTCGTGGTCGAATCGGGAGGGATATAGGAAGAGATGACCATCCCGGAAGTTCCTCGCTCGATATCTCGGGAGAATACGGAACGCCCAGTCACCATACCAGAAGGTACCAACAAGATGATGGGGACCCGACCGGACAAGATCATCGCGCCATTACGACCCGTTCTCAATGGAGAATGTAGACCGGCACGCCAGCCCGAGTTATGGGATGGCGGTGCGGCGAAAAGGACAGTAGAAGTTCTGCGCTCAAGGACGCGTGGCTAACCGTGGAGCGGATCAATCTACTGGGCTCTCCAATCGATAAGGTCACAATGAACGATGCTGTCGAGCTGGCGGTAGAATATGTTGCAAGTCGATGTCCTCATCAACTTGTCGCGATCAATGCTGCAAAGGTGGTGTTGGCTCACCAACGACCAGAATTCCGTAGGATTCTTTGGAACAGTGATCTTGCCTTTGTGGATGGGCAGCCGCTGAGGTTTGCCGGGAGTATACTCGGTCACCATCTCCCCGAGCTCATTAGCGGGCACTTTCTAATGGAGAGGCTTATCGCGCGAGCTGCGGAGAATGGATTGTCTGTTTATTTCCTTGGGGCAAAGCTGGAAGCGGTGGGCAAAGTCGTGGGAATTTTCCAGGAACTATACCCGGCTTTGCGTGTGGCTGGCTGGCGAGATGGTTTTTGGCGGGCCGAAGATGAACGAGAGGTCGTTCGTGAGGCTAGGAGATCCGGTGCCGACATGCTTTTTCTAGCTTTGGGAACGCCGCGCAAGGAAGAGTGGATCGCGCGGTACAAGGAGGAGTTGGAGATTCCCGTGTGCATGGGTGTGGGCGGCAGTTTCGACGTGATTGCCGGAACTCTGAGGATAGAACCGGCATGGATGCGAAATGTCGGGTTGGCTTGGCTCTTTCGCTTGATCCAAGAGCCCAGGCGCATGGGGAAGAGATACATTAGTACAAACCCCGTTTTTGTCCAGCTTCTTCTACAGGAACTGTGGCACCGAGCAAATGTGGACTACTGACGGAAGGAGATCGCTAGAGGACATGATGTTCACCCCCTCAAGAACAGTCTCACCTATCCAATCAGCCGCTCCCGCGCATTACCTGGGGGTAAAGCGATTCATTGACGTTATTTTGGCACTCATCATCTTGATTGGCCTTGCTCCCGTTGAGCTTTTGATTGCCTGCCTAATTAAGCTTACTTCCCCTGGGCCAATATTCTTCAGGCAAAGAAAAGAGATTGGTAAGGACGGGCGTATCTTTACGCTTTACAAATTCCGAACAATGTATGTTGGCGCGTCCGAAGGCATTAACGTTGAATTCCAAAAGAATTATATAACGAAGAACGAGCCCTACAAGTATGTCATCGATAGACGCGGACGAAGACGTCCGGTATACAAAGTCACAGACGACCCCCGGGTAACCAGGTTTGGGGCTCTGCTGCGCCGAACAGGGCTGGACGAGATGCCGCAATTCATCAACGTATTACGGGGCGAAATGAGCACCGTCGGGCCCCGTCCTGCTACGCTCTATGAGTATGAACATTACCAGCCCCATCACAAGCAGCGCCTGAGCGTTATTCCCGGAATAACCGGCCTTCACCAAATCCGTACTCGCAGCTCTGTGGGTTTTGACGAGATGGTGAAAAGCGATCTCGACTATATCGCCAGGCGCTCTCTGTGGCTCGATTTGGAGATTATTCTCAAGACGCCCTGGGCCATGTTCTTTGGCAAAGGAGCCTGCTGATTCGGTCCTCGGAAATCCGGGCACTGTTGCTCGCCGCCGGAGAGGGCACGCGGCTCCGGCCCTTGACCGAGAAACTCCCCAAGCCAATGGTCCGAGTCGACGGCAAGCCCATCCTCCAGCACAACATAGAGCTCCTCGCTCGCCACAATATCCGCACGATTGCAGTCAATCTCCACCATTGTCCGGATGCAGTCACGAATCATTTCAAAGACGGTTCCCTCTTCGGTGTCGAGATTACCTACTCCCGCGAGGCTCAGCTCCTCGGCACCGCGGGGGCTGTCAAGAACCTGGAGCGCTTTTTCCAGTCGACGTTCCTTGTGATTTATGGCGATAACCTCTTGAACTGTGATCTCACCCGCCTCATAGCTTTTCACCGTCAGCGCGGCGGCATCGGCACGGTCGCCCTTCACTATCGCGAGGACACGCGCCAAAGTGGCGTAGCCGTCCTCGATGCTAGCGACCGGATCACGCATTTTATTGAGAAACCCCAAACCCCGGAACCTCCCAGCCACTGGGTAAATGCCGGCGTCCTCGTCCTGGAGCCGCAAGTGCTCCATTTTATCCCTCCCGCCGTCGCGTCTGATTTCGGTCGAGAAATCATGCCTCTCCTCCTTCAAAGAGGCGAGCGCTTGAATGGCTATCGCCTGGCCTCCGATGAAGGGCCATGGTGGATTGATACGCCCGCTGATCTCGCACGAGTCCAGACCATTTTCCAAGAGGTGGCGACCCAATGATTCTTGCCCGTGCCCCCGTGCGCATCCCCCTCGGCGGTGGTGGAACCGATCTACCCTCGTACTATTCTCGTTTCGGCGGTTTCGTCCTCAGCGCGGCGATCAACAAGTACGTCTACATCTACGTGAACCGGCCGGCGGCGGATGATCTCCTCCGCATCAAGTACAGCCGGTACGAGGAAACCGACCGAGTGGACGATATCCTCCACGATCTGGTCCGTCCTGCCCTCAACCTCCTCAACCTAGACTCGGGCCTCGAGATCGTCTCGATGGCCGATGTCCCTGCCGGTACCGGTATGGGATCTTCCGGCAGTTACCTGGTCGCGCTCCTCACTGCGCTGCACTCGTTCAAGCGAGAGCGCGTTCCCATTCAGGCTCTTGCCGAAGAGGCCTGCCACGTGGAGATGGAGATGGCGGGCCATCCGGTCGGCAAGCACGACCACTATCTCGCCGCCTTCGGCGGCATAACCTGCCTGGATATCGACACTCATGGCAAGGTGCGCGTCTCTCCCCTGGACATACCTATCCATGCCGCTGAGGAACTTAGGTCTTCCATCCTGCTCTACTATACCGGCAAGCGCCGTCCCAGCTCCGAGGTATTGAGCGAGCAAAAGCGCGATACCGAGCAAGGCGATGCGACCGTTCTCGACAGCCTGCACAAGACCAAGGAGCTCGGTTTCCAAATCAAAGAGGCCCTCCTAAAGGGCGATGTCAATGCGTTCGGCCAACTGCTGGACGAGCATTGGCAGAACAAAAAACGCCGCTCGTCAAAGATCAGCGATCCTCGCCTCGATGTGCTTTATGACTGCGCCCGGCAAAACGGCGCTTTGGGCGGCAAGATCATGGGCGCCGGCGGTGGCGGCTTTTTCCTGTTCTGCTGCCCGAACGGGAACAGGGGCGCCGTCCGCCGCGCCATGAACTCGCAAGGGCTGCGTGAAGTCCCCTTTGATTTCGATTACGAAGGCGCCAAGGTCCTCGTGAACTTTTAGGAAGGAGTCATAACTGAAGGTTCTCGTCACCGGCGGCGCCGGTTTCATCGGGTCGCATACCGTAGATTTGCTTTTGGAAAAAGGGTACGATGTCCGGATCGTGGACAGTCTTCAGCCCCGCGTCCATCCGCGCGGCAAGCCGGACTATGTTCCCAAGGAAGCAGAGTTTATCGTCGGCGACGTGGCGAATCCGGAGGACCTGAGCAAAGCCCTGGAAGGGATGGATTTTGTCTTCCATCTCGCGGCTTACCAGGACTATATGCCGGATTTCAGCCGCTTTATTCACACGAATACCGAATCGTCAGCCCTCATGTTCGAGCTCATTGTCGCCAATCGCAAGCGGTACCCGGTGAAAAAGATCGTGTTTGCCGCATCGCAGGCAGTCTCCGGTGAAGGCAAGTATCGGTGCGTTCACGGCGGCACACCCGTTCCCCTGCCCCCGCTGGGAGGGAGCAGGGCGGTAGGTGAGTACACCTCTTGCGGCATCTTCTACCCCGGTCCGCGTTCGCTGGATCAGCTCCGTCGCGGCCAATGGGATTTCTGCTGTCCGGATTGTGGCGGTCCCGCCGAACCGATGCTCATCGACGAAGCGACCTGCAATCATCCGCATACGGCCTATGGAATCTCCAAGTACGCTATCGAACTCCTTGCCTTTAACCTTGGCCGTCGCTATGGGATTCCGACCGCCGCCATGCGCTACACGTACGTCCAGGGTCCTCGCAATTCTTTCTTCAACGCCTACTCCGGCATTGCCCGTCGTTTCGCCCTGCGCATACGGGCGGGGCTGTCCGCCGTCTGCTATGAGGATGGCCAGCAGCTCCGGGACTATGTGAACGTCCGGGATGTCGCCTGTGCAAACGTCATGGTGCTCGAGGCGCCCCAGGCGGATGGGCTCGCCTACAACGTTGGCGGCGGCCGTGCCATCACCGTCCTCGATTTTGCCAACATCATGCTGAAAGAGACCGGCAGTCCGCTCGCCCCGCAGGTTCCCGGCGAGTTTAGGCTCGGCGACACGCGGCACACGGTTTCGGATATCAGCCGCATGCGCGCCCTTGGCTGGGAGCCAAAGGTCCCCGTCGAGCAGAACGTGCGCGAGTACCTCGAATGGCTTGATACTCAGACCGGCACGGACGAATACCTCTTTGAAGCGGAGCGCATCATGAAAGAGCATCAGGTGGTACAGAAAGCCGACGTGGCTCGGGCAGCATAGGGGAGGAGGGAGAAGCGAATGCATCGCGCGGTTTTCTTGGATCGAGATGGCGTTATCAACCCGATGGTTTACGACCCGGAATTCGGCCTCGTCGATTCGCCGGCCAACCCAGACGAATTCCGCCTAAACTCTCGCGTCGGCGAGTCCATCCGTCGCATCAACGAAATGGGGTTTCTCGCCATTGTCGTTTCCAACCAGCCGGGGGTGGCCAAGGGCCGCTTTACCCCCTCCCTTCTCGGCGCCGTGACGGACAAGATGCATGCCGAGCTCGCTCGTTCTCAAGCGCGCCTCGATGGCGTCTACTACTGTTTGCACCATCCGCACGCGCTCCTCGAAGAGTATCGCTTCACCTGTGTCTGCCGGAAACCCAAGCCTGGCCTGCTCCTACAAGCGGCGCAAGAGTGGCACATCGACCTCGCCAGCTCCTACGTTATTGGCGATGGCCTGACGGATATGCTCGCGGGGCAGTTCGTGGGTACCACCAATATCTTTATCAGCAGTCGCAAATGCTACATCTGCGACGAAGTCGTCCGGCAGGACGTTCAAATCGAATACGTGGCCCAAGACCTTTCGGACGCCGTGACCCTTGTCGAATCTCGCGAGTCTGGCAAGGCGCTCGATCCGACTCGGTACTTTCCACTCAAGCCGTCTCTCCCTGTACAGACTCGGGAATCCCTCTCCGCTTTAGGAACAAGCCGATGAATTACTCTTCCCAGTACCTGACTGAAGCCCGTGAGATTCTGGTCCGCTTGAGCGATGGCGAATTGGAACGCATGGCCGACATCCTCTGCCAAGCGCGCGAACGCGGCGGTCGGCTGTTCATCCTCGGAGTGGGGGGCGGCGCGGGGCATGCGTCTCACGCCGTGAACGATTTTCGCAAGATTGCCGGATTTGAAGCCTATGCACCTACGGATAATGTTTCCGAGTTGACCGCACGGATCAATGATGATGGTTGGGAAACTTGCTACGTCAACTGGCTCCGCGGCAGTCGCCTGTGCAAACAAGACATCATTCTCGTGTTTTCTGTTGGCGGCGGCGATGCGGAGCGGAATGTGAGCGCCAATCTCATACGCGCCCTCGATTATGCGCGGGAGGTGGGCGCATCCATTGTCGGCATTGTGGGCAGGAACGGTGGTTACACGGCCCGTGTGGCCAATGCTTGCATCATCGTCCCCGTGATCAACTCCAGCAACGTGACTCCGCACACCGAATCCTTTCAGGCACTCGTTTGGCACCTATTGGTATCGCACCCCAAGCTCAAGAACGCGGAAATGAAGTGGGAATCTGCATGCTAAGCGAGTGCGCCGCATATCCTTCAAGGAGGAGAGGACGCCATGCCCATTTTTCTTGACACGGGCAATTTGACCGAGATTGAGCGGTACCACAAGATGGGCATTCTGCGCGGGGTGACGACCAATCCGACCATCTTGCTGAAGGAGGGAGTCACGGGAGGAATGCCAGGCATCGAGAGGCGGTCGCGGGAAATTGCAGGCTTGATCGCTCCCCTGCCCCTCTCGGTTGAAGTCACCACGAACGATCCTGCTCAAGCCGTTGACCAGGCCCGCACCTTTGCCCGCTGGGCGTCCAACATTGTGGTTAAGGTGACCGTTCACGGGCCAAACGGAGAGCTGGAAAACATGCAGGTGATCCATGACCTCGAGACACGCCACAATGTGCGGGTCAACGTGACGGCGATGATGAGTGCACAGCAGTGCTTCTTGGCGGCCATGGCCGGAGCCACCTACGTCTCCATCTTTGGCGGTCGCGTGAACAACATGGGGTATAACGCGTGTGCGGAGATAACCAAGTTGCGCAAGCTCCTGGACCAATTTGGGCTCAAGGCACAGATCATTGTCGGTTCGACCCGTGAAGTTCTAAATGTTGTCGAATGGCTGGAAGCCGGCGCGCATATTGTCACCGTCGTTCCTGACCTTCTCAAGGGCATGATTGTCCACCCCTACACAAAAGAGACCGTCCAAATGTTCCTCCGGGACGCGGCCAAAGCGGAGGAAGCGCTTAGGATCCAACTTCCTATTGCCGCGGAATAGAATACATACCGACGGCAATCGCTGTATTTGACCATCCCATCGATAGGGGCAATATCGTTGTGACGCCAGATATGGATCATTTGCAAGTCTCGTGAAATCCAAGCCGTGGTGGGCTCATTTGCTGAATCTGTTTTGGGCATTGACCCCAGGAAGATGGCGTGTACCGCTGGTCGACCTGATTTGCATGATCAGTGCTGGAGGCAGATTAATACCCAAAGCGAGCGTAGGAGCGATCATCACTTCTGGGGTCGACGGCAGTCAAAGAGTGTTCTTGGTCCGCCGCGCCTATCAACCCTTCAAGGACTATTGGTGCTTGCCGGGCGGCAACATCAAGAGAAATGAACAGGCTATTGACGCGATCGTACGTGAGGTGAAGGAAGAAACCGGGCTGGATTTCGAGCCGCACTTTTGGCGGTACTTTGACGAGATTATACCCGATATGGGAATTCACTCTATCGTTTTGGTTTTCACAGGCCCGGCACTGGGGGAGACGGGCTTGCCCAGAGATGAGGTGACAGAAATTTGCAGGTTTCCGCTGACAGAGGCTCGCTGCCTGAAGCTGGCATTCTGCCATGGAATGATACTGGACGAGTTCGCTGCCTTGCAAGGCCAATCATCGTTGTTGGCGCGAGCTATGAGTCCGACCAAACCCTGCCCGACCGTCGTCCTCTAGCCCTCTCGCCCAGCCGCTGCCGCTGCAGGGCGCCGGCGTATTGATCTTTGTCCCCGCTATCTTTCATCTGGTTCTTTCAAAGAAGTAGAGTTTTCTCCGTAGTACCGCATGAGGATCTTGTTGCGATTCTCTTCGGCCTCCCGTCAGATAGATCGGGAGGAGAGGGAGTGATGGTTCGATGGAATTGAGACAGTATGCTTCGATTCTTCTGAAATGGTGGTGGTTGATTGCGCTCTGCCTCGTTCTGGCTGGCGGGACCGCGTTCGGGGTGAGCCGTATGATGACGCCCGTCTATCAAGCGTCGGCGACTCTGATGGTGAGTCCGGGGTCGAATGCGACGACGACCGACTATACCGCGGTTCTCACCGGGCAGCAGCTGGCCAAGACCTACACCGAGCTCTTGAAAAAGCGCCCCGTGCTCCAGGGAGCCATCGCCGCCCTGAATCTCTCGATGACACCCGATCAGTTGGCCGCGCGGGAGAATGTCCAACTCGTCCGCGATACCCAACTTGTCACCGTGCAGATCGAGGACGAGGACCCCGTCCTGGCCGCCAACCTTGTGAACCAAATCGCAAAGGAATTCATTGAGACGAATCAGACGAGCCAGCTCAGCCGGTTTGCCAGTTCCAAGGAAAATCTCCTGAACCAGATGAAGCTCGTCGCATCGGATATGGCGAGCACGCAGGCGGACTTGGACAAAGCGAGAGCCGCCGGGAATACGTCCGAAGTTACGCGGCTTGAGACCAGCCTCACCCAGCAGCGCTCGAGCTACTCGGACCTTCTCAAGAGTTACGAAGACATCCGCGTCACCGAGGCGAAATCGCTCGACACCGTGGTTGTCGCCGATCCGGCCGAAGCGCCGAGCAAGCCCGTTCGCCCCAATGTGCTGATGAATACGCTCCTCGCAGCCGTCGTCGGCGCCATGCTCGCGGTCGGCGTCGCCTTTCTCGTCGAGTACCTGGACGATCATCTCCATTCCGCCGAGGACGTGGATGCCACCCTCCATCTCCCTCTCCTTGGGCGGACCACCCGCATCCATGCGCAGAATCCTACGGACCGCCTGATCGTCCAAAAGGACCCTCGCTCTCCGATCGCCGAGGCCTATCGCTCATTCCGGACCAACGTCCATTTCTCGAACGTGGATAAACCCGCCAAAGCGATTCTGGTGACGAGCGCGAATCCGACTGAAGGCAAGAGCACAACCGCGGCCAATCTCGCGGTGGTCATGGCGCAGGCCGATCTCCAGGTGCTCCTTGTCGATACCGACCTGCGCAAGCCCATCCTGCACCAGATTTTCGAGGTCTCGAATGACTTTGGTCTGACGAGTGCTTTTCTCCAGGAAAAAAGCCCGATGAATGGCATTGTGCAGCAAACCAAAGTGCCCAAGCTCCACCTGATCACGAGCGGGCCGCTCCCCCCCAACCCCTCGGAGCTTTTGGGCTCGCAGCGGATGCGCAGTCTCATCGGCGTCTTGAAAGAAAAGTTCGACGTCGTCATCTTCGACAGCCCTCCCGTTCTCGCGGTAACGGATGCGAGCGTGCTCGCTCCGCAAGCCGATGGTGTGATCCTCGTCGTCGATTCCGAGAGGACGCGCCGTGGGGCGGCTCAGCTCGCGGTGAGCAACCTCCAGCAGATCGGCGCTCATTTCATGGGCGTCGCGCTGACCAAGCTGTCTGCCAAGGCAGCGGGTGGTTATTACAACTATAACAATTATTACTATTACAGTTCCAACGGCGATAGAAATCGCCATTCCCACAACGGCAGCCTGGTACCCACCGTGTCCGAGCCCAAGAACGGGCATGTCAAGCCGGCTGCCCCCGAGACGCTGGTCAAGCAATAGGTATCAAGTCTCACGTCATCTTATTCTCTATGCGCTCTGCTCCCTCTGAGGCATTGAAACAGGCCTTGAGCCGGATGAGGTGGGCGGATGCCTTATCCAGCCCCGCCGTTCTCTGGATTCTCTCCGCCCTCCTCGCGATCAGTAACGTAGGGGATTATGAAGCGGCGGCGCTTGCCATCGCCGTCTTGGGGGGTGTCGCGGTTGCCCTTGCCGCCGTCCTCGAGCTACAGTCTCCTTCCACCTGCGCAATCCGCTCGCTCGAGACTCCCAACCTGTCCGTAAGCGGAAGTGGCATCCGGTTTGTCCCCGCGTGGCTCAACCGCCTTCACGTCTGGGTCGTCGCGAATGAGCTCTGGCTCCTCATCGCAGCGGCCCCGCTCTTTCTCTTCCCGCGACCGGTCTTTACCCCCGTCTTTATCCTCCTTCCCGTTCTATGGCTTCTCCGCTGGCGACTGCGCGGGCACTTGACTCCGCACACGCCTTTCGACTGGCCTATCGTCTTTTTGCTCGCGATGCTTTCGGTAAGCATCCTGGTCTCAGCAGATGTGAAGACGAGTCTGCCCAAGCTCGCGGGGCTCCTTTTCGGTATAGGCACCTTTTACGCGATAGTGAACTGGGCCCATTCTGAAAAGAGAATCGCCTGGGTCGTATTGGGTCTCATTGGGCTAGGCATCGGTGTCGGACTCGTCGGCCTCATCGGTACCAAGTGGATCACCACAGGGAAGATCATTCCAGCGCGAGTGTATGCTCTCCTCCCCCGCGCGATTATTCAAGTGCCGGGCACTGTGCAAGGATGGATCCACCCGAACGAAGTAGGCGGTAGCCTCGCTTTCATTGTGCCGTTTCTCGTTGTGCTCACGCTGGCGCGCTGGAATGCCCCGGTGGGCATGGTGATGGGGAGGGCCAGTCGGATTCTCGCCTTTCTCACCCGGCGCGGTCTCCTCATTCCGCTCGCGTTCACAGTTCTCATCTTTGCCTTGACACAATCGCGCAGCGCACTCTTTGGCGTCGCCATCTCCCTCCTGGCATTCGTGCTGGTTCGGTGGCGCCGCTTGGGAGCAGTCCTCGTCGTCGCTACCGTGGTCCTTTTGGTTATTGGGATCGTGCGCAGCCCCGGGACACTGCAAGATGCGATTGCGGGCGAGAAGAGTGACAGTGCCGTCGGAACGCTGGATTTTGCCGGGCGCGAGGAAGTCTGGAGTCGGGCCCTCTACGCAATACAGGACGTTCCCTACACCGGAGTCGGCCTGAATATGTTCGTGCCGGTTTCGAGAGCGCTGTACCCATATTTCCTGACGTCGCCGGATATTGTGCTCGGTCACGCGCATGAAATCTACCTCCAAGTCGCCGTTGACCTCGGCATCCCGGGCCTGGTCGCGTACATCGCATTGCTCGCAGGATTCGCCTATATGGTGTACGTAGTCTATATCACAAGTCGATCGCTCCAATCCCGCGCCCTTGCCCTTGGTCTGGGCCTTGGGGTCCTGGCCCATCAAATCTTTGGCCTGACGGATGCCATTACGTTGGGTGCCAAGCCCGGGATCATACTCTGGGTCATGCTCGCGCTCGGCGCCGCCCTCTGGCAGCAAGGGCGAGCGGCAGTCCCCTTCCCCCAACCGCCATGAGGAGGTGAGCCTTGGGATTTTCGCTTATGGGGTGGCGCGGCTCCGGGTTGCTGAGTCCAGACCTTAATCCGGAGTTGGCCTACGCGGCTTTTTCCTTTGGTCGCAAGGAGCTCCTTGGGGCTTCTTTTGAGCAGGAGATCACCAGCTATCCCGGAGTAAAAGGACACGAGTTTCGTCGCGAGGATCACTGGGTCTGGATTTTGTAGTCGCTCGACGGAAACGATCACACGATCCCTCTCCCGAGTGAGCCTCTGGACGCTTGGAACGTTTATGGGAACCCGACTCCGGCCAGCCAAACCGAAACTGTCGGCACCAGCCCCTTGTGTTTCGAGTGGTGAGACCCCGATGCAAGCTGTCGCTTCCGTTTCATACTCGACAGGCCGACTTAGCCAACTAGGAATACATTCCGGAGCCCTGAGCCAAGTGGGGCACCGGCGCCCCATGGAAGAGCGGGCTCACGAATTTCACCGTATCATAGAATTTCTGACAGAGGACCGCGCACAGAGAGGCGCCGGTGCAGTCATTGGCGGCGAAGCTATTGTCGGCTAGGCCGCAGTTGGGCTCATTGAACAGCGCATAGATTTTGGTCTGCCATTGGGGATCATTCCGCATCTGGAACGGCAAATAGGCCACAATATCACTTTGCAAAGCATGGGTGCTTTGATCCACACAGGTAGACCCTGGAGTCTTCAGGCAGGAGACTATGATCCGAACGGAAGCCGTAATGGTTGATGGGTGTGTGCTATAGTTGGAATGAGGAGCGTATGGACTCAGTTTTCCTAAACGCCATCGGCGACCAAATTGGGGGGCGGTGCAATCGAAGTTCCAAATCTTGCGTCCGGGTTGTGCCCGGAGAATAATAGGGGAATAGGACCAGAACATTCTGCCGCAATGGGTGGGACTGAAAGTGCAGTGAAAGCGAGACCCAAGAGAACGCGCGAAACGGCCCATCGCATTTGTCGAACCTACCAGAACCGGGAAAAGGCCAAAGAGCGTCACCGGACGATCAGCATCCCCGCTCCCTCGCGCGGCGCGTTCGTAATCGGGATGTGCAGGTAGAACGAATGCCCAAAGTCAGTCGTGCCCCACGCAGAGAACGGAAGAAAGGGAAATGGCAGCGCAAACTAAACGAGACTTCGCGCTTGGCCATTTAATCGATGGGGCAAGAAGCGCTTCACTCCGGCTAGGATTTTCATTCTGAGAACACCGATAGAAAGGAATGGCCGGGCGATATACTCTGATGTCCGTGGGAATTGAAGTAGCTGTCTCTGCTTTCAGTATAGAGGGCGGAGTTTGGAATCATCTTGGAGTTCGCTTAGGTTTTCGTATCAAATCCATCTCGAAACGCCCTGAATCTAGGAGAATTCTAAGAATGGGAACGGGTTGATCGGGTGGCCCGATTTCGCAGGCTGGGAGCGGACCGCTGTCACGTCAATGCAGATAGCCTGGATGATCCTTGATACCGAAAGAGCTAGCTCGACCAACTGGTTGCCCAGACACCCAATGCCGCTCGGCACTTCGAAATCACTTGGGGATCATCTCGGGGCGAGGACGTTCGCGGCTCAGAGCGAGGTACGTTCATGGTACGTCTCGGTTTCACTAGTCCCGAGTGTTCGGAGCGCACCTTACCACACCCGGCGCTTAAGCGTTACGGGAGAACCGCGAATCGAGAAACGAGCTTGACAGAACAGTGGGCCAAATGCCCGTTGAGAAGTGGTTTTCAGCCTCGGATATGTAGGCTACGGGCTGAGGAACTGCGGCGAGAGCGGATGGGCGCAAAGAATGGCCGCCTTGAGGGGGAGACAGCAGTAACCTTGCTGGTGGAGCGAGGACAACATGGGTACTATCGAGGAAAGCAGAAGAGCCAGTGACATTGATCAATTGGTTTGGATTCCGCGGCAGCCAGCCCGCTTGAATCGGCGGTTGTTTGCGATTGCCGCATTCACTCTGGTGCTGGTCCTTTCACTGCTCGCCGGACTGTTAGTGGTCCATTTGCTTTTCCCAGAGCCTGCTTGGGGAATGTGATGAGGCGGGTCGCAAACGCAAGTCGATTACTACAGGGGATTTGAGACTGGGCATCTGACCTTTCTGTCTTTGTTCATCGGGAGCTTAGCCTTGAAGGTGCGACAGAGAAGACTGTCGCACCTTCTCTTTTGTTGCCGACTAACTCATCCCCTGGACCAGTTTTCGGCGGACAGGCTGGATATAGCCCTCTCCAGAACCACAGGAACAGTTAGCTGTAATGGTTGCTGTCTTTTGCTCTAACTCAGGCCGCTGAAGATTGGGCCCTCCGTCTGTCAGAATGCATGTACTCTTGCGCCCTTGCACTCTTGAGTGGTTGTTTGCTCTGTCCACCAGTGGGAACCCGCAAGCCACGCTCAGCTCCACCGGTTCCCTGCTTATAGCGAAAGTCTAGAATACCTAGCGAGCACAAATCTAACTTT
The DNA here is from genome assembly GCA_023489485.1 of Chloroflexota bacterium. Classification (GTDB taxonomy): domain Bacteria; phylum Chloroflexota; class Anaerolineae; order UBA4142; family UBA4142; genus JAMDCU01. The sequence continues at coordinate 38,115 of JAMDCU010000089.1, forward strand.
AGACTAGCCCGGCAGCCTGGAACCAAGGTCGATAGTCGGGGCTCACGTCGAGACTCTCCACCTTGTCTTCGCGAACCACGACCTTCGTCAGGAATTTGCCGAAAAGGCAATCCACGTGTTCGGGCTTCACATCGAGCATATTCGTCATCATCTCGATTGCTTGCTCCACTCGGGCTTGGAGCACCTTCGGCGACTGGATCTCGATTCTGCCCGCTTGCTGGAGTTCGGGAACCCAGGAGTCGCCTAGCTTCTGAATCTCGGCCTCGAATTGCCCCGAGCCATAAACGTGGTCGGCGTAGAGGGCGATCAGCCGGCAGAGTTTCTGGAGGGGCGAGCCTGACCCTTGCGCTTCTGCCGCCAGGAGGTCTTGTTGAACTTGGTGAGCGATCTTTCCGGTCTTTGGCCCGCGCAAGAGGGTCAGGGGCTTGAGCAGCGAGAGAAGCTCAAGAAGAACATCTGAATCGGTCATTGATTGAGTGCTGGCGCAACCTGAGCGGTCGTGTTCATACCACCCGTCGGACAGTACGAAGCCCTCATCGCATTCGGCGCACCGAAGCAGACGCCCCGAAGCAACGGAGAAAAGTGCGCTCAGCGCCTGGCGTGCGCCTGTCGGGAAGCGCCGCTGCAATTGGTCGTGGACGAAGCCTAGGAAGGCCATCGATTGCGTCATTCGAACTTGGTATCGTTCGAGTTGTGGCTCCGAGAAGGTGAGCTCAATGCCCCGATTGAGACAGATAAGAGCCAGGTCGGCGAGCTCGGTGATGGAGTGAGCCGTCTGGGCAAAACCGGACAGGACAATGCTGTGGATGTCCGGGCAGGCGGACTGGTCTCGCAGTAAGGCCAACGTACTCTGGGCGCGGAGGGACCAATCGGACTGGGCGGGCAGGTCGAAAACCACGACTGGAACCAGGCCACCCTCGTGGGCGAGGGCGATGCCGAGGCTCGCTTGCTTAACAAGCGACGGTTCTTCCTGGGGATTGTCAATACGCGAAGCATAAACGAGAGCGGTTGAGCGAGTCATAGAGAGCCTCCTGGAAACACAGGTCTTCCGGCACGGCAGATAGAAGAGTCTCACCTTGCAGGGTGTTGGGCCAAATTACGCGCACCATTCCTACAAAGCCCATCGGTCTACTGGCGAAGCCCGCTCGTGTGTCCGCTCGATGTCTTCTCGTTCGAGTTGGACATATATTCGGGTGGTCGCCAGATCTTCATGGCCCAGAATCTGCTGCAGGCTCATCACATCGCCGCCATTGCGAAGGTACAACCGTGCCATGGTGTGTCGAAAGCGGTGCGGATTGCAGGGTTTGATCCCTCCCCTCTCGCCCAATTTGGTCAGGATGTGTGCGAGCTTGTTTGCAGTGAGTGGAAAGCCCTTCGGGCCGAGAAAGACATAGTTCTCCCGTAAGGGCTGGGGGCGATGCCGGTTAACATACATCCAGAGAGCCTGCTTCGTCCTGTTGCCGATCGGGACATAGCGGTCTTTCATCCCCTTCCCCGTCACATGTGCTCGTCTGAGTTCAGGGTCGAGGTAGTCTAGCCTCAAGGTGACGAGTTCACTTGCCCGCAAGCCCGAATCGAGCAGGAGCAGTATGATGGCTCGATTGCGCGCGGCGAGAGCGGGACTCGCCTTGGCGCACGTGGCGAGTAATCGTTTGATGTCGGACTCGTCAAAGCGGGGCTTGATGGACTTGGGCAGTTTGGGGCGGGGCAGACCTTCCATCGGATTCGCGGGAATCAACTTTTCGCGCGCTGCCCAGCGAAAGAACGTGGAGAGGGCTCGCACGTAGCCGTGAATGGTGTAGATGGACAAGCCCCGCGCCTGCTCTTTGTGGAAACGGTCGCCTCCCCAGATGGTCTGGCGGCTCTGAAGCGACGAGATAAATTGCGCTACATCCGCCTTGGTGACCCGTTCAATGGGGCAATCCGGAGTTTGGCGGTACAGGTGGATTTGGAGGGCTTTCAGCCGTTCGGTGTACCATTCCAAGGTGGCCGGGGAGTGGTTGCCAAGGCGCTGGAAAAAGAGGAAACCTTCGAGGGCTTTAGAAAATAACATACCCACCTCCTACGGGGTGGGCTGTGTCCTGTGGTCACCTTGCGTGTGGGCGAATCTACCATAATCTACCAAACTGTCCAAGGGACAGGCTACACACGCATGGTCTTGTGTACATTTGTGGCGGCGAGTGGATTTGGACCACTGACCAAGGGCTTATGAGTCCCCTGCTCTACCACTGAGCTACAAAGCCATGCCGTTTACTTCCGCGAGTCAGATTATACCGATTCGGTTGCTCCATGTCAAATGGTCTGACGCAAAGACGGAAGGATGAGGGATGAAGGATCAAGCCCCAATTTAGCCACCGGCCAACGACAAATGATAGATGACAAAGATGAAGCGCCGAAAAATTCCCAGCAACCACGCTCCCCGTAGCCACTATCGCCGGTTCGCATCATTGCGTTCAAAGTTTCATTGTGACTTGTTCGCTCAGCATGTCCAGCTCGGCAACCTGGGCGGGGGTGAGGCGCCAACTGTCCTTGATCTGCGCGGGAGGGCGCGACGATCCCCCGGCCGTGGAAGGCGACCACACTTTGGCTGGCCCCGCACTTTGTTCAGGGCTGCGGCCCAAGGCGGGTCCTGAGTTGCCCGTACCTTTATCCTGAGCGGACCCCGAGCCAGTCGAAGGATGCGGGAGGACGACGAGGCCGCCGACATCTTCCTCCGCCTGGCGTGCATTCTTGGCGCCAGGAATGGGGATCGTGTTCTTGCAGATGAGCCAGTTGAGTGCGACCTGGGACGGTGTCTTGCCGCCGGATTCGGCGCCAATCTCGCGCATGCGTTGGACGAGTGGCTGGATGCGGGCAAGATTGATTCCGCCCATCCTCCAGCCGCGCAGCCCGCGAGGACGATGGTCGGGTGTGTATTTGCCCGTGAGCAGGCCCTTGGCGATCGGGCTGTACGCAATGACCGAGACGTCGTATTCGCGGCAGGTCGCGAGGACACCGTTCCTTTCCGGTTGGCGGTGGAGCAGACTGTACTCGATCTGGTTGGTAGCGAGCGGGATATTGCGCTTGGCGAGCGCTTCGTACGCGCGGCGCACCTGTACCGCGTTGTAGTTTGAGACGCCGACAGCGCGGGCCAGTCCTTGCTCGACCGCATCGGCGAGAACGTCCATCCAGGTCTCGATGGGGACTGGCGGCATCGGCATATGGATTTGGTAGAGATCGACGCGGTCGACCCCAACACGCTCAAGACTGTTGTGCAGCGAGTGAATGAGCTCCTTGCGGCTCAGGCGCCAGGGATAGGGCATGAACTTGGTCGCGAGGGTGACAGGTTTGCCCGATGCGCGGATGAACGTGCCGAGGAATCTTTCGGACTGGCCGTTGCCGTAGATCTCGGCGGTGTCAAAGAAGTCGATGCCGGCATTTAGGCTGACGTCGAACGCCTCTCTGATGTCCTTTTCGCCATAGCCGCTGCCATAGTTCCACACGAGCCGGTCGCCCCAGGCCCAGGTTCCAATACCGAGAGGGGGGACGAAGACGTCCGTCTTGCCGAGGTGTACTTGTTCGAGCATGCCTAACCTACCTTGCCGGGAGACGCCAAGGAGTCATCCGGCGCGCGTCGCCTTCACGAAAGCGAGGCTCAAGCTGACAGTAGGGATTATACGATAACCTGCGGCAGTGTCAATGGCGTAATGATGGGACCCCCGTTGACAATGGGAGGGGATGACCTATTATTAGAAGGTGGTCGCCTTTGCGACGACCACGGCCCGCGGGGAGCCACGGGTGGCGCCTGTCGGCTCGCTCTTTTACCGAGCACATTTCGTCATTCCAACGGTGAGCGAGGCCGCGCGGGCCAAGCACACCAGGGCTCGCCCGGCGGTCAGCATGACACACTTTCTGGACACTGGCCTCGCGATCATTGTTCGCGGCCATGCAACCGTGGTGACGCCTCAGGACGCGCATTTTGCCGAACTCGAGCAGCTCCAGCGCGAGGTGAGCGGACAGAGCGTGCGGGAATGGGGAGACGGCGAGGGAGTCTATCTGCGGGTGAGCGCCGACATGATGTTCACCTATGCCCGGGAACCGGATAAGTATCCGGGGTGAGGGGGAGAAGAAAAAGAGACCAGGTCCCTTAGAAAGACCTGGTCTTTTTCTAATGTCGCGGTAGGGTAACACCCCAATGCTGTTACCGTCAAGCTGGACGTATCGTGAAGGCAAACAGCTCCAGTGACTCGGGGGATTGTTGTCTCGACGAGCAGTCACGCCCACGGCAGCTTTTCGTTAGGGTATGTGAGTGGTTATTGCCAACTGCGCATCCGTGGGAGACAAGCGCGGGTGGCGCCGCGAATCAGGGCTTGCTGGCTCCTCAGTTGAGCCTGATGGATTAGGCAAAACAATTGGTCCTAATAAAATGCACAAACCGAACTATATCCTATTGTCCTTCAGCGTCCTTTTGGCCATCCTCATCGGCATCCTCGGCGGGGGAGTAATGGGTGGCGTGGCAGGTTACTATACAGCACAGATGATTATGCCGATAGAGGCCGCAATACCCACAGCGGGACCGGCCTCTCCGAAGACACCGCTGCTGCAAGCGGCTCCGCCCCCGACGACGAATCTCGTCCTCAAGGAGGACTCTGCCGTTGTGGATGCGGTGCGCAAGACGAGGCCGGCGGTTGTCACCGTCATTAATGACCTCGCAGGTCGCGGCGGCCTTTTCGGCGCTGGCGGTGGGACGGCCTCCGGGTCCGGAATCATCATCGATTCGAAAGGGTACATCGTCACGAACGATCACGTGATTGATGGCGAGCGGTCACTTTCGGTCATCTACGCAGATGGGACTCAGGCGAACGCGAACCTTGTCGGCGCCGACCCGATAGCGGACATTGCCGTGATCAAGGTCGACGGGCAGGTGCCGGCCGTGGCCACGTTCGGTGACTCGAACGCGCTCGAACCGGGGCAGGTGGCAATCGCGATCGGCAGTCCGCTGGGCGAATTTCGCGGCACGGTGACGATTGGAATCGTGAGCGCGCTGAACCGGACGGTGGGGCGGCAGGAAGGGTTGATTCAGACGGATGCGGCGATTAATAATGGCAATTCGGGCGGCCCGCTCCTGAACAGTCTCGGGCAGGTGATAGGGATCAATACCCTCGTGGTCCGGAGCACGGACAATGGGGACATCGCCGAGGGCCTCGGCTTTGCGATCCCGTCGAATCTTGCGCGGGACATTGCGGACCAACTCATTGCCGGCAGCAAGGTTGAGCACCCGTATGTCGGGGTCACCTTCCAGCCTCTCGACCAGAGCACTGCCAACAGCTTGGGGATCGACACGACCCAGGGGGTGATGGTAACGCAGGTGATGGCGGACAGCCCGGCAGCGCAAGCCGGCTTGAAGGAGCAAGATGTGATCCTAGGTCTGGACGCGGACAAGATCGATCAAAACCATTCGCTACTCAGTCTCTTGTCCAAGCATAATGCCGGTGACACGGTCACTCTGAGTGTGGTACGGGATGGCAAACACATGGACGTCAAACTGGTCCTCGCCGCTCATCCTTGATGAATTGTGTACGGGTCTTTTAGCTCCTATTGTCCTCGTCTGCCCATGGCAAGCGAGGACATTTTCTTGTTGCGCAAGAGCGGTTCAAACGCGTTCCTGAACATGAATAACGAAGGACGGAGTCGGCGAGCACATCACCCCGGTTTCCGATTTCCAGCCCTTGTCCCGCTCCCGGTTCTGTGAGATAATCTCAGCGCCGTCGGGGCGATTGCTCAAAGATTAGCCGCTCGTTAACGGAAAATGGAGGAAGTGTGGAATATCGCTTGCTAGGTAAATCGGGTGTCCGAGTCTCGGTCATCGGGTTGGGAACGAACCGATTCGGAACAGAGGCCGTGTCACAAGAAACGGTTAGCCAAATAATCAGCACGGCGATGGATCTGGGCATCAATTTCATTGACACGTCGGACACGTATTCAAAGGGCCGGTCAGAAGAGACGCTGGGGGTGGCGCTCAAGGGACACTGGGACCGTTTTGTGGTCGCGACCAAGTTCTCGCTGCCGGTCGGCGAAGGACCGAACGACAGGGGCGCCTCGCGCTATCATATGATGTATTCGATCGAGAGGAGTCTGTGTCGCTTGCAGACGGACCACGTCGATCTCTACTATGTACACAAATGGGATCCAGATACGCCCATCGAGGAGATGTTGCGCGGGCTGGAGGATCTGTGCCGCATGGGCAAGGTGCGTTATGTGGGCGCCTCCCAATTCGCCGCGTGGCAACTTGCCGAAGCAGACCTGCTCGCCGAGATGCGGGGCTGGTCTCCTTTCATTGTTATCCAGGCGCATTATCATATGCTTGAGCGCCAAGTCGAGAGAGAACTCGCTACCTATTGCCGCACTCATCATGTCGGACTCGTCCCCTTTTTCCCTCTCGCCGGGGGATTCCTGACGGGCAAGTACAAGCAAGGCCAGCCGCCTCCCCCTGGCTCGCGAGGAGAATCGAGCAGCTATGTGCAGCAGTATATGACTGATGGGAATTATGCCAGGGTGGGAAAACTGACGGCGTGGGCGCGGGCGCAGGGACGGGGGATGAATGAACTGGCGCACGCCTGGCTGCTCGCGCATCCGGAGGTGTGCTCGGTCATCTCGGGGTCGACGCAGCTCGAGCAGGTGGTTGCGAACGCGCGGGCCGCGGATTGGGTATTGACGCCGGATGAGATGCAAGAGGTGAATACGATTCTGGAGCAGTAGCTTGAAGCGTACAGACTTACGAAGCATCCAGAGTTACGAAGCGCACAGACTTCCGAAGTTTCCAAAAACTTCGGGAGTCTTGTCGAGTCTTGCTCTACAGTCCAACCATTTGTTTCAGCATCTTGGCATTTCTCAGGGCGTACCCGCCGACGTCGTTGTTGAAATAGCAAAAGACGTCAAGCTTGGCGCGATCCCAATCGATCGCACGCTTGGCCCAAGGCTCAAGAGCCTCGCGCGGGTAGTTGCCCGCGTGATGCCGGTCGCCATGAAAGCGAATATAGATCGGCGAGGCTGTGACGCGAAGCGGAACCTGGAGCGGATACATGTCGTGCAGGCAATGCGCGATCTCGAAACGTTCCATCATTTGAAACACCTCTTCCGTGAGCCAGCTCGGATCGCGGAATTCGACCACATGCCGGTATCCCTTGGGAAGGACGGACAGAAAATGCTCAAAGCGGGGCAAGTTCGCGTGCCAGTGGGGCGGTAGTTGATAGAGAACGGGACCGAGCGTCGGCCCCAAGAGGCGCGCACGTTCGAAGAAGCGGTGGAGGGGGTCTTCAGGATCCTTCAGCTTTTTGACGTGGGTGAGATAGCGGCTGGCCTTGACGGCGTAAAGAAAGCCCGAGGGCGCTTGCTTGCGCCATGCCTTGAAGGCATCTTCGCTGGGGAGGCGGTAGAACGAATTGTTGATCTCGACGGTGTCGAACTCGCGCGCATAGAAGGAGAACCACTCGCTCGCGCGCAGGTCTTGGGGGTAAAATATCTCTTTCCAATGGTTATAGACCCAACCCGATGTACCGATACGAATGTCCATGCCCAGGTCACTGCAGAAAATCCCGAGAGTGTTTACGATTTGACAGAATGAGAACGGGATTTATGGAAATTGTTCTAACCAGAACAAACGAAAAACTCGTCTGAATAATCTGGCCGCAAGGTATTGACAACGGCAAGTGAATGCCCTATACTAATGATAGCAGGGAGCTCCATGAAATTGGACGGCGACCTCATCGAAGCCAACACCAAATAAAACGTTCCGTTTGCTCTGGCGAGCAATCGCAAAGACCGCGGTGACGTGGTGATGGTGAAAGCTCTCTCAAAGCGTTGAAGCTCGGTGGAACTGGTGCCATCCTCCCAGGGTGGCAACTAGAAGAAATCGGGTCGAGCTGAGAGAGGATCCGACGGGCAGTTGCGCACTCTGAACCGCGAAGGCGGACAAGAGAAGGTGCGAATGTCTTGAGGAGCGTTGAGGGCGACCTAAGGTTACTTGGGGCCCCTGCTCTTTTTTTGCCTCCGCGTTCCTGCTCTCCGTCCCGCTGATCGGCCAAATCCTTCGGCCGGTTTTTTGTTCTCCAGAACTTCGGGCCTTAGGATCCCCACAAAAGGTAAATGACGGTACCTCTCGCGATAGTCCAGCCCGTATCCCGCCACAAATCGATCCGGCAGGTCAAAGCCTTTGTATTTCAGAGGATAATCGATCAGACGGTGGGCGGGCTTGTTAAAGAGGACGCAGACGTCGATACTGGCCGGGGCCCGTGTTCGCAGATTGCGCAGCAAATAACTCAAGGTGAGACCGGTGTCGATAACGTCCTCGACGAAGAGGACGCGGCGGCCCATCAGCGGGATATCGAGGTCTTTGACGAGACGCACAAAGCCTTGGTCTTGCTCTTGCGGTGAGTATGCAGAAACGGCGAGGAAATCCACCTCGACGGGGATAGAAATCTGCCGGAGCAGATCCGCCATAAAGAGGACAACTCCCTTCAGCACGCCGATCAGCAAAGGGTTGAGAGAGCGGTAGTCCCGCGAGATCGCTTGTCCGATTTCGGCCACGCGTGTCTGGATTTCTTCGGCCGTAATCAGAATCTCACTAAAGTCGTCTCGTTCCTCTACATAGTCGATCATTTCTTATTCTTCTGCGCCTGCTCCAGTGGCCGTTGCTGAGCGCGCGTCCCGCGGATCCGCTCGGCCGACTGATCCAGCCCATACTTGATCATCAGGTTGCGCAGGGCGCCGCGCTTGTAGAGCCGAACGTTCACGTCGGGATACAATTGCTTCATCATGCGCAGCCGGCGATTCTTACGCGTCGACAATTCAGGCCGCAGTGTGGTCAGTTCGATGTAGAGGTCTTGCTCCGGGAGATAAAAATCGGGGGTAAAGGCCTCGAGCACGCTCCCATCCTTGTTCCAGCGAAGGGGAAATGAGCGGGGTTCGTACATCCATTCAATGCCGTAATAGTCCAGGATGCGAGCAAATTCTTCTTCAGAAGAGTGTGCAAAATGAGGACGTTCCGGATCAGACAGACTCAAGAATGGATTTCTCCTCAGGCATCGTCGACACGCGCGTGTCGAGGACCGCGCGGATGAGCTCCGTCGCTTCTTTGACGGTAATCCGCTCGGTATTGATGATGAGATCGTAGAGAGCGGGGTCGTCCCACCGGATGCGATAAAGGCGTCTCAGGTAATTACGGCGGAACAGGTCGCTTGCCGCCACCTGCGCCTGAGCGGCCTTGAGCGAGATGCCCTGTTCGCGTGCCGCACGTTCAGCCCTGAGAGGCGCAGGAGCCGTGACACGTACATGCACGGTGTCCGGGTGGCCGCGCAAGATGGCTTGGCCGGCCCGGCCGACGATCACGACATTGCCCTCCGCGGCGAGTTCCTGCATCACTTCCGCAACGGCCTGTCGATACAGGCGGCAGGCTTGGGGCGAAGCACAGAATCCTAATAGTCCCAGTTCATCCATGGTAGAAAGGGCCACCTCGGGCGCACCGGCGCGGCGGGCGGCCTGATTGATCAAGTCCCGCCACACCAAGCGGTATCCGAGCTGCTTGGCCAGCGCTGCCGCGATCGGATGTCCGAGACTCCCCAACTGCTGGGAGATGGTGATGATGCCCATAGTCAAATCTCGCTCTTGCGTTTAGTATAACACGGAAAAGGGCATAGTCAAACGCGAACTGCAATTTTCTCCTCTTTCACTGTGCGAGAGATTGTCTTGCGCGACCATGGCCTCGGAGTATAATGAGCTCAATCTCCCGAGGAGGTCTGTTCCATGCGATTTCCGCGCCGCAGTGGCATTCTGTTGCACCCGACATCGCTCCCCGGCCGATTCGGCATCGGCGACATGGGCGACGCGGCTTTTCGGTTCGCAGATTTCTTGGCTTGGGCCGGCCAGACTTACTGGCAGGTGCTTCCCCTCAGCCCCACTGGTTACGGCGATTCCCCTTACCAGGGCCTCTCCGCGTTCGCGGGGAATCCGATGCTAATCAGTCCTGAAAAACTGATGGAGCAAGGCGATCTACTTCCAGCGGACCTGGACACCTTGCCATCCTTCAATCCTGCTTCTGTGGATTTTGGCCTCGTCATTCGTTTCAAGACGAATCTCCTCGACCGCGCTTTTAGCCGTTTTCAACAGAGTGGATCGTCCGTACGGAAACAGGCATTTAGGAGCTTTTGTCGAGACGCGGCGCACTGGCTGGACGATTTTGCGCTCTTTATGGCCCTCAAGGAAGCGCACGAGCTGCGTCCCTGGCCCGTGTGGGAACCGGAACTGGCGCGTCGTCAGCCGGAGGCGCTTGCACTCGCGCGCGAGCACTTGGCGGACAAGATAGAGCGCGCCAAATACCAGCAGTGGCAATTCTTTCAGCAGTGGCTGGCGCTCAAGCGATACGCGAACGAGCATGGCCTCGCCATCATTGGCGATCTTCCTCTGTATGTCTCTGAAGACAGCGCCGACGTGTGGGCCAACTCGCAGCTCTTCCAGTTCGACAATAACCTCCGTCTCAAGTTGGTCGCCGGCGTACCGCCCGATTATTTCAGCGAAACGGGGCAACTGTGGGGAAATCCCATTTACCGGTGGCGCGAGATGGCACGGAACGGTTATGCTTGGTGGATTGCGCGCTTCCGGATGGCTTTCACACAAGCAGACGTGGTGCGGATTGATCACTTTCGAGGTTTCTATAATTACTGGGAGGTTCCCGCGGGAGAACCGACGGCGGTCAAAGGGCGCTGGGTGCGCGGCCCAGGCGCGTCCCTATTCCGCGCCATCACGCGCGCTTTGGGAGACGTGGCGATTATTGCCGAAGACTTGGGCGATTTCGATCCCAAATCGCGCGCGGGCGTCGACGCGTTGCAAGCAGAATTCGGATATCCCGGGATGAAAGTGCTGCAATTCGCGTTTGGCAATGGTCGAAACGACCCATTCTTACCTCATACCTATCCGCGCGATACCGTCGTCTACACCGGCACGCACGACAATGATACGACGGTGGGCTGGTACCAGGCCACGTCGACCGAAAAGGAACGGGACTATGCGCGGCGCTATATGGCGCGAAGTGGCTCGGACATTGCCTGGGATTTCATCCGGCTCGCGTGGGGATCGGCGGCAAACACGGCAATGGCCCCTGCGCAAGACCTCTTGAGTCTCGGCCATTCCGCGCGCATGAATACGCCGAGCACGAGCGGCGCGCCGAACTGGTGCTGGAGGCTTTTGCCGGACGCGCTGAATGAGGGGGTGGCCGCACGGCTGGGGGAGATGACGGAGATCTATGGGAGGAAACCTCCTCACCCTCCCCTCTCCCCCTCCGAGGGGGAGAGGAATTGAAACCTCTATCTTAGCTCAAAGATGGCCGTAGTAGCGAGGAGGTTCTTGGCAAAGCCGGGTTGGTGGCGCTGGTTGCCGTCGAGGTAGATTTCACGTGTGACGCGAATCTGGTTCTCGCCGCAAAACTCGAGAAAGTCGCGGACGGTGAGGGGCCGGATGCGCGGGGTTGAATTCCACGGCTGAGGGAGGCCCGGCGCCATAGGGGAGCGGCCGTTTTGCAGGAAATCAAGACGGCAGCGCCAATGCCCCCAATTTGGAAAGCTCACAACGGCACGCGCTCCCACTCGCAACATTTCCTTGAGAACAAAGGCAGGTTCGTTGAGATAGGGAATCGTATAGCTCAGAATGACGGTGTCAAAGGACTGGTTCGGATAGTCTCCCAGCCCTTCGTGCAAGTCGCCCTGACGGACGCTGACGCCTTTGCGCACGCATGCGAGCACACCTGCTTCGGAGAGCTCCACCCCACGCCCTGTAATCTGCCGCGAGTCCATGAGGTAGCGCAAGAGCGCCCCATCTCCGCACCCAAGGTCCAACACCTTTTCGCCGGCCTCGATCAAGTCGGCCACCGCGAGCAGATCGGCGCGGAGATCGTTCTGTTTGTGCCCGTTATTTTCCATTCTATGCTTTCTTTCCCCTCAAATTCGGTGAAAGCGGGGTGAGGCGGGCGACACCTGCCGCCCGCCTCACCCCACACGTTCCTTATCCTTGCTTGGCGTCTTGCGGCAGCGACAGAGAGGGTGATGGTTCGAGACGAGGCGTCTGTATGAGACAGGCGGCGTCAGGTTGTTCGGGCAGCGCGATCTTGAAATCAGTCACGACCCGGTCAAGGAAGTTGGAAATCAAGCTCGTCATCGTCTCTACTTCAAGCAAGAATGCGTCGTGTCCCCATGTGGACTGCAGGTTGCAGTAGCTCACATCCGCGCCGACGGCAGTCAGCGCGCTGACCAGCTCTTTCGAATGATAGGCCGGGTAGAGCCAGTCGGATGTGAACGAGACGACGAGGTAAACAACGCGGCTGCTGTTCGCAAAAGCGGCGGCGAGACTGTGTTGCCCATTGCTCAGATCGAAATAGTCCATCGCTTTGGTCACGTAAAGATAGCTGTTGGCATCAAAGCGCTGGGTAAAGCCATTGCCCTTGTAGCGCAGATAGCCTTCCACCGAAAAGTCGGTATCAAAGTCATACCCAAAGCGGGCGCGGGTGAGATTGCGTCCGAACTTTTGTTGCATGGACGTTTCGCTCAAATAAGTGATGTGTCCGATCATGCGGGCCACCGCGAGCCCTGAATTCGGGCGCACGCCATCGTAATAGTCGCCGCGATTCCAGTTCGGGTCCGCGTAGATCGCTTGGCGCCCCACCTCGCTGAAAGCAATGAGCATCGGAGAATGGCGGGCGGTGGTCGCGAGGGGGAGAGCAGCACGCACGCGGTCCGGGTAGCTGACTGTCCACTGGAGCACCTGCATCCCGCCCATGCTGCCGCCGGCCACGGCCAAGAGGCGCTCGATGCCGAGATGATCGATCAGATCGCTCTGAGCGCGGACCATGTCTGCCACGGTCACCACGGGGAAACTCAGCCCGTAGGGCTTGCCCGTCTGGGGATTGATCGAACTTGGACCGGTAGACCCCTGGCATCCTCCGATCACATTAGAGCAGATTACAAAGAATTTGTTAGTGTCGAACGCTTTTTCCGGGCCAATGCAGTCATCCCACCAGCCTGGCTGTTTGTCGTCAGGCGCTTGATAACCGGCCGCGTGAGCATCGCCCGAGAGCGCATGCAGGATGAGAATGGCGTTGCTCTTGTCCGCATTGAGTTTGCCGTATGTCTCGTACGCGAGCGTAATCGGCCCGAGCGTTTCGCCGCTGTCGAGCGGCGTGGGCTCGTCTTCGGCAAAGGTAAAGTATTGGCGTTCGACCAAGCCTACAGAGTGTGTGGTTTCCATATTGCGCCTGTGACTAGGATGCTGCCAGCGCCTGGTCCAGATCCCAAAGGATGTCTTCGATATCCTCCAGGCCGATACTAAGGCGGATAAAGTCTGGCGTGACGCCGGCCAGTTCTTGCTCTTCCGGGCTGAGCTGACTGTGAGTGGTGCTGGCTGGGTGAATCGCCAGGCTCTTGGCGTCGCCCACATTCGCGAGGTGACTAAAAAGCTTGAGATGGTTGATGAACGTCCCTCCCGCTTGGACGCCTCCCTTGATGCCGAACCCGAGGATGGCCCCGGGGCCTTTGGGGAGGTATTTCCGCGCAAGCGCAAAATCGGGATGGCTCTCTAGTCCGGGAAAGGTGACCCAGTTCACCTTGGGGTGCTTGTCCAGAAATTCGGCGACCGCCTGTGCATTCTTTACATGACGCTCCATACGAAGACTGAGCGTTTCGACCCCTTGGAGGAACAGCCACGAATTGAGCGGAGATTGGGTGGCGCCGATATCGCGTAGGATTTGAACGCGGGCCTTGGTAATGAACGCGGGCGCGCCGAGCGATGCATAGACGAGGCCGTGATAGCTCGTGTCCGGGGTCGTAAAGTTGGGAAAGCGGCCACTCGCGGCCCAATCGAAATTGCCGCCGTCCACGATGATGCCGCCGATGGAGGTGCCGTGACCCCCGATGAATTTGGTGGTCGAATGTGTCACAATGTTGGCGCCCCATTCAATCGGTCGGCAGAGGTACGGTGTCGCGAAAGTGCTGTCGATCATCAGCGGGATGTGATACTCGCGTCCAATCGCCGCGACGGATTCGAGCGGAAAGACGTTAATGCGAGGATTGCCGAGCGTCTCGCCATAGAGAATTTTGGTATTGGCCCGAATGGCCCGGCGGAAATTCTCGGGATCGCTGGGATCGACGAACGTCACATCGATCCCGAGGCGCCTGAAAGTGTAGTTGAACTGGTTAAAGGTGCCGCCATAGAGGGTCGAGGCGGAGACGATATGATCGCCGGCGCCGCAAAGGGCGAGAATGGCCATGGTCTGCGCCGCATGGCCCGAGCTCGACGCGAGCGCCCCAACACCCCCTTCGAGATCGGCGACGCGCTGCTCGAAAACGTCGGTGGTCGGGTTCATGATGCGCGTATAGATATTGCCGGATTCTTGAAGGGCAAAGAGGCGGGCGGCATGCTCCGTATCCCGAAAGACGTACGAGCTGGTTTGGTAGATGGGAACGGCGCGTGCTCCGGTGGTCGGATCGGCCTGCTGGCCGGCGTGGAGCTGGCGGGTAGAGAATCCAAAACGGCGGCCGTTACTTGCGAGAGCTGACATAGTATCGATCTCCTCTGGAAAGCATTTGAACGAGATTCCGTGCTAACGAACAAAGTTGCAGCGGACGCTCAGGGAAACGCGAAACCTCCTCAGGAAAACTCTAAATCCAGAGGAGGTTCGGGAGAAACAAAAACCTCTTCCGCTGAAAGAAGAGGTTTATCGACAACACTGTCCTCTCATCTTCCAGAGTCCATCTCTGCCGGAATTGGCACCAAGTCTGGAGGTGGGAGGTTAGAAGTTGGCGAGTCCAACTACTGATTCTAACGTCTCATCCCCAAAAGGTTGCCGAGGCTTCACAGGGCCGGTCCCTCCGCCTCTCTGGATAAGAGTGAAGAATGAGCTATTCGATTGTTGGGGACTTTATAGCACAGACCCTGCCAAATGTCAAGAAAAGCGCACAGAGACTCTTGCCAGATGGCATTTGACAGATGCTCGAAATTTAGTAAAATAACCACCGCATCATAAAGCGAGCAAACCAAGAATGATTTCTCGTCGGTGGAATGTCGAGACCAATTCTGGCGCCATATGCCTGCTCTGCGTCTGTACCGGGCGGGGGCTGTCGCACCGCGTCCAGAAGTCATTGGCTTGATTGCCGACGAATAGGTGTGACCTGTCCCCGCAGCAGATATGCTTGGTTTTGCGGGGGACCGGGATTGCCACTCGGCAAGAGCCCAGGACTAGCCCTGGGCTCTTGCATTTCCCGATGAATCTTTGTAATAATCCTTCAGGTGCAAGAATCAGGAGCCATAAAACATGAGAATCGCAAATGATGTTACCGAATTGATAGGTAATACACCGCTCGTGCGCCTGCGGCGCGTGACCGAGGGGAGCAAGGCGACGGTCGTCGCCAAGCTGGAATATATGAACCCGGCGCACAGCGTCAAGGATAGGATCGGCGTAGCGATGATTGATGCCGCCGAAAAGGCGGGACGCGTCAAGCCGGATACGGTGATTGTCGAACCGACGAGCGGGAACACCGGGATTGCCCTCGCGATGGTCTGCGCCGCACGCGGCTATAAATGCATTCTGACCATGCCCGACACCATGAGCAAAGAGCGCCGCATGCTGTTGCGCGCCTTTGGCGCCGAACTGGTGCTTACGCCCGGGAGCGAAGGGATGGGGGGAGCAATTCGCAAGGCGGAAGAAATGGCGGCTGCCGATTCTCGCTATTTCATTCCTCAACAGTTTGAAAATCCGGCGAACCCCGAGATTCACCGCAAGACGACTGCTGAAGAGATCTGGCGCGACACGGATGGCCGGGTAGATTTCCTGGTCGCCGGAGTTGGCACGGGCGGAACAATTACGGGCGTCGGAGAGGTCATCAAGGCACGCAAGCCCTCCTTCAAGGCAATTGCGGTTGAACCCGACGGGTCGCCAGTCCTCTCGGGCGGCCAGAAAGGGCCGCACCCGCTCCAGGGCATCGGAGCTGGGTTTGTTCCGCAAGTCCTGAACACCAAGATCTATGATCAAGTCATTCGAGTGAAGAATGACGATGCCTTTGTTACGGCGCGGCGGATGGCACGCGAGGAAGGGCTGCTCGTCGGTATATCGTCGGGCGCGGCGACCTGGGCGGCGCTGCAGGTGGCGCGCCGTCCTGAGAATGAGGGCAAGCTGATCGTCGTCATCATTCCTTCGTTCGGCGAGCGATATCTGAGCACGCCGCTTTATGCGGACCTGGCCGAGGGATGAAGGAGGAACGATGAAGGATGAAGAACGTGGGTTCAAGCTTCCCAGGCCGCAGGGTTCCGGGTTGAACGTTCCGATTTCAGACGGGCGCTCTCGCAATCTGGAATCTGAAACTCATGTGAAACCCCGCCGGGGGCCCGGTGTCCTCACCGCCATCAAGGGTGACATACATTCCGTGTTTGAGCGCGACCCGGCAGCCAGGAGTATGCTCGAAGTATTGCTCTGCTATCCCGGGCTGCATGCCGTGTGGGCGCACTGTGTTACGCACTGGCTCTGGACCCACAAGCTCAAATTACTGGCGCGCTGGCTCTCCCAAATCGCACGCGGAGTCACGGGGATCGAGATCCACCCGGGAGCTGTCATCGGCCCTGGCCTATTCATCGATCACGGCATGGGTGTTGTGATCGGCGAGACGGCGGAAATTGGGGCGAACGTGACGCTGTATCACGGCGTCACGTTGGGCGGAACGAGTATCGTCAAAGGCAAGCGCCATCCGACTTTGGGGGACCGTGTGGTGGTGGGGGCGGGCGCCAAAGTCCTCGGTGCCATCACGGTGGGCGAGGACAGCCGCATTGGGGCGAACGCTGTGGTCGTGCGGCCAGTTCCGCCGAATTCGGTCGTCGTCGGAGTGCCGGGGAATGCGGTGATGCGAACGCAGGCACGCGTCGCCGGAGACACGCCCGACCTGGAGCACAATCGGATGCCAGACATGATCGGCGCCTCCGTCATCTCGCTAATGTCGCGAGTCGATGCGCTTGAACAACTGGTCGTCGGACATACCCACATATCCGAACCGGGTCATCTCCCGAAGGAAGGGGTATGGGACGTCGAGGACTATACGATCTAGAGGATTCCCCCTCTGTGCAATCCACAGAGGGGGAATGCTTTATAATGCCGCGGTTACGGCAGCAGATAGTCTCAGCCCCAATTGGCAAGAGGCCGGCGGATGGGTCCCGTAACGAAACGCCACGCAGGCCCTATTGCAGCGACACCCAAGTGTATATATACTGGTGATACGGCAGCGGCTGTGCGGCGCTGGAAAATTCAGAACGCCAGTCTCTAGATTTTGCGTTCGCTTGGGCAAGCATGGTTCGAAAAGTGGCCTTTGATGCGATTGTCGTGCGCAAAGCCCCGAACGGCATGAATGCCGCCATCAACATAGCATGGTGACTTTGATTCGTTTTTGTCTAGAATGTGTCCACGCATCCCCCCCCACCTCCGCGTGCCTGCTCGTTTTGGCTTATACGCCATCCGCTCGGGCAAAGGATCGGCAGAGTCGGCAATTAGAGGAAAGCGGGCGAGTGCGCTGACTGCCGATCACTCGGCGCACGCGGTCTTACCTTTGGAGCAATCGCCGACGCTGTCCGTCCGCGACCCCGCCCGGAGGCAGGGTTCACGGCATGCGCGGCGTTGAAACAAATCAAGAGAGCATTGCGAGTTTGCCGAAAGCGTTGCGACGTAATGCACTCGGCAAACTCGCCGGTCGCCGAACGTGGATAAGTGGATTTGCCAGAAAGGAGGAAACAGTGGCAGCCGTTTTTGATACTCCGATTCGAACGAGTGCCGCGAATCTGGAAAGGGTACTGGCCGCAGGACGACCGATGTTAATTGTGTTCGAGTCGCCGAATTGTGACCCTTGTCGTTCACTTGACCCAACACTGAATGAACTGGCGCGTGAGTTCGCGGGCCGGGCGCTGATCGTCCGTGTGGAGAGTGCCGAGGAGGCCAATCTCGCCGCGCGCTTTCGGTTAGTGCGTGTTCCGACCCTCGTGTATTGGCAAAAAGGAAGCGAGGTCGCGCGCATCGACGGGGCGGCGGATGCGCGAGCCGTGCGAGCATGGCTCGAGTTCATGCTGGGGAACGGTCCGCAGCCCGCCCAAGCCAGCGGACCGAGCGTCTCGCTTGGGGGGGACGCTGCTCCATCTTCCCAATCACGCGGCTCGTCTCGGCCGGCAACCTCGGCCCAAGACGGAGGACCGGTCGTCGTGACGGATGCCACCTTTTCTTCGAAGGTATTGCAATCGCCGCTGCCGGTGCTCGTGGATTTTTGGGCGCCTTGGTGTGGCCCCTGCCGCATGGTTTCGCCCATCGTGGAGGACATGGGCCGGCAGTATGCAGGGCGCTTGCGCGTGGCAAAAGTGAACACGGACGAGAATCCAAATGAGGCAAGTCGCCTGGGCATCATGGGTATCCCCACCTTGATCTTTTTCAAGAACGGGCGAGAAATCGACCGGATCGTGGGCGCGGTGCCCAAAGCGAACTTACAGACCCGAGTCGAACGTGTTTTGAGCGCCGGCTGAGCCGTAAGCTCGTCAACCGCTTCTTGACCGGTCCAGCAACTCTTGTAAAGCTATAGAGCGAAGCCTGCCTGTTCTTGTGTTCAGTATCGTTTCTGCTCCCAAGGAAGGCCTGGGAAGTTGGAATCTACATGACTCCCCTAGCCCGCCTCTTTATGCTCTACGACCGAATGATAACGCGAACCTCGCAGCGGATTGGGGACTGGAGTAGAGCGGCGATGATTTGACGAATTTGGTCGCGTGTGCTAACGTTCTCATAGACTCTGCGCCCCCACTTTGCGCCTCTCAGGAGAAAAATGGCAACACGCTCCATTTGCGCGCGATCGATGATCGCCCTTTTTGCCATCTTCATTTCTGCTTGTTCCATTATCTCACCCAGCCCACGGGTGCCTACGCCTGTGCCCACATTGGCCTCTACCGGCAACGGCGGGGCTCTTCCAACTCTTCTTCCGACCGCGGACTTTACCGGGGCGCCGCCCACGGCGATCCCTTCAACACTCCCTTCACCGGTCATAGTCCCGACCGTCACTCCGGTCGCGCCGACCCCTCCACCGACCCTACCTCCCAGCGGTTTCTCGCTCCTCGTCAACCCGGACCTCTTGTGGAGCATCCGGTATCCGGCAAACCAATTCAGCGTCGAGACACAGAGTGACGGCACGGTGCTCCTCCGCACGAGCGACAAGACAGTTTTTGCTGCCGTGGCAAGCTATGCGGCGACCGGCAACGAATTCGGCAGCTCGGGTGAAGGACTACGGAGCCGTGCCCGCGATGCCCTTGAGCGCATTCTCGGCAAGCCACTCAAGAGCTCAAGTGTCATTCAAGGTCGAACGAGTCTCTTGGAGACAGGAATCAGTTACTCCACGGATGATGGCTTCACGGGTGAAGCGTTCTACGGCCAGACGGGACGGGCGCAGAAGAATTTTCGGGTCTATGGTTTCTTGTTCGGGTACAAGACGGGCACAGACCCCCGATTAGTGACTACGCTCAAGTCGATGCGCGACTCTCTTATCGCGGTCACAGTGTCTCCACTGGATGTTGGATCCTCGGGCAAAGCGCTGTGGCTTGTCTTTAGCCAGGGAATGAGAGGATACAATGCACAGCTGGAGGAAGGACATTTCGTCGCCGTTTACAGTAAGGATGGCGCATGGAAAGAAGTGAGCCACATTGATCTGCAGAATGCCGACTATGTCGCGCCCGATGGCGTTCGGCAGGTACAGGTGGAACCCACTCATCTCTGGTTCACGGCGGAAAGCGGCGTGGGGGCACATGGTGACTGCTTTGAGCTCATCAGCTTTGACGGTCAGGCCCTCCGCAGCCAAGTGGCTCACTGCCAATCGGGTCCGGTGGCGGGGTTCCTAAGCGACCTGAATGGGGATGGGATTCCTGAGGTCGTGCTGGACACGAGCGACTATTATGTCTTTTGTTACGCCTGCGGCGTTCGTTATGTGGATAGCCAAGTCTTGCGCTGGAACAACGGCCAGTGGATAGAAGTAAACCTCACCAAGCTCTCGGATTCCGCATCCGCCGATTTACGCAACCTGACGAATCGTGCGGTGGATTTGGCGCAGGGGGAATTCTGGAAAGAGGCGAAGGATACCATCGACCAGGCGATGGCGCTCAATGCTCAAGACCCGAAAATTCTTCTGCG
>JAMDCU010000031.1 GCA_023489485.1 Chloroflexota bacterium
AACGCTACGATCTGCACGAGTTGGCGAGACAGTTTGCAGAAGAAAAACTGGCCGGAATGGGCCAACGCGAGTGCACGCGTGATGGTCACCTTGCGCATTGGGTCCGCGTGGCAGAGCAAGCGGAACCCCGCCTCACGGGACCGCGCCAAAAGGAATGGTTCGACTGGCTGCACGACGAACACGATAATCTACACGCGGCGCTCGCATGGGCCTTGGAGAGCCGTCAAGTCGAGGCCGGGCTGAGAATGGCCGGGGCGCTGTGGCGCTTTTGGTATATTCGCGGCGAAATGGTAGAGGGGCGGCGGTGGCTGGAGCAGATGCTCGAGTACAGCGACGAGGGATCTCTGCCGACCAGAGCCAAGGCGCTCGCGGGCGCCGCGCGCCTCGCCTACGCTCAATGTGAGTTTACCACGGCCACGGTGCTCGGTGAGCAAAGTCTGTCGCTTCAACGCGAGTTGAAAGACAACCGGTCTATTGCCGTATTGCTCAATAGCCTCGGATTAATTGCCTCGGACCAGCGAGACGCCGTCCGGGCCAAGAGCTATCTCGAGGAGAGTCTTGGGCTCTTTCGAGCCCTCGGAGACGACGACGGGCTCGCGCGCTGCCTCAACAACCTGGCGAATCTCGCCTTCGAACAGGGCGATACTCCGGCGGCGATTGCCTTACATGAAGAGAGCCTCGCCCTCAGCCTCAAGTGCGGAGACAAGCACATGGTGGCCAATTCCCTTCTGAACCTGGGGTGGTCCTTTTCGGTGGCCGGCGACTCAGTTCGCGCCGTACCCTATTTCGCCGAATCGTTGGTCATCTGCCGGGAACTCGGGCATCATATTGGCACGACCTTTTGTCTCGAAGGATTGGCGGGAGTGGCCGGCATGGAGCAGAACCCTCGTCGCGCGGCCCGACTTTTCGGCGCGGCTGCCTCCCTCCGCGAGTCCGTCCAGGCGCCGCTTGCTCCCGTGAACAAGCCGTACATGGACAGTATGATCGCCCTCGTGCAGAAACAGCTGGACCCCGCCGCCTTTGCTGCCGCATGGGAAGCGGGGCGCGCCATGACAATGGAACAGACTATCGAGTATGCAGTGAGCAACCCTGACAATGCACCGGCGGCTCCAAAGTGAGCCGCCGGTGCTTTTCATACTCGGGCTTGGTTCGAGACCGCCAGCTCTACATCCGGCTGTTCCCTTCAACGTCCATGTAGGTCCCATGTGATCGTGCGATCCAAGCCGTTAGTTGTGTCGATGATTTCGGTGGTTGTGCCGGAGAACGAGCGCGGCTGGCGCGGGTCGAGTTTGATGCTAACGCTGGTCCCACCGAGATTGTACTCGTCGGCACTCTGGTGCTCATGACCGCTCTGAGGGGCTCCGCAATCGCGCGAAGGGATGACGCACCTGAAGCTGCCCTGGCTGTCGTGCGTCCAGGTGCCCTTGATTCCCGGTACCGAGAAGAAGAATACGTACGCGCCATTGCCGTCACCTCCGGCGGCCTGCATCGCCGCCGGCACGGATTTGCCTTCCGCGTGCGTGGTCTCGTCCAGGCTGCTGTCGCCGATGATAATTCCATTGTCCATATGCGACTGAGCGTGGCGCGTTTTATCGTAGGAGATGCTAGCGGTTGCCCTCCCATCCACCAACTCGATCGTAACGAGGTGCTCGACCGTGGTCTGATCCTCGCCCTCGGGACCCGGCTGGGTGATGCTGGAATGCTGGCGGATTGTGATCGTTCCGCGGGTGAGGACCGGCGGTTGGCTCTCACCACTTCCCCCGGGTATCAAGCCCTCGATGGGTGCGCAGCTCAAGACCCAGGCGGTGCAAAGGATCAACAGAATCCATTTTCCTTTCATACCCCCTCCTTCACGACGCGAGATCGAGATGTTGACCCTATGGACCGCTACGGTTGATTAAAGTACGTCAGGCGCACGGCACGAAAGGTCGGTTTGTCTGTGATGCATGTGCCGCCGCTCCAAAACGCCGCCTCGTGACCGATGCGTGGATTGCCCGCACTGCTGAGCGCGAGCGAGGGGCGGTTTCCACTAAACCACCAGCCTAGAGAACAGCTGATCGGAATGGGAGGACTGAAATCAAGAGCGAGCGCGCTGTTCGCCTCCGGGGTCGTGTGCTGCCAGCCCGCACTTTCCGTCGAGCAATTCACATTGCACCAGGCATACCCCACCACAGAATTGACATCGTCGTGATAAGCAATGCGCGGTCGCCCCTGTGAATCGAGCGCGAGGTCGGGCCCACGCGCCAAATTCGCGGGCAAGTTGATGTCACTGCTGTTCCAGTTCGCGCTATCCGTGCAGTTGGCGTCACAGGCCACATAGTAGAGCATGCCAGGTGTTCCACTTGCAGGCGCCCCCTGGTATACGGCCATGCGCGGGCGGTTCTGTGAGTCAAGCCGCAGCACGAACTCGGCGCCGTTTCCATCGAACAGCGGATAAAACTGCCAACTAGCGGCTTGGTCACATGCCGAGTCACAGGTCCAGTAAGCGAGCGCGTACGAGGGATGATTCGGCCAGGTCATGGCGACAGCCATGCGCGCTTTGCCGTCGGACGTGAACGTCAGGGACGGATTCAAGAGAGTGTACGTGTCCGGATAGTAAGAGGCGATTTCCGCCTCAGACCAGGTGCCGGGGTTGGTGCAATCTGCCGCATCGCAGTACGCGTACACAGCGCCGCCGGCTTGATACTTCTGGTAGACAAAGCGAGGTCGGTCGAGGTTGTCCAGTGCGAAGGAATGAAGCGGCAGATTGAATGGATCCAAGATAGGCGTATAGCTCGTGGTTGCAGCAAGCGTGACCTTCCAGCCGGTACTGGACGTGCAGCCGGTGTCGCACGCGGCATACCAATACGAAGCGTCATATTCATACACCTTGGAAATTGATGTATAGAGTAACAAGCGCGGATGACCCGCCTTGGTCAGAGCGAACTCGACTTGATTGACCTGGTCGCCAAAGCTGGCAAACCCCCAACTCGAGCTGGAGCCGCAATTCGCCGCGCAATGGGCATAATAAGCCGGCATCTTGCCGGTGCTATCGGCACCATAGGCGGAGTATGCCATATGTAAGCCGCCCAAGCCGTCGATCATGACCTTTGGGCTGTCGGTGCTGTTCGTCTTGTTCGGAAACAGACCGGCCGTCCCGCCTGGCTGCGGCACGGGTGTGCTTGTGGCACCCGGATGCGGCACAGGTGTGCTGGTGGCGCCAGGAGGTGGCGCTACACCGCCTGAAGACTTGAGCAGCAACGGAAGATACAGCTTGAATGTGGTGTCGGGCAAGAGCGCGATCGGACCCCTGTCAGAGGGGCCGATCATCTGTGCCCGAGCGGGCTCATATCCGGCTGCTGTCCGAGTGCCCAGGGGAAGGGGCGCCAATAGGGCTAGGACCATCGTCAAAACGAATACGGATGTGACGCTCATAGCCAAGCGCATGATTCGGTCTTTGCTTTTCATCGCATTTCTCCTTCGAGATCTTTTAGAGCCGATTGCCGTTCAATACCGTCTTCAGTTTCAGTGTTCTACCTTCGGAGAAGAGGAAGGTAAAGATAACGATTGCTGACATATTTGCCGAACATAACGGACGGCTTGCCTCCCGCTTGGTCAAAGTTCCCCCCAACGTATAGTGCGCCCGCTCGGAACGCTAGCGCGTTCACATCGCCGTCTGTTCCGCTGCCGAGGGTGGACCAACCGCCTAAACCTGCTGAGTTCCACTTGGCGATGTAGCCAGCAGGTGTCCCCGTTCCGGTGCATGCGGCTTCCCCGCAGATTTTCGTGAACCAACCTCCGACGAACAAATTGTCAGCAGGGTCCAATGAAAGGGCGTGCGCCTCACCGCTCAATCCATTTCCAAGTGCGGACCATGCGCCAGAGCCCGATGGATTCCATTTGGCGGTATAGTTGACCTGAGCACCATTGCTAGCGCACGCGGTATCTCCACACAGAAACGGGAAACTGCCCGCCACATAGACATTGGCGCGAGTGTCTACGGCCAGCGCGTAGACATCTGCCCAGGTGTCACCGCCCACGCCGTAGCCGAGGGGTGACCATGCGCCAGACCCGGCGGGGTTCCATTTGGCAACGTGGTTTACCAGAGTGCCCAAGGTGCTGCACGCCGAGTCTCCGCACGAATTGACGAACGAGCCGCCCACATAGACGTTGTTATTGGTGTCTACGGCGAGCGCGTTGACATTACTATTCAGTCCATTACCGATGGCAAACCAGTGATTCCCATCCCATTTGGCGATATAGTTCACCTGCAAACCCAAGCTGCTGCATCCCGCATTCGCACAAGCGTTCGAGAAACGACCGCCGGCATACAGATTGCCGACTCTGTCGAATGCGAGAGCCATGACATCACCGTTCAGCCCGTACCCAAGACCGGACCAACTGCTTCCATTCCATCGGGCAATGTGGTTCACGTTGGGACCCGGACTGATGCACATCAGGTCCACGCAGTTATAGTCCAAAGACCCACCGGCAAAGACGTTGCCCGCGCTATCTATGGCAAGCGCGTTGACCTCGCCATGCACGCCATTCCCGAGTGCTTCCCAGGCGCCCCCATTCCATTTGGCAATGTTGCTCGTCACGACCTTGCCCGCAGTATTGAATAGGCCTCCGACGTAAACATCGCCCTGCCCATCGGCTACAGCCGCGTGGACTTGATTGCCGTAGGCGTTCAGCCCATCCCCGGAAGCGAGCGCTGACCAACTGCTTCGGGTATAGAGGGCAATATTACTCGCGACAGTCTCGCCTGCGATTCCAAATCCACCAGCGGCGTAAAGATTCCCCGCTCTGAACACAAGCGCTCCCACCCACCCCCCTGGCATGCCATTATCCAAAGCCGACCAATCGCCGGAACCGGCGGGATTCCATTTCGCCACACGGTTGACTTGCGCGCCCAGAGTCCCGCAGGTCAGGTCTCCGCACACATTCGTAAAACTTCCGCCGACATAAAGAGCGTTGTTCGCCGGATCGACGGCGAGCCCCAGGACGCCCCCTCTCAAGCCGTTTCCCACCGCCGACCAACTTCCGGCGCCGCTCGGATTCCACTTGGCAATATAGTTCACACGTGTGCCTCGAGTCGTGCAATAAAAATCTTCACAGAGAAATTGAAAGCTACCCCCCGCGTAAACGTTGTTATTCCCGTCCACGGCGAGCGCTTGCACACTCGCGTTGAGCCCGTTAGTCAGGTCCCCCCAGTTACCGGGCGTGCCAAGCCACCTCGCGACATGGTTGACCTGATTGCCAGGTGTGACGCACGTCAAATCCCCACACAGGTTCGTGAAATCACCGCCTATGTAGACAGTATTGTTGCTGTCGATAGCCAGCGCATGCACTGTGTTGTTCAGGCCGTTTCCGAGGTGGGACCAATTTCCCCCTCCGCTCGGATTCCACTTGGCAATCCGATTGACCGGCGTGTTTCCACTGTTGCAGGCCGGGTTCCCGCAGACCCCTGTGAACCCTCCGCCGGCATAAAGATTACCACCGCTATCGACGACCAGTGCAAATACGACATCGTTCACCCCGTTTCCGATGGACACCCAACTACTTCCATTCCACTTGGCGAGATGGTTCATAGCGATATTTGTCGCTGAATTGCAGGTCAGGTCGCCACAGAGATACGAGAACCAACCTCCGGCGTAGAGAGCCCCGCTATTGTCCACCGCGAGAGCCCGGACAACGCCGCTGAATCCAAAACCCAGACTGGACCAACTGCTACCGTTCCATTCAGCAATGCGGTTGACGCTGATGTCGCCCGCGGCGTGAAACCTCCCGCCCACATAAACATTCCCGCCCCCATCAACCGCTAGCGCGGAAACGTCGTCCCCGACGCCATTCGGCGTAAAGTTGTCTGCCCAGCGTTCGTCCCCCGGCGAGTGTGGCCTCCGCGACTCAATCTCACCCGCCCCGCGGTCTTCCGATTTCTGAGGCGAAAAGCGGGGAGGCTCACCCTCACCGCTGACCAGTGTCCACCTGCGCGCATCCAGGCTGCCCCGAAAGCCGGGCGGCAGATTTAAGGTTCCGTCAGAGGCTATAAAGCTTGCCAGAGGTTGGGCCGGTGGACCAGGTTGATTGATCGCCTTTGCGGCTTGCGCGCCTGCGGGTCTGATAGCCACGCTCATACTCAGGAATAGTACCAAGAGCATCGTCTTGACCCTCACTTTCCCTCCTCGAATCCGCACCGCCCCACTCCCCTCGCCGGCCCAGCAAGTGTCGCCAGTCTCACTTGACCTCGCCTCCACCTGATACCTCGGCGTCCTGCCGCTTCTGCCCATCTTTTTCCTCCGACCCGACCATGTCCTCTCCCTGTCTTCCCACAAAGGCTATCAAATGTTCAACACCTGCAGAGCCGACCCGCTCATGAGTTCCCGCATCTTCGGCGGATGCTCGGCAGACGCGATGTTCGCCCTCACCGACGCACCAGATACGTATGAGGAATGCCTTTTACAAGTTTTTTCCCGGTGTCACTACCTCTTTCCCCCCATCGGCTGGTCCGATAGTACCAAATGATCGCAAGGAAATCGTAAGCTGGGGAAGATCAGGGGACACGAAGGCTATACCCGCTGCCTTCACCCCCCTACCGCCCTCTGGTTGCAGGGCTCCGGAAGGAGGTGGAAGACAGCGGATTGCTCGGCCCGGAAGGGAATCCAGGGTCTGGTAGCGCTGGGGGAGGAAATAAACCACCCGTCTATTTGACGGGTGGTGGGATGAGGTAAACGAGCAGTTCGTATACGGCCTGATTGGCTTGGGTGAGGTAAGAAGAGCACAGCCGGGTCGCCTGCTCGGGTCAAGTTCTTGGCAAGGGGGTGCCCGCGCTGGAGGGACGGGCGCTTGTGGCGACGGGGCTCAGATGAAGTTTAGCAGCAAGTCCGGCCGATGGTTGAAACGTGCGAACCCCCGAGCAAGAGGTCGCCCATCTGGCTCTCGGCATCTGGCGTGACTTGTGCTGTCTGACATCGCCATCGACAATCATCCATGGCGGAGCATTGGTCCAGCCCGGAGCCGACGCTCCCCCGTCAGTACTGGAGTAAGTCGAGAAGGCTTCCATTCCATGCGTTTATTGTAAAGTAATTGTAGTGAAACGGACTAGTGGGCGTATCTCTGCCCGCGCGTCTCCTCGCGGACCAACATTGTGAGGACAAAGCTCACGATGCTGATGACCAGCGCTCCGACGAACGCGGCCCAGAACCCATTGACTTGAAAGCCCAGGTGGAGCTGCTGCGCGATCCATCCGGTCAGTGCCAGCATGAACGCGTTAATGATAAAGGTGAACAAGCCGAGGGTCAGAACTAGAAGCGGGCAGGTGAGAAACCGCAGCAAGGGCCGCACCAGAGCGTTCACTACTCCAAAGATCAGAGCGACCACCGCGAGTGTCCCCCAGTCCCCGTTAAACGTCAGACCCGGGACAAGCTGCGTCGCCGCGTACAATCCAACAGCATTAATAATCAAGCGCACCAAGAGCGACAGCATCTTTTCCTCCCCTTGTCTCCTCATTCACTCGGACTCGCGCTGAGGGTTGTCCCCGTTTGTCCTCGGCTCGCGGCAGCAGTTGTTTCCACCTCGGCGACCAATAGTTCGAGCGTCGGCGAAAGCGTCGCCCACACCGCCACGATCAGGATCAGTCCCCCGGCCCCTACGAAGAGCGCATCCAAACTTGCGTTAATCACTAAACCAGAGGCCGCTTGCGAGATCGGGACCAGCCCTACGTTCGACAGAACGAGAAGGCTCATCATCCGTCCCATCAGCGCGGGAGGCGTCCGTCTCTGCAAGAGCGTAATCAAGATGATCGAGAAATAGCCGTTTCCGATTCCGAGCACGAAGAAGATCGTAAAGCCGACCCAGGCGGATGGAACCCAGCCAAAGGGCGCCAACGCCAGACCAAACGCGAATAATAGGGCAATCGTGAACGCTTTGAACCTTTTCCGCGGTGGGATCATCCCCGAGAGGATGGTGCCGATCAGGTTGCCGCCCGCATAGGCGGCAATAATGATCCCGTACGCTGCGACACCCTCCGGCAATCTAAGCCTGGCGAGGACGGGAATGCCAACATCAATCGGACCCACGAAGAGCATATTGAGCGCGGCGATGACGATGAACAGCATCCGCAGGATGGGGTCTTTCCACACAAAGGCAATCCCGTCGCGAATGGACTCAAGAACGTTCTCGGCTCTTTGCTGGGTCTGTAATCGAACCGGGGCCGGGACGCTCATCAACCACAGCGTGAAGACGGAAACTAGAAAGCTGAGCGCATCTACGCCAAAGGCCACCGCGACCCCGAGGCTGCCCGGAGCACTCATCACCACACTCGCCGTCCCGAACACGGCAATCACCGCCCCCGCGAGCATCGGGCCGACAAAGCCGAGCATTTGCGACGAGCCCTGGTAGAGGGCATTCGCCGCCTGCAGTTCGACCGGCCCAACGAGCGTCGGCATGACGGCTCCGGCCGCGGGTTGAAAGAATCCGCCGACCAAGCCAAAAGCCAGGCCAATCGCGTAGAGCGCCCACAAATTCACTGTGCCGGTCAGCACCAGAGCGACAAGGAGGCCGCACAAGAAAAAGCGGACGATATCCGAAATGAGCATGATCGTCCGGGGAGAAACACGGTCGGTGATCGCTCCGCCAAGTAACGTGAAGAGAGCGCGCGGCACTCCCTCCAGCGCCAGGACAGTACCCAGGGCCAAGGCACTGCCGGTCAGTTGCAGCACAAGCCAGGGCAAGGCAATGAAATTAAAGTAATCCCCGACGAGCGAAGTGCCCTGGCCAATCCAAAGCAACCGGAAATTTCGAATTCCAAGAACCTCGAGCATCGGGCTGCGGCGTCGTGCTTTCTCGATGGACATGGATGGTGCCTTCGGTTTCCTACCCCTCTCCCTTCAATCTCCGGATCGCCTCGTCCACACTCAATTCCCCGCGTTCGATTGCATCCAGGATCGCTTTGCGCTCCGCCGGGCTGACAGAAGGGGCCGGCTGCTCTTCCACAGGCGGCGGCGTGGGCTGGCCTTGCGACGTTTGCTCCTCTGGGGGAACCCAGGAGCGGAACCAGGGCTGACCGCGCCGGCCGTGCATCTTGAAATCGGCAAGCGATTGCAGGATCGAGTCGTGTACCTCGGCCGCGATTTGCTCTCCCATGCCCGCGAATTCGGCTCCAAAGCTGACTCCAAAATGCTCGCGGCGGCCCGAACGGCGCTCGGCAGATCCAGTGCGCACAATGACGTCTCCTCGCGTAGATTCGACTTGCACGTGAGGTCCTCCGTTGCCGGTCGTTCCGACAACATGGTCCCTTTCCTGCGCAGTTACCTTGATTGGAGCGCGTGTGACGACATTCCCGCGGGGCGCATCCAGTTCCAGCGCGAGATTGGACT
Source organism: Chloroflexota bacterium (assembly GCA_023489485.1). Classification (GTDB taxonomy): domain Bacteria; phylum Chloroflexota; class Anaerolineae; order UBA4142; family UBA4142; genus JAMDCU01. Next base: position 9,357 of record JAMDCU010000031.1, read on the forward strand.
CGTCCGGCAACGTGAGAACCACATCCCCGTCGGCCTGGAGCGCTACAGGCGCATCGGCCGACAGCGAGATTGCCGCGTCCCCCTCCACATCTTGCGCATCCACCGCGCCCTTGACGGCGGCGATCACATCCCCGCGCACGTGTTCGATGCGCAGATCGCCTACTTGCTCCCGCACGCTCACGTCGCCGTCGACGGCACCCAGCGCGAGCGGGCCGTGGGCCCCGTGGACAGACAAATCTCCATCCAGTTTTTGAACGGTCAAGGCGCCTGTGTCGTCGGCGCTGATATCTCCCTCGATCTCGCTCAATTCGGCTTGATCGACGCCGCGCAAGGTTACATTGCCGTCGACCAGACCATCGCTCCTGAGGGCGCGCGTGTCCCGCGCAATGAGGTCTCCCTCCAGGTCGTGCACCTGCACCTCTCCCTGTAGGCGGTGGAGAATGACGTCTCCATCAATCTGTTCCAATCTCACTTGGCCTGCGATGTCGTCAATGCGTACATCTGCACTGCAGTCGCCGACGAAAAGATCGGCCGTGCGGGGCACGCGTACCGACACCCGCTCGACATTCTCTATGGAAATTGTATCGCCGTCCTGCCGCGTGGAACCGTTGTTGACGGAGACTTGATCCTCGTCCCAGCCGGTGATGATTACCCTCTCGCTCGCATTCTTGATTAGCACGCGGGCGTGACCTGAAACTGCAAAGGTTTGTAAGCTCATCTCGCACTCCTATTCGATAAAGACCTCGACGTGCTCACCGTCGTCTTCGTCCTCGACGTCTACGACCTTGCCCTGCCCGCCGTTCTTGATAACGCTCATGATCTGGTTCATATCCAGGCCGGTGACTCCGGCAGGGGCGAACTTGGCGCCCATCTTCAGGCCGACGTCGACGAGACCAAGAGGTATGTTTACATTCACCTTCTTGCGGCCTGTCTTCAGGTCTGTCACGCGAACGCGGAACCACTTGCCCGTCGTCGAAGGAGAGGGCTGCGGGCTGGTGGTTTCACCCTTGTCTTTTTCGCCCAGAGCCGCGAGCAGTTTGGCCGCTTCCTCGGCTGTAATCTGTTTGGCTTCAACCATTTTCAAGATCTGCATGCGTTCTTCAGGCGTAGCCATATGAGACCTCCCGTCCCATGCAACAAAGCTAAAGAGCTATTGTTTGGCCTAGATGCTCAAGGGGAAAATCAATACTCAGATCAGATAAACCTGCACGCGTTCTCCGTCTTCGTTCACGTCCACAGTGAACGCGTGTCGGCTGTCCAGTTCATGTTCCAATTCCTTCATAAAGTCGTCTGCAATCGCCCAATCCATGTTCGCGTTGCGCCCACGCCGGTGCCGGTTCCAGCTTGCCCGTGGGCGCTGGCCGAACCAACGCGCGATTCTCAGCCCACCGCGGGCAAGACCGAGGGGGAAGGGGATGGCAAAGCGGATACGGCGTCGGTTCTCACGCCCCTCCTGGATGTCCACGAAGAGCCAGTGCCCGAATTGTACCGTTGCCGCGAGAGCAAAAACAAGCGAGCCCAGAAGCATCAACGGCAGCCCCAAGATGAACCAAAGCAGGTTCGGGCGACCGCTGGCTGCCATGATCCACGCGCCCAGAGCAACGACGACGAGCGACCCGCCGCCGATGTAGAGCGAGAGCCATTGCGCCCAGCGCGGCCGCTCCACCCGGTCATTGGGCGCGGTCTCCATACGTTCTACGCGCGGAGGCGCATTCAACCGATCTTCCGCCTCGGCGGCATTGATCTCACCGCGTTCGAGTTGCTTCAAGACGTCCAGTGTCTCGTGAGTATCCATCGGGGTTTCTCCTCGAAAGACGAATGGGTCACAGCTCCAGAGCCATGAGCATCAAGCCGTTCACAAACCGGAATCCATTCCTTTCGAGGGCCTCCGTCAAGTCGGGATACGCACTCGTCACGAGGGCTTGGATCTCATGAGAATGCCAGCGGGCCAATCGTTGCAGTCCAAATTCGACCAGGTCCTCCTCGATGCGGCCGCGCCGGCCGGGATGAACCAAGATTTCGAGACGATGGGCCGGGCCCCACTGGTGTGCCCGGACGGTGAGAAGCGCGACAAGTTGATCCTCTTGTTCCAGCCCCCATCGTTCGGTGACCTGAAGGGATGCCATGTCGGCGAGGGATTCGAGCAGGCGGTCTGCGCTGTCAAACTGGAAATCGGTTGTATAGGGAGAAGGGATCCGGTAGGAATAGGAGGGCATCGCCGCCCTGACCAAGGTTGAGATCGAGTGCCGGTCTGGGGGGTGGAGCGGACGAAAACCTATTCCGGTTGAACCGCTGGATGGGCTCGTGGGAGAGGGGTGGGCTGCTCTCTTCCATTCCCCCCGAATGTCAACCTCGCCAAAGCCCAGATTTCGGTACAATCGGATTGCTCCGGCGTTATTCGGCCGCACGTTGAGCAGTGCCCGTTTGGCGTGGCGGTCGCGTAGATATTGGAGCGTCGTCTGCATCAAAGCTCGCGCGATTCCCCGACGCTGGTACGAGGGCTTGACGGCAACGTTGCTGATCAAAAAGCGGTCACCGCGCGGCTCGTCGACGCTGAGGGTGACGTTTCCCACGATCTGACCGTCCTCGAGCCACACAAACCCCGAGATATTGTCTGGAAATACAGGCGCGTAGCTGAGCGTCCACAGCAAAACGCCGAGCTCGCGCAAAATGGGCAGATCGGAAAAAGGAAAGGTATGTTCAGACCGGAATGATTCTTCAAGCAAATGGGCGACTGCATGCAGATCGCGGGTGGGGTCAAAAGGCCTCGGACCGCGGGCTGTGGAAGCAGTCTGTTGAATCGCTTGTCCAACCATGGTTTATCTCATGCGCCTTGGGCGCTTGGTTCGCCCTGGAGGAGCCGAATGGCCATCTCCGAAGTGATTTTGCCACGCGCCAAGTCGTCTAAAATGCTCTTGCGCTTTTCCGGAGTAACAGGAGAGGTGTCCTCTTTAGGTTCGGCTCCCGGCTCATAGCCCAGCGCGCGAATGATCTCGGTGAGGCGCGCTCGGACCGTCGAGTAGGGTAGACCCATCTCTTCACCTACCTTGTAGGCATTCCCTCGGTTCTTGATGAAGGTCTCGACGAACGCCATGTCCTCAGGCTGCAACAGCGTCAGCCGGCCGAGAGAAAACTGCCCGGCGATGTCTGTTCCGCAACCCCGGCACTCGAGCCGTGTAACCGTCAACTCCTGACCGCAAACAGGGCATTTTCCAAAAATTGGATGCATAGCTTCAAATCCTTCTCAAAAGAGCGCAAATATTGTACAACAAAGAGCTAATTTTGTCAATAGTTATTCACAATCATTGCAATAAAATGACCCGGCGACACTGAATGTGCCGCCGGCTGCCTTGCAGTTGCCTCCTAAAAGGGGAGCAGGTCATTATGTTCAGCCACTGACCCGCTCAGCCGCGCCACCCTTGGCGCACCGTACCCGGCTTTGATCAACGGCTCTAACACCTCCTCGTTCAGGTCCGGCACAAAGGCTCTCAGTAGCCGGCACGGTTGCACCGTGGGAGCTATCTTGTATCCGCCAAGACCGGCGGGGATTAGCAAGGTTTGGCCGAGTCCTGCGGTAACGGTCTTGTCATACGATGATCCGTACAGTAGCTCGACCTGCCCTTGAACTACCGAAAGGATATGAAACTTGCCATTGGTCGGCAAGCCGGGGGTGGTCTGTCGCACATCTAGACGCTGCAAGACAAAATAGCGGCACGCGACCAGGTACCACTCTTCGTACTCCAGATGCTTGATTGACAAGGGAGGTATCTTGGGTTCGGCCATATGTCTGAGATTGGCCACCCCGAGCGATTGGTCAACGTGAAGCGCCCGGCTCTTGTCTTGCCGTCCCCAATCGTAAAGGCGGTACGTGATGTCCGAATTCTCTTGAATTTCTGCGAGGACGATTCCCTTGCTAATTGCGTGGACTGTTCCGGCAGGGACGAAAAGAACATCTCCGCGTTGAACGGGCACAAGGGAGAGGAGATCCACCAGACTGTTATTGCGAATGCCGGAATGAACCTCCTCCGCTCCCACATCCCGTTTGAAACCGAGGATAAGGTTTGCATTCGGGGCGGCGTCCAGGATGTACCAAGCCTCCGTCTTGCCAAATGGATAGTGCTCCATCACTTGAGCTTGTGCGTCGTCGGGATGGACCTGCACCGACAAATCATCTTGGGCATCGATGAACTTGAAGAGAAGCGGAAACCTTTTTTCCTTGGCGAGGCGCAGGCCGAGCACTCCGGCGGGGTCCATCTCTATCTGGTGAGCCAGCGTCTCTCCGCGCGCCGGCCCATTCTCGATAAGGCATCCCTCCCACGCTTCCCATGTCTCTCCAATCATCTTTCCGGGAGGGAGCTCCTTGCCGACGAGTTCTTCCAGATGCCGTCCGCCCCACACCTTATCCTTAATGACCGGCTTGAGGCAGTATGGATACAGCTCCTCGTTCTCTGCATTTAGCGCCATTCGGTTAACCCCTGACTACCAACACAATTGACGCATTGACCGATTGACGTATTGGTCAATTGGCTCATTGGCTCATTGACTTGAATTCCTGCTCCGTGATAAACTCGCCTCCCTCGATCGTCTGCTCGACGATCTTGCGTTGATCGTCCAAGTGCAGGCGGGCGTGCATGAGGGAAAAGCACTTGCTGTCCATCATCTCCTTATGCAGCGTATAGCCGCCGTTCTCATAGTCCGCGCTCAATTCATTCGCCAGGTTCACGCGCACCGCAAGCGGCGTGCCGCACTTGCCACAGCGCACATACAGCCACAGGACGTTGGCATTCCCTTCCCGTGAGGACGGGATCAATCTCTTGAGGCCGCTGAACAGGCCCATCGGTTCACCCCACTCTCAGTTGCGGAACGATAAAAAGAAAGAGGCAGGCGAGGTCGAGTGCCACCATTCCCGCATAGAAAAGAACGAAGAGCAGCTTGGCATGGAGCTCCGCGACGAGTTCTCGCCAGCCAATGATGATAAAGAGCGCAATCGGAATGATCACGGCAAAAAGGTAGCGCCCCTGTGCTTGAAAGAATTCGAAATTGTAGAGAACATAATCGACGATTCCCGCAGCGAGCATCGCCGCGAGGAGGACCATGCCTGCCGACTGCGTTGGGGATAAGAGCTCGCGGTTGCGCAGCACCCGCGTCACGTATAGTGCCAAGCCGAGCACGGCCAGGGCGGTGAGCGCGAACAGCAAGACATAGATGCGATCGTTCACCGGGACTCCCATCCAACCAAACTGCGCCCAGAACGATTTGAAGCTGATGGTGACGAAATCGGAAACGACACGTAGTAGCCCATAATCCCTAATGAACTGGGCCGTAGTCGGCTGGCCAATTACGACGGCATTGTGTCGTCATCCCTAATGAGCTGGGCCGTTGTCGGCTGGCCAATTACGACGGCATTGTGTCGTCCGAGCCCCAGAGGGTCCGTGAGGCCGTAGGTGAGCAGATTACGAATAAGCATCGGGCTAGAGATGACAAGGCTAATGAGAAACAGCGGAACAAGGTTCGTCAAGTATACGACTACCGATTTTCGATTTTCGACGCCTGCACTTGTCCCGCGATTCCCCGCGGGGTCCGTCATCCCGCGATCCCCCTCGGGACCCGGCGGGGCGTGCGGTGCAAAAGCTCTCGAATCAGGACCATTGCGGTCATTCAGCCGACGCGCCACCTCTCCACCCGCCAACAGCAGAGCTCCGGGCAGATATGCTGTCGATTTGGTCAATAGTGCGGCGCCGAAAAGGAGGCCGCCCAGCAAGACATACCGGCGATCCGAGACCATTCTACTCGCCCGTCGAAGAGAAATCAAGAGGATGAGTGCGAGGACCAGTTCGGCAGCCGTGTCACTGCTGATGGAGGCGGTGATGGCAATGTGCATCGGCACTGTTGCCATCAAACCGACCGCGGCCAGCGCCACCCAAGGATCGTTCATGAGTTCGCGGAGGATGATATAGCCAAGGACTAGAACTATCGCCTCGAGCAGGACAGAAAAGAGCCGGAGGGCGAGCACTTCGGCATCCAGCCCTCCCGCACGTGCGGCAAGATAGATCGGGGTGGCGGCGAGATAGTAGAGGGGAGGTTGGTAAGACTCGTAGCGGATCGAATCGATCGACATCGACGGGGGAAAATGTTTGGCCTTTATCTTTTCAAGATATCCCTGGTCATAATCCCCGGGGACCAGGACCGGCAGGGTCCCCGTGTCGCCGATCGTGCGGATATAGTTAAACTGGGCTGGCTCGTCAGGCGCCTGCCACATGGGTGTGTTGGCCGCATAAAGCAAGCCCAGCGCCACGTACACGACAATGATCAGCGTCAAAAACAAGCGAGGCAAAGAGTTTGCTCCCTGGAGCAGGTCTGAGCTATCCATTTTGCCCATTCTACCGCGTTTCCCTTTATCAGACAACCAACGAGCAGCCGCTCTGGCCCGGCCGCAAACTTGCGTTGCGAGTAGACTCTGGGTATACTGACGCCCCACCGTTGACGAAACCCCACAGCTCTTGACACCGCACATCCTACCTCCAAGACCTACCTTTCCCGCAGGAGATGCCCGCTTCCATGAAGCAGATCTTTTGGCTGCCCGCACTTGTTCTGATCGTTCTGCCTTGGACGACAAGTTGTACTCGCGCAAATGCTAGCCCGGAGGGTTCGGACATAACGCTCGGTGTGCTCACGCCAACGTGGACTCCCCTCAAACATTCGCCTGCTGCCGCGCCTACCGCGACGATTCCGCAAACGGGCGCGTACAATTATGGCGAGGCGCTCCAAAAGGCCATCTATTTCTACGACGCGCAGCGCTCGGGCGCGCTGCCCGCGAATAACCGCGTGCCCTGGCGGGGAAGTTCGGGAATGCAGGACGGGGCGGATGTCGGCAAGGACCTGACCGGCGGCTGGTATGACGCCGGCGATCATGTAAAATTCGGGTTTCCAATGGCAAGCTCCGCAACCATGCTCGCCTGGGGCATTGTCGAGTATCGCGATGCGTATGCGAGCAGCGGTCAACTGAGCTATATCCTCGACGACTTGAAGTGGGCAACTGATTATTTCATCAAGGCACACACGGCACCCGACGAGCTCTACGGACAGGTCGGGAGCGGCACACTGGACCACAGTTGGTGGGGACCGGCCGAGGTTATGCCGATGGCGCGCCCGGCGTTCAAGATCAGCGCCACCTGCCCCGGGTCGGATCTCGCGGGTGAAACGGCGGCGGCGCTTGCGGCATCCTCCATTGTCTTTAGACCCACCGACGCAGGGTACGCGGATACGCTGCTCACGCACGCGCGGCAGCTGTACAATTTTGCCGATACCTATCGCGGCAAGTATTCAGACTGCATT
>JAMDCU010000018.1 GCA_023489485.1 Chloroflexota bacterium
CTGCTCGTCGAGCCAGGCGACATGCTCGGCGAGGATATAGTGTCCATCGGCGACTGGATCGCGGGCGGCCAATTCGGACATCATCCAGCACAGGTGCTCTTGCACCTGGAGAATTTGTTCTTTGGTATATCCGGCGATGGCAAGGGCGCGCGCGAGGCCCAGGGCGGCCGATGCTTCGTCGAGCGTCCCCAGGACGTCAAAGCAGGGGTCGGCCTTGGATATTCCGTGCTCCCCGATCAAATCGCTATAACCGAGATCTCCGCGCCAGGTGCTCACGGTAATCCTCCGAACCGTCCTTCCCGTGCTTTCACAGTAATCCCGCCGCGATTTGCATCAAGTCCAGAATCTCGAGCCGCGACTCCCAGCCTTGCTGGGCGAGGTGAAGACGCTCGTAGCAGGCGGGACAATCGATGACCAGAATGTCTGCCCCGGCAGCCTCTGCTTCCCGCATGAGGTTGCGCGCCATCTCGATCGAAAGCTCCGGGTACGCACGGCGGATGCCACCGCCCGCGCCGCAGCAGCGCGAGAGACTCTGGCTGTGCTCCATCTCGACCACGCGCGCGCCGCGGAACTGCCGCAGCACCGCGCGGGGCTCTTCGGTAATGCGAACGCCGCGGCTCAGGTAGCAAGCGTCGTGAAACGTAATGGTCGCATCCAGTTCTTTGGCGAGGGGAAACTTGCCTGCTTCGATATATGGCTGGACGATTTGAGTGATATGGACGATGTCGAAAGGAAGCGGAGAACCGTTAAAGTACTCCCAATGGTTCTGGAGCATGAACATGCAGCATGGGCAGGAGACCGCGAGGTGCTTGACGCCGCGGGCCGCGAGCCCCGCGACGTTGTGGCGGACGACCTCTTCCATCAACCCGAGTTCGCCCGTGATGAAGAGCGGAAAGCCGCAGCACCATTCGTCGTCGAAAAGGGTGAATTCGATGCCGAGGGCCTGCAGGATGCGCAGCGCGCCCGCGACCATCGGCTGGGCGGTATAGGCGCCGCTGCAGCCGCAATAATATCCGATTTCGGCTTGCTCGGCAACGTGCACTTCCGGCGGAATCCAGGCAAAACGCTCGGAGTGAGGCCGGCCGTAGGGATTGTGCTTTTCGGCGACGATGCCGGGCATTTCGCGCTGGCCACCGATGGGGCCGAGGCCGAGCTCGACCATCTTGGCCCGGAGCGCGGGCCAGAGGCGCTGGGTGTTGATGCCCACCGGGCACACCTCGCCACAGCGGCCGCAGGTGGTGCAGGTGTAGAGCGCCTGGGTGAGCTTTTCGAGAACCTCTCGCGGTACCTCCGGCCGCCCAAAGAGTTGGGCGCGCAGCCCATGCTGTGAACGCACGAGGTCGCTATAGATGCGAATCTTTTCAGGCGTCGTGAGCGACTCGTCGCCGGTGACGTCCAACACGGGACACCACTGCAGGCATTCCATGCAGCGGGTGCAGGCATCCAGGCTCACCAATTGGAGGGGAGTGAGATTATCGACAAAGGAAATGGGAGGGTTCTTTTGGGACATATCTTATTCCATATTCGAGCGGGCTGCGCTTGGCTCCGGTGAACGAATGCGGCGAGAGCGGCGCTGCAATTCCTCACGAGCGGCAAAGGTCGTGACCTGCGCGGCAAAGACGTGAAAGAGCCGCGAGAAAGGGAGATAGGCAATCAGGGCGAGAGCGCTGACCGCATGGACCAGATAAAGGAGCGGATAGAGGGCAATCACCGCCATGGGGCCGCCCGCGAGGGCGGCGAGAACGACTCCGATGATCGAACCCACGGGAGACCACAGAGCGAGAGTGAGTCCCGTGACCGAGAGGCGCGCGCCTTCGGTTACAAAGCCGAGCAGCACTACCCAGGTAAAGAGCACGAGCAAAAAGCCATCGCCGGGGACCTTGACCCACTTGGCTGGATGGAAGAAATAGCGGCGAGCGAGCGCGGCGACGAGCCCGGCGAAAAGAGCAGCACCGGCGAGATCCATGAGAAACGCGAGCGCCTGGCTCAATGGGTAATTGCCAAGATCGACGGGTGAGATATAGGCGACGGCAGAGAAGAGCACTCCGACCAACAGGATGAGCGAGCCCCAGACGATGCCCATGAGCATCGCCCCGCGGGCGCGGCTGCGCGGGAAGGTGCGCGCGGCGAGGAGACAATCGCGGGACAAGAATTTAGTGAGGCTCAAACGGACGAGCCGGAGACCACGCGCGCCCGAGAGGGTGGTGTTCGGCCGGTCTCTCCCGAGCGTCCAAAGCCGCATGCGGTCCACGGTGCCGAGCACAAACAGCGCGAGCGCGAGTGCGGCCGTGGCGTAGAAAAAGGGCCGGAAGGAAACCGGAATGAGCGTTAGGCTCTGAAACATTTCATGCATGTTATTTCAAGGTTACCCCAGCATTGTTCATGGCAAGACCGTCAGGCGACCGGTTTTAATTCCTTGAGCGTGTTGATCATGTTGATGGCCTCTTGCAGCGCGTTCGAGGCATCCGGTGCATAGCCGTCCGCGCCCCAGCGCCTGGCCAGGTCGTCAGAGACGGGCGCGCCGCCGACCATCACCTTGACGCGCGGGTTCTTGGAGCGCAGCAACTCGATGATCTTAGGCATATTGATCATCGTCGTCGTCATCATGGCCGAGAGGCACACAATGTCCGAATCGGTGCGGATGGACTCTTCCACGAATTTCTCGAGAGCCACGTCGCGGCCGAGATCGTGGATCGTAAAGCCGGCGATCTCGAACATCAGCTTGACAAGGTTCTTGCCAATATCGTGAATGTCTCCTTCCACCGTGCCGATGACGACTTCGCCCTTGAACCCGTCATCATCCCTTTTCTTGACGTGGGGGCGCAGGATGTCGAGGCCCGCGTAGAGAGCATCCGCGCACATGAGCACTTCGGGGACAAAATACTCGTTTGCGGAAAAGAGCTCGCCGACACGCGTCATCCCGCTGGCGAGCCCGTTCATGATCGCGTCGTACGGATCCACGCCTTCGTCGAGCGCGCGCTGCGCGGCCGCTCTGACCTTGTCCTCGTCAAACTCGATGACCCCCTGTTTCAAGTCCTCGAGAATTCCATCGTGCGATTCTGTCATGCTGCTCCCTCCTTGGGAATAGATCGTTTCTCTGGAGCCGGACCTTGTGCCCGTCCCTAGCCGCGGTAAGCCTGCACCGTCTCCATGAGCGCCTTCATGTTCTCTGGCGGGACGCTCGGCCAAATATCGCAGCCGGGCCACAGTGCGTCCACTCCTTCGTCCAGAATCCCCTTGACCTTGTCTCGAATCGCGTCGGGCGTCCCAGTGACGAGGACGCTGTAGGGGTCCAGGTTGCCAAACACAAGTACCTTGTCGCCAATCCGCTTGACCGCGTCCGCGGCGGAGTTCTTCTGGTCGATGCTGACTGCCTCTGCGCCCGCTTCGGCCATGAGTTCAAAAATGGCGGAGGTCGTTCCGCAGATGTGGAGAACGCGCGGCGGCTCAAGGGCCGCGAACACTTTTTGCAGAGGCGGCAGAATGAGCGTCTTGAACATACGCGGGCTGAGCACGTCTGAAGTGGCCCCCATCTCGCGCACGGTGATGTAATCGGCGCCGGCGGCGCGATAGAGGTTGGCGAGCGTGATGAGCGGTCCGGTCAACTGGTCGAGGATGCCGCTGACGAGCGCCGTTTTCTTGAAGGACATTTTGAGCAGGTTGTCGAGCTCGATCATCTGGCCGGCGAGCGTAAAAGGACCGAGGACCCACGCGCCGACCGGGACGGTGCTGCCGACCTCGGCTTTGAGCTTGCGGATGGCGTCGAGGACGAGCGGGACCCGGCCGCGCTGGGCCAGATCGACCGGCACCTCGAGCTTGAACTCGTCCACGGTGTTGGCCAGTTTCTTGGAGATGGTGGGGTAGAGAATATCCTGCGGGGACTGGGTGTAATAGTTCACTTGGCAGCCGAGCGCCTCGGCTTCGACCCCCATGTCGAAGGGAGCGACGGCGCATTCAAAACCAAAGAGCTGCGAGGTCGAAGCGGCGGCGCGCGCCATCTTGTCCGCGTCGGTGTGAATGTCCGCAAAGCGCCAGCCGTGCGGGTAGATGCCGTGAACGGTGATATTGCCCATCCCGCTAAAGGCCGGGGGGTGGTCCTGTTTTTCACCCCTAAAGAGGCCCAGGACGCGGTCCCGAGAGGTTTTTCCGTTCGTCGGAACGCTCATCGTTTTTCTTTCCTCCTCGTGCAACTGTTGCGCTTCTTTCGGGAAGAGGCGGTTGAGCGGGTGCTTCGGGTCTGCCGGCAAGCCGGCGCCCTCTTCGGCGGCGAGCGTCGCGAGGAGCGTGGAGGCCGCCGAAACCGCCGCAAAGACACGCGCCGTGCCGCTCATCGGCCCGTAGATGATCCAGTCGCTCCAGAGGATCGCGGCGATGGCGTGCAGCCCCGCATCCGCTCCTCGGAAAAAGTCCGAGCCGAATTTCGTGAGCGCATCCTTCCACATGTAGGACGCGTTCGCCGGCGCCAGACCGGCGGGCAACCCGAACTCTTCCTTGATCAAGCGATTTGCCGTCAGACTGATGGAGGTCGCGGGCAAATTCATCACACTCGTGTCGACGATGATGGACTGAAAGCCCCCCTTTTCCACTTCGGCGAGGAGTGTGCGCAGCGACTTGACACGGCCGGTGGCGTGCTTGTCTTCCATATCAAAGGCCTGAACGACGACATGCTGAATGCCCAGATCCTTCAGTCTCGCCACTTGGCCGGGGACGTCCTTATCCCAGGCGGTGATGCTGTTATATAGGAATTTGCTCTGCAGGCCGATGGCGGCGACATGCTCCGCGGCCTGCATGCGTCCTTGCGGCGTCCAGGTATCGATGCCGAAGGGAAGGTCGGTGCGGCTGAGAAAGAATTCGGTGTATGCTTTGACTTCGGGGAGCGTGGGCGCGACGAGCCCGACGAGGGCGGGGACGCCGGTTGCGGCGACCAGGCGGTCGAGTTCCGCCAGCCGCGCGGCCGCGCCCGCGCGATCGAACTCGACAGTCTTGCGGTTTTTCAAGAGCTTGTCGCCCCGTTGAAACATGTTCGCGACCAGTAGCGGTGGGCGCTCCCCCGGCTGTCCGCCGAAAGTGGCATTGCCGATGCGGCAGACCTTTTGCGGTGTAGCGAAACGGAACATGAGACTCCCTCTAACTCTAAATTGTCGTACAGGTCTCGCCGAGCAGCTCTGTTTTTGACACTTGGCCGGCGAGCAAATCGAGAATCCTGCCGCGCAATCGATGCAACTCTGGCGAAAGCCGGTCGCGCGGGCGCGGCAGGTCGACGGGAATGCTTTCGACGAGCCGCCCGGGCCGGTGCGACAGGACTAGGATCGAATCGGCCAGAAAGACGGCCTCTTCGACATTGTGCGTCACGAACAAGATCGTCTTGCGCTGCTGAGCGTCCCAGACCTTCAAGAGCTCCTCTTGCATCACATTGCGCGTCTGGCAGTCGAGTGCGGCAAAAGGTTCGTCCATGAGGACAATGCGCGGGTCATTGGCGAGGACACGGGCGACGGCGATACGCTGCTTCATCCCGCCGGACAACTGCTTGGGAAGATAATGCTCAAAGCCTGTGAGACCTACAAGGGCGATGTATGCTCGCGCGGTGCGCTGCCTTTCCGCGGGTGCCAAGCCGCGCACCTCGAGACCGAATTCGACATTTTGCTGGACGGTTCTCCACGGGAAAAGCGCATACTCTTGAAAGACAAAGCCGCGGTCGGGCCCCGGGCTCCTCACCTTTTGTCCGTCCAGGATAATCTCGCCCGCGCTGGGCGTGATCAAGCCCGCGATCATTCGCAAGAGCGTCGTCTTTCCGCACCCCGTCGGGCCGAGGATGCAAAGAAATTGACCATCGTCCACCTGAAACGACAGATTGTCGAGGGCGCTCAGGGCGTCATAGTCTTTGGAAAGATTTCTCACTTGCAGCATTTATTTCCACCGCAGCAGACGAGCTTCAATCCATGTAAATGCCCAGTCGGTCGCCAGACTGACCACGCCGATCACGATCATATAGACGATCACGACGTCCATCGCGAGCATGCCCCCCGCCTCGACCATGCGCAGCCCCAGGCCCTGAATCCCGAAAATCTCAGCGGCGACGAGCGACATCCAACCGAGCCCCAGGCTGACGCGAATACCGGTCAATATCGATGGGAGCGCGGCGGGCAGAACGACGCGGCGGACAAGACCGACCGAGGAGTTTTCGCCAAGGGTGTGCGCCGCCTCGATCAGAACCCGGTCGACCCCCTTGACTCCGGCGTACGTATTTCGGAAACAGGTGTAGAACGCGGCAATCGAGATGATGAATGCGGCGGACTCGGTTCGGATGCCCAGCCAGAGAATGACAAAAGGGATCCAGGCGACCGGGGGAATAGGGCGAAACGCGTCGACAAAGGGCTCCAACGTCCGGTCAGCCCAAGGGAACCACGCGAGCGCGAGCCCGAAGAGAATTCCCCAGCTGATTCCCCATGCCAATCCCAAAACGTAATGTTCCAAACTCAGGCCGAGGTTGAGCAAGAGGCGCCCGGAGGCCAATTCGGCGGCGAACGCGTGCACCACCGCGAGAGGCGAGGGGACGAGATACGGTGGGGTCAAGCCCGACGAGGCAACGATCTGCCAGACCGCGAGGAACGCGACGAACGGGATCAGCGCCGCCGCCCGACTGAGGTGTGTGCGCACACTCGACAGTTCTCTGTAAGTTTGCTCACGCGCCGGCGTTCTTAATGCAACCGCCATTCGCTCAGTCCTTGAATTCATCGGTAACAACTCGCCCTCTTGCGGGCCGCCTCGGCTTTCAGTCGCCCAGGTTGGGGTGCTCTTTCACCACGGCGTCGTAGAGTGAAAAATCGTACAACTCTTCAGCGCTCACCGTCCGGGGGAGGACACCGATCTTGGCCGCGTAAGCATTCAAAGTCATCAGCATCTGCAGCCCCGTACGGGGATTCGCGACAAAGCTCCCCCCGGGCGAAGCGAGCGCGGCACGCGCGATCGCTTCGGGAAGAACATCGGCCCCGAGCAAGTCGGAAGCCATCTTCGCCGCGTCGTCCGGCTTTTGTTCGACGAACTTGGTCGCGCGCAGGTGGATCTCGACCATCTTTTTCGCCACAGTGGGATACTTTTGGATGAAATCGGTCCGAAGAGCCAAGGCACTCCCCGGTACTCCGGGTAGAAAAGCGTCACTCCAGAGCGGAACCTCAAAGGGGAGGTTTTGCTTGGCGACCATCGTCGCGAACGGTTCCATGAGGGTGGCCGCGTCGACCTGGTTGGCGACCATCGCCTGCCGCAATTGCTCCTCGCCCAACGGAACGATCTCCACCGCGGTGTCCGGGTTCAAGCCCAGTTGTTCGCCGAGCCAGAAGCGCAATTCCGCATCCGGCGCCGATCCCTTGGCGAGGGTGGCGATCTTGACGGGCCGCCCTTGTTGCTCCCTAAACGCACTCAGCGCTTGAACCGGGCCCAGGGATTTGTACAGCGCCGCCAAGTCTTTCGACATCGCGATTCCCATGGCGCCGTTCGTGCTGTTCGCCACGATCTTGATGGGCACACCGCGGGCGACGGCGATCGCGGCCGGGGTGGTCCCGATGTAGGCGGCGTCAATGTCGCCTGCGGCAAATGCTTGAATCATCGGCGGGCCGGAGGTGAATTTGATCGTTTCGACCGGAGCGCCCAGTTCTTTCCACCACCCTTGCTCCTGCGCGACGAAAAACGGCATCATCGGCATCACCGGTTGGTAGCCAATGCGTATTTTCGCGGGTGCGGCGACGGACGCGGCCGACGGAGCGCAGGCGACGAGGAAAAAGGCGAAGAGAACCAAGCCTAGTTGCTTTTTCATGCGGCAAGACCTATCCGTTCACCGCCGAATGAATTCGGCGGCCGACCTCAAGCTGGCTTGACGGATTCCTAAATTACGAGCCACCGGCGACAACGGACGGGATGGCCTGCGCCGGTGCGGCTTTGGGTAATCCGGCGAGGACGGCAGGCGCGGCCCCTTCTTTGGCCAGCCACGCTTCAATGTTCGGGAACGCGTCCTTCATGTGCGGAAAGTGCATCGCGTACATGAATTCGCGCTCGAAATTCGGGTCGACTGTCAACTCCACATAGTCGATTTGACGGGCGATGCGGTTCGCCTCGTCGCGTTTGTCCGTGTTGAGAAGTGCAATACGGGCGCCATCGCCGGCTGCATTCCCGACGGCGTAGATATTGGGCAATGCGCAATCTGGGAAGAGACCGAGGAGAAGCGAGCGCTCCCGGTCGATATAGCTGCCAAAGGCCCCGGCGAGGATGACGCGGTCCAGCTTGGGGATGCCCAAGCGCCGCATCATCAACTTGGCGCCCGCGTACATCGCCGCCTTGGCGAGCTGCAGGGCGCGAATGTCTTTGATGGAGACGGTGATATCGCGGCCGATCGAGGTCTCGTTGGCCCACGCCAGGATGTACTCGTCTCCCTCCTCGCCCTTGCGCAGACGGCGGTGAGTGAGGCCCTTGGTAAAGCGCCCCGTCTTGTCGACGATACCGGCGCGGAACATTTCTGCGACAACCTCGATAATGCCCGAGCCGCAAATCCCGCGCGCGCCGACCTGATCCGGTTCGAGTTCGTCGTTCCACAAATCCTTGCCGATCACTTTGAACCGCGCTTCGAGTGTATTGATGTCAACGCGCACGCGCTCGATGGAACCGGGCGCGGCGCGCATGCCGAACTTGATGTGTGCGCCTTCAAAGGCCGGTCCCGTGGCGCAGGAAGAGGAAATTAGCTTTTGGCGATTGCCGAGAATGAGCTCGCCGTTCGTGCCAATGTCGATGATGAGCGCCATCGCATCCTGGTTGTACGGTTCCTCGGCGATAAGCACGCCGACATTATCCGCGCCGACGAACCCGGCCTCGATTGGGAGGACGTGCACATTCGCGGACGGGTGAACGAGCAGGCCGAGGTCGCGCGCCTTGACGTCGATGGAATGGTGGAGGGTCGGCGGGAAGGGGGCCTTGCCGACGTGTTCGGGATAGATGTTGAGATAGAGATGGTGCATGGCCGTGTTGCCTACGAGGACGACCTCGAGAATCTCGTCGGGTGTGAGCCCGATTCGGTCCGTCGCGTTCCGGGCGATCGCGTTCAAGCCGTCGATAATGGCCTTGTTGAGTTTGGCCAATCCGTCGTCGTGCGTCATGGCATAGGTGATGCGCGACATGACGTCCTCGCCGTACGAGACCTGGGGGTTCATAATTGCTTCGGTCGTCAGGACGGCGCCGGTCTTGAGATCGCACAGATAGCCGGCAACAGTCGTCGTCCCCACGTCCACGGCGAGACCGATGGATCCGTCGACGAGGCCCGGCTGGACACGAACCACCTCGCGGTTCATCCAAAGGGTCAGGGTGACTTGCCAGTGTCCGGCGCGCAAGGTTTTGGAGAGCTCGAGGAGCGTGCGGTAGTCGATGGCAAGGTTGTCCAGGTGAAAGACCCGGTGCATCGCCTCGGTCACGCGTTCCCAATCGCCGAGGGGGTTTTGCAGAGTCGGCGGGCGCAGCTCGAGGTACACCTTGCGAATGGCGGGCTGCACGTTGATGACGCGCTCGGTCGCCGACTTGCGGACGACCTGCTTGACCGCGCGGCTCTCCTCCGGCACAAAGACGACGACATCGCCGAGGACACGGGCCGCGCACGCGAGCCGATAACCGTCGTCGAGGGCGGTGCCGAGGTGCTCGTGCTCCTTTTCAATGATCTTGGAAAGGTTCGTGCGGGAGGACTCGATGCCGTAGCGTTCAAACGAGCCCTCTTCGATGCGCACTTTGCATTTGCCGCAGGTGCGCATCTTGCCGCAGATCGTCTCGAGCTCGACGCCCAAATCGTGCGCGGCGTCGAGGAGCCAGGTCCCCTCCTCGATTTGCCCGCGCCTCCCCGAGGGCTGAAAAACGACGAAATGCGTAGGTTTCTCCAAGCCAGTTCCTGTCATGGGTCCTCGCCATTCACTCGAAATGAAAAACGATATCTCTGGGCAGCGCGATCCCGACCTCGACCTCGATCGCTTTGAGTATGGCGCTTGGCACCGGGCACGCGGCGTGGTTCAAATGCAGCGACGCGGCTTGGTAGATGCGCGACTCGGCGATGTGGCAAAAAACCCCTTTGCGCCAGTTCAACTCGGCGATATCGGATTGCAGCGCTGCGATCTGCTCGCATTCACTCGCCAGCGCCACGCGCACCGTATGGCGATCCAGTTTTTCCACTGCCACCCTCACGTCGTATCCGCACGCGCCGGCCCGAACGACCAATTGGGTCATAAATTCTTCCACTGCTCAGAAATGCGTTCCCGCCATCCCTGGCGCCACTGGCATTCTCAATTGTAGCGCCACTCGGCGGCGACTTGCATGAACGCCTGCACATTCTCGATCGGCACCGTGGGCGGAATGTCACACCCGGGCATCAGGACAAATCCGCCGCCGGGCGCTCCCGCTTCCAGCGCCTTGCTCGCTTCCTCCCGGACCAAGTCGGGCGTTCCCTGGTTCAGTACGTGCACGGGATTGAGATTGCCTGCCAGGCACCGCTTCTTGCCGGTAAAGACCTCTTTCGCCTTGGAAAGCGCGACCTTTTGGTCGATGCTGACACAGTCGGCGCCCGTATCGGCGAGGAGGTCGAGTTTGTCCGTCGTGTTGCCGCAGATGTGGAGGAGCGTGCGGACGCCCTGCGCGTGGAGAGCCGAGGTGAGCCTCTGCAAGGGCTTGAAGGCATACCGGTCAAAGTGCTTGCGGGAAACGAGATCCCCGGAAGCTGTGGGGTCGGCAATGCTGGCGAGTTGGATAATTCCTCTCTTGGCCAGGGGCTCGTACACCTGCAGGATCATTTCCGTCGCAAAGTCGATCACCTTTTCGACTTCTTGTGGAGCCTTGTACGCGGCCTTCATCAGGCGTTCCACTCCGTACAGTTGGGCCCCCAATGTAAAAGGGCCCCAGGTCGTGACCGTCACAGCGTAATCTTGTCCGGCCACCGCGGCGACCCGTTCGGTCGCTTCCCAAATGGTCTGGATGACCGTATCGCGCGCGAGCGCGCCGATATCGAGTGCATCTAGCTCGCTTGCAGATTGTTTGACGAGCGGCTCTTCCAAATCGGGCGCGCCGACCCGGCGGTATTTGATTTTGCCCCCCAGAGCGCCGACGTGCAGATTGTTATAACCGGAGCCGACGTAAATGATGGGCCAGTGGACCAAGTCGTTTGCTTTCAGGTAAGCATCGGCCATCTCGCGCGGCTTGCCGATCAGGTCTTGAAAAGCATAGCCGGTGTTCTTGAGAACCCACATGCCTCCGCCGAAGATGCAGGCGGGAACGTGATCGGGCTCGCCAAGATCGAACGCGCAGAACAAGCGCTCTTTCGGCTTCATGGATTTCCCCTTGGGACTCACCCCTCCGCAGAGGACGAGTTCGCGAACCCGTCCTCTGCGGCAGATGTGCCTCTCAACGAATGACGGTGCGGATCGGCGACGGGCTAGCCGACGCCGTGATCGAATTTGGTCGGTGCCAAGTATTCCCAGGGCTCGCCGGCGCGATACTTGGCGGCAATATCAAGACATTTGACGGCGTATTCAAAAGCGTAAGGGATACCCGGCCCGTTCGGGACAAAGCCGGCCGCAATCGTGCCTACCGACGCCGCCTCGAAGATTTCGGCATCGGTGGCTCCTTCCACAACCGCGGGGATGACGTGGATGATGCAGCGCGGGGAATTGTAGGCGACGCCGATGGCCATGAACATCAATTCCTTTGTCTTTTTCGAGAGCGCGCCATCGTGCCAGATGGTATCGTAAAACTCGGCGAACTTCTCCCCGCAGGTCGGGTTGACCGTATTGATGGTCTTGAACATGCGTGGGACAAAGCCCATCAAATCATTCATGTACTGATTGGCCTGTTCAGCCGTTCGACCTGCCATAAGTCTCCTCCTTCCATGGTTTACGCGCCAGTCATTAGCGGGATTTCTGGGGCTCCTTCCGGCGCAGCCCCGATGACGAATCATCCTCTTGTCGCTCGGCCTGGACCTCCTTTCCGCGCCCCCTTGAGGCGTCAGTCCCTGTGCAAGAATTTGCACAATGCGGTGCGGCCCGTTTTCCCGCGAAGGAAAATGTGCAATGGAGAATCGATACACAAGATACGAGATGACTCTTTCGTTATTCTTCGGTTTTGGCGTCTTTTCGTGACGAGAATGTAAAGTGTGTCACAATCCGGAAAGGACGTTTTGATGCCGGACACCAAAAACCCTGTTCTCTGAGGCGGCCAGGGAACAGGGTGTGACGGGCGGCGCGGTCCGATGGAGAGAGTCTACGGGAGAGCCGGGCGAGCGGCGCGCGTGGGGAAGAACGTGAGCTCTTTATAGAGACGGGTCACCTCGGGAGAGGGGACGCGGTCTTCGCGCTGGCGAAGCAACCGTTCGAGCAGGCGATACTGCCGTACGAGGTCGCTCCGCCGGCCGGCGCGATGCAAGGCGCGCATCACAAACGAGTGAGCTTCTTCGCAGCAATTTTCCTGGAGGAGCGCCTTGCGGGCGTAATGGAGGCTGAGACGGTCCTGCCCTTCTTGCTCATGGTAATCTGCCAGTTTCAAAAGGATGTTGACAGCGGTGCTCTTGAGTCGGAATCGGCGCCACTGACACCAGTCGGCGTCGTACCGTTCCGTGTAGCGGGCTTCGATGCCGGCCATATAGTCGCCCTGGTAGAGCGCTTCGGCCAATTTGTACTGGCGTGCAGCCAATTCTCGCTTTCCCTGCTCTTCGGCCCGCTGGGCTTGGCGGTAGTGAATTTCAAACGCAATGGCGTCCACCCAGTAGCCCAGGGCCGGATTGATTTGATAATAACCGTCCCGGCAGACGACGAACTGGGATTCCTCACCGCGCCTCAAGTCCGGCTCGAGAGCCTGGCGCAAATAGTGAAGAGTCGTGTGGAAACAACCGTCGGCGCCGTCGCGATCGGACTTGTCAGGCCAGAGGATATCAAAGAGCTCATCTTTGCGGGCGCCCTGAGGCACGCTCGCCACCAGGTAAGCAAGCATGGCCTTGATCTTGTGCGTGGCCCCTTTTTGCCGGCCCCATTCCGCCTCGGTGATTTTCTTCCCATTGCGAAAGACGCGAAAGGGCCCGAGGCAAAAGATGTAGAGCTGTGCGGGCGGACCTTCCAGATGAGGCGTGAGGCCATCGCCGGCGACGCGCAAGCCGACGCGCGTCCAGGCCGAAGGGTCCATGGCCTCAAAGGATTCGGGCTCGTGTTCGGAATAGCGCGTGCAAACCGGCACGCCTTGTTTGAAAAAAAGACAGGGGTATTCGAGGCAATCGCGATTGCAAAAGGGGACACTCTTGGCGGCTGCACAACGGAGAATGGGGCAGGTGGATCTCGAGACTTGCTCGGGAGTCGACAGATTGCCGGACTGGCAGCCGTTACAGACCCCGTAGCTGTAGAGCCGGCAGACGCTGCAAGCAATGCCGCAGGCGCCGATGGCTTGCGTACGCAACTCATCGCAGCCGTTCGCGGCATAGTGCTCTGCGTGTTGACTCGCCACGTCAACCATATAGCCTCCTTGGCTATCTAAAAAAAGAAAGCTGGGGTTCCCGTCGTCAGGACCCTCCAGGCGGCAAATCGGCAGAAACGCTGGGAGCGCAAGTTGTTCTGCGAGATTGAGGTGACCTCATTATATACAAACGGGTGCAATCCGCAATCTGCGCTCGCATCCGTTTGTTCATGTTTTCACGCGCTTGATCAAAGCCATCCACCGGGTTTGCGATCTTTGACGAGGCGGCGCTGGCCTCTGAACTGGTGGCAGCTTTGGACGAGGTGGCGCGAGGGTCCCCAGGATCCCCCGCGGTCTCTACCTCTCGGAATAGAGGCTTGCTGCAGCTCTTAGCTCGATGCGCTCGAATAGTGCCTGAGCGCATAGCTCCAGAGCGAGCTGGAAAAGGCAAATAGTACGAGGGCAAACGCGACGCCGGTCAGTACCGTCCCTGTGTCCAGGCGTCCCAGGAGCGCGCTCGCCGGAAACGTCGTGACAAAGGCGACCGGCACGACGAATGTCAATAGAGCGCGCACGACCCCGCGGTAAATCGTCACCGGATAACGCCCGGCTTCGTAAAATCCGTAAAAGAGCTCGGTAATGTTATCCAGGCGAACGAACCAAAACGCCAGCGCCGCCGTGGTGAGCCATAGCGAGTACACCATCGCCATCGCCGCAACCAGCATCAAGGCAAACACGGCCAGTTGCGCGAGAGAAGGCACGATGTGCATCAGCCCGAGCGCATAAACGATCAGGCCGATTCCGATCACGACGTCGGACAGGTGCCAGATGACGATGTTGCGGAAACTCGCCATAAACTGAACGTTGACCGGTTTGAGGCGGACGAAATCAAAGGTTCCGTCGCGTATCTGGTCGATGACCGCGCCGATATTGGGGCGGAGGAACGCCTCCATAAGGCCGCTGAACAGCGTAAACAGCGCGACGACCATGAGCACCTCGGGGTAGGTCCAATCGCCCATCTTGTCGGCATAGAGAAAAAAGACCGTCACGCCGACGATGGCCCACACCAACCAGAAGACGCTCATAAAGATATTGGCGAGCAGGTTGACCCGGTATTCCAACTCGCTCAGGAGCGAGTATTTGTAAAAGATGGAGAGGAGTTTCAGATAACGCATCATGCCCCGTACGCGCTAAACTGTCGAATCCCCTTGCGCCACACCCACCGGTAGACCACGACCGTCAGAATTACCCACCCCAGCATCGTGGCCAAGGCCACCGCCAAATCGGAGGCGGTCAGCCGCCCCGACATGATCTCCACCGGAAACGACAACATGAAACGGAACGGCAGGAAATTCGCGACCGCCGTCACGGCCGGCGGGAAGAGGGAAAGCGGCGCAATCATCCCCCCGAGCATTTCCGAGAGCGCGAACCAGATATCGTTCAGCGTCATGGTATCCGAGACCCAGAAAGCGAGGAGACCAAAGATGTATTGCGACATGAACCGGATGAACCAAGCGGCGATGAGCGCGACGGTTCCGAGCGCGAGGGTCACGGGCGTCACGTCATAGTGGATGGTCGGAAAGATCCACCAGGCGACCAGTCCCAGGGGGATCAGGACGATGAAACGAAAGACCTTGTCGGCTAGGTTGCTCGAAATATAGTCGTGGAGCGGATTGAGCGGATGCAACAGCTTGATGGAGAGGTCGCCGTGGCGGATGTCATATTCGAGTTCCCAGATGACCCAGACGTTGGTCATCTGCCGGACGAAGGTGAGCAACAGGTAATAGGAGACGAAATCGCTCTGCGTGTAACCCGCGATCGGCCCGCCCGCGGAAAGCGAAAACCACGCGGCGAGCATCACGAGCGGCATGATGCTGATCATCATCCAGATGGCGAGACTGGCGCGGTACTCGAACATGGCCGCCACGCTCCGGCGCATCAGAGCGGCGTATTTGGCGAGCATCATTCCTCTTCCCAGTCTTCGTCTTCGTCGGTTTCGCCCCGCTCGGCCCGCGCGCGGGCGGCCTCTTCAAACACGCGCGTAATGACCTGCTCGATCGGCGGCTCCTCGATCGTCACATCCGCGATGGGCAATTCGGCGAGGAGACGCGCTGCCGTTTGCGACGTGGCATCCCGCGACACCAGCAGCTCGGCGCGCAACCCGCGCGTCTTGACCACCTCGCCGTAATCCTCCAGCCGGTGCCCGTCGAGGCTGTGGGCGAGTTGGACGCGGATCAATTTGTGCGGTGCGATCTTGGCGGCCAGCGCCTGAAGGTCGCCGTCATACAAGAGCTTTCCGTGATCGATCACGATGACGCGTCTGCAGAGCGCGGTCACATCGGCCATATAGTGGCTGGTCAAAATCACGGTCGCGCCGTGACGCTGGTTGTACTCGGCGATGAATTGGCGGATCGCCGTCTGCATCGTCACGTCGAGCCCGATCGTCGGCTCGTCGAGGAACAGAATGCGGGGGCGATGCAAGAGCGCCGCGGCGAGCTCACATTTCATGCGCTCGCCCAGCGAAAGCTTGCGCACCTGCTTTTTCAGCAGCGGCCGCAGGTCGAGCAATTCGGTCAGCTCGTCGAGCGTCTGCTGGAACTGGGGGCGGGGAATCTCATAGATGGCCGCATTCACCAGGAACGTTTCCATGGCGGGCAAGTCCCAGTTCAGCTGCTGCTTTTGCCCCATGACGAGCGTGATCTGGCGCAAAAAGTCGGCGCGTGTCTCGCTCGGCGTGAATCCGGCGACCGAGACGTGGCCGCTCGTCGGATAGAGCAGACCGGAGAGCACCTTGAGGGTCGTCGTCTTGCCCGCGCCGTTCGGGCCCAGAAACCCGACGATTTCGCCGGCATCGATCGTGAACGAGAGATCGTCCACTGCTTTGACATCGTGGTACTTGCGAAAGACGAGGGAACGAAGGGAACCGGTCAGGCCGGGCTCTTTTTGATGGACTTGATAGTATTTGCAGAGATGCTGAACCGAAATTAACCCATTACGTGGTGGTGCCATCTGACTCATTCAAACAGACTCCCGTGCACGGCGCTCCTTCGACTCCCCCTTCGACTCCGCTCAGGGTCCGCTCAGGAGCGCCGCTCAATCCCGTGAACGCCACGCGAACGGCCAGAGCGACGGCGGCGGTAGATGTGAGGATATTCTAGCACACGAGCGGCGCGGCGGCAAGCGATTGGGGGGGGGGGCGGGGGGGCA
>JAMDCU010000012.1 GCA_023489485.1 Chloroflexota bacterium
AGAGTGATCTTGAACTGGCCACCGCGTTCAGCACACAAGCCGCGGCGGCGCTCCAGAACGCTCGCCTCTATAAGCAAATGGAGCGCCGCAATACACAGCTGCAGAATCTGATTGACATCAGCCGGAGTCTCACGGTCAGCCTGGACGTGGATACCGTTCTACGGTCCATCATGAAAAAGGCAGTGGAACTGTTGCATGCAGAGGCCGGCTCTTTGCTGCTCGTCGACCAAGAGACCGGCGGCCTGATCTTCAAGATCGCTCTAGGCCCCGCAGGGGAGAAACTTGCCGACACGCGGCTTCCACCGGGCGTCGGAATTGCCGGTGCCGTCGCGCGCGATGGGCGTCCATTGATCATTGACGACGCGAGGGCCGACCCTCGCCACTATCCGGAGATCGACGCGAACACCGACCTCTCGACTCGATCTCTTCTTTGCGTTCCGCTTGTCAGCAAAGAGAAGGTCATCGGCGTGGTGCAAGTCATGAACCGGATAGATGGCACGCCTTTTCAAAAGGAAGACAGCGAATCGCTGTCCGCGTTCGCCGTCCAGAGCGCCATAGCTCTCGAGAACGCGCAGCTGTACTCTGACTTGAAGCGCGCGTTCACAGACACGGTGCGAGTGATCGCAAACGCGGTCGCGGCACGCGATCCGTATACCTCGGGGCACATTAACCGTGTCACGCGCATCGCCCTGGAGACTGCGCGCGAACTGGGGTGGAATCAAGACCAAATGGACCTGGTCGAGATCGGAGCTCTGCTGCACGACATTGGCAAAATTGGCGTCGCAGACGCGATTTTGCGCAAGCCGGACCCATTGACCGAAGCGGAATACGAGGAGATGAAGCAGCATCCGGTCCTCGGAGCGCGCATGCTCGAGGGGGTCTCGATTCTGCGTCCGATCCTGCCCTATGTCTTGTATCACCAGGAGCGCTACGATGGCACGGGCTATCCGTTTGGACTCGCAGGCAAGGAGATTCCCATCGAAGGCCGTTTGCTGGCGGTGGTCGATAGTTTCGACGCCATGACCTCGGACCGGCCTTATCGCCGGGGAATGCCAGTGGACCGTGCCATCGAAGAGATTATTCAGAACGGCGGGACTCAATTCGATCCCGTCATTGTAGACGCGCTCGTGCGCGTGCTGGCGAGAGACGGACTGGCCGCCTGACGGCGGCCGATTGTCAGCAAAGCGACGACGGTGGGCTGGGACGGCAAACTGGAACACATATGGCAAGAATACTGGTTGTAGACGACGATTCGATTCAAAGAACCTATTGGAGAACAACTTTGGAGGCCGCCGGGCACACAGTCCTGGCTTACTCAAGCGCCGTGCAGGCACTGGCGGAGACCGGAGAGGCCACCCCGGATTTGATTTTGTCCGACATCCTCATGCCGCAGATGAACGGCTTTGCGTTTCTCCGGGAAATCAAGCGCCATCCCGAATGGCAATCCATTCCTTTCCTGTTCGTCACGGAGACGCATGTCTCTCAAGACGACCGTGATTTCGCCGAGGCGCTTGGAGCGCAGGCGATTCTTTCACGGGCGGACGACGGGCAGCGAGTGCTCCAGGAGGTCAGGCGATATCTTTCTTCGTCGACAAGTGCAGCGTCCATCCCAGCGGGTGAGGAGGCGGGGAAAGAAAAACCGAATTCGGTGCCTCTCCCATCGCCCGAGCAGGAGGTGCACGGACCGATACTGCGCTCGCCTCTCTCGAAACGTACTGAAAGGACAACAACCACGCCCGTCCAGGACGTGACAGAAGAGCGACCTGACGGACGGCGAAGCGAAGAGGTCGAATCAAAGGACCCGGAGGGGCGACATATCGATGTGGTTTCAGGCAAACCCGACCGGGCCCAGCGAACCATTGTAGAGCGAGCCGACAAACCGAGTCCCAAAGGCATCGGCCGGGGCAAGCCTCAATTGGCAGAACAGGAGCCGTCCGGAGAGCCGGAAAGTGGGCCCGCCCCGAACAAGCGCTTTCTCGATTCGCTCGTCGCGGCGTCGCAGGCACTTCGGTCGAGCATCAATGCCGAATCGCTTTTCGACGAAGTCGTGCTGCGGGCCGCGGAGCTCACCGGCGTGGACGATTCCGCGCTCTACGTGTATGATCCGGAGACACGCAAGTTTCATTGCGAGTCGAGTTCTAATCTGGGCCGAGAGACCCTGAGGAAGCTGCCGCTTCAAGTCGAGAGCAATGCCGCGATCAAGTGTATCGTCGAAAACCGGGCAGCCGTCGCGGTGTGCAACATCGACCGATCTCTGCCGGCTGCCGGCCGCCCCCAGCGCACGCTGCTGCCGCATGAGTTTGGATCAAAAGCGTTCCTGATCACGCCGCTGGTAGCGCACGATCAAGTGCGAGGGTTGCTCGTCTGCGCCGACGTCAAAGAGCAAAGGGCATTCGCCGAAGAGGAGATTCAATTCGTTTCCCTCTTGACGGATCAAGCCGCGCTCGCCCTAGAAAATGCAAATCTGGTCTATGAGTCGAATCGCCGCCTCGAGCAACTGCGGCTTTCGGAGCAGCGCTTTGCCGCGGCCATCGGTCAGCCGTCGGTCGAGGGCGCGGAATCGATAGAAGCCGTTTTTGCGCATGTGCAGGAACTTGAGACAAGGACGAGAAAGCAAGAGCAGCGATTGGCGGCATTGTCTCAGCTCATCAAAGGCGTGATCTCGACCACCGCCAAGACTATCCTCGACCAAGTCGTTCGAACGGCATGCGACTTTCTTCGGGCAGACTTGAGTTATATTCTTCTTCTCAGCTCCGACAACGCCACCTTGGACGGCACGGCAAGTTCTTCTATGACGACCGCGGAGATTGCCAAGCTCCACATACCTGCCAAGAACAGCCCCATCGGGCAGGCGGTGCAGAACAGGAAGGCCGTCACTCTAGGCGGGAAAGACTTGCCCACGAGTGATTTCCCGGGGGTAGCGCTGGTCGTCCCCTTGGTGACGCCCAGCCGAGTTTTCGGAGCCATTATTTGCGCAGATTCAGACGCCAACCGCAAGTTCTCAGACGGAGAGAGCGCACTCGCGGGAACCCTCGCAGAGCTCGTCTGCGCAGCGCTGGAACGCGCTCAACTCTTGCGGCAGGCCGAGGAAGCTCTTGTCAAGCTTGCAGGAGCGCAGCAAAGGATCGCAGACGCGGAGAGAAGAGAGATCTTGGTCGCACGTGCAATGTCGGCCGTAGACGCGTTAAGCGGCCCGCTCGCCGAGATCTTGCACCGGGTGCAGAGTTTGAAAGAGCGCCCTTTTTCTCCGCGGGTCATGAATGAGATACACTTTATCGAAAAGCAGACGCAGGAACTGATCAAGTTGGCGGAGGAAATAAGGAGCGTTCCTGAGGATCAACAAGAAAACGAGCCGCCTCCACCCGCCAAGGCAGCCCAGGATTCTTAGAGTAGGCGTGGGGTGCAGTCAACCCGCAGCCTCTCACTTTACACGTTGAAATAGGATGAGGCACAGTAGGACAGGCAGCATGTTTCTTGGCTTGTGGTTTGGGTGGGAAAAGACGCTAAGTGCCGAGTCCTGCGGCTTGCTTTATCTCGTTGAGCAATCCACCCGCTAGCACAATCTTGACTTGGCGCGGGCTCATTGTGTGCTGCACCTGGAATTCATTCCCCTTGGTTACATTTCGGATTTTGATTCGATTCCCCTGTTGAACCTGGGAATAAAGATCGCAGATTTCCAGGACGTCGCCTTGGGCGATGCCGTCATAGTCCGCCTTGTCCACAAACGTGAACGGAACGATGCCAAAATTGATCAGATTGGCATAATGGATACGGGCGATGGATTTCGCGATCACTCCTCTCAAGCCAAGATACATCGGCGCGAGCGCGGCATGCTCACGCGAGGAACCCTGGCCGTAGTTTTCGCCCCCGACCACAAAGCCTCCGCCCTTTTCCTTGGCGCGTTTCGGGAATCCGGGATCGACCCGGGCGAACACATGCTCGCTGAGAGCGGGTACGTTGGACCGCAAAGGAAGCACTTGAGCGCCGGCGGGCATGATGTGATCAGTCGTGATATTGTCCCCCAACTTGAGCAACACTTCTCCGCGCAAAGTTTCCGGGACCGGCTGTGCCAGAGGGAGCGGCTTGATATTGGGCCCGCGCAAAACCTTCACCTGATCTGGCTGCGCAGAAGGTGCGAGAAGCATATTGTCGTCGATGACGTATCTTTCGGGCAGATTCACACCGGGATACGCACCGAGCTTGCGCGGATCCGTGATCACTCCCGTTAGCGCCGAGGCAGCACAGACCTCGGGGCTCGCCAAGTAGACTTGATCGCCGGGCGTACCGCTCCGCCCTTCGAAATTGCGATTGAAGGAACGGAGGCTAGCCGCCCCGGTCGCGGGCGCCTGGCCCATGCCAATGCAAGGACCGCAGGCGGACTCGAGGATGCGCGCGCCAGCGGCGATCATGTCTCCCAAGGCGCCGTCCCGCGCGATCATGGTGTAGACCTGCTTGGAGCCGGGAGTCAAGGTGAGCGAGACGTCGGGCATGACCGTTTTGCCGCGCAAGACATTCGCTGCGACCATCAAGTCCATGAAGGAGGAATTGGTACACGATCCAATGCAGACCTGCGCAACAGGAGTGCCTTCGACTTCTCGAACGGGGACGACGTTATCCGGGCTGGACGGTTTAGCGATAAGGGGCTCGAGCGTGCTGAGATCAATCTCGATCAATTCGTCATAGGCCGCGTCCGAATCACGGCCGATCTCGCGCCACATGCCCTCCCGACCCTGGGCCCGGAAATACCTTTTCGTGTTTTCGTCACTGGGGAAGATGGACGTAGTCGCACCCAACTCAGCACCCATATTCGTCACCGTGCCCCGCGCCGGTACCTCCAGATCGGCCACGCCTTCGCCGAAATACTCAAAGATCTTGCCAACGCCGCCCTTTACCGTCAGCCGCCTAAGCATCTCCAGAATGATGTCCTTGGATGTCACCCAGGGCTGCAGATGACCCTTGAGGTGGACGCCCACGATCCTGGGCATCGTCAAGTAGAAAGGCCCACCGCCCATCGCAACGGCGACGTCCAGACCGCCGGCCCCAATCGCCAACATGCCTGCGCCGCCACTCGTCGGCGTATGTGAGTCACTGCCGAGCAGAGTCATCCCCGGCGAACTGAACCGCTCCAGATGCACCTGGTGGCAAATGCCGTTCCCCGGACGCGAAAAGTAAATACCGTATTTGGCCGCAAAGCTTTGTAGAAAGCGATGATCGTCGGCGTTCTCAAAGCCGGTTTGCAGCATGTTGTGATCCACGTATGAGACAGAAAGCTTGGTCTTGACGCGCGGAATGTTCATGGCTTCGAACTGCAAATACGCCATCGTGCCGGTGGCATCCTGCGTCAATGTTTGATCGATGCGGATCGCAATCTCTTCGCCCGGATTCATCTTGCCCGTGATGAGGTGTTCTCCAATTATCTTCCGGACGAGATTCTGTCCCATTCAACTCCTCCCAGTCAATCAATAAAGTCTGATGAGCGATTCGTAGCGCGCGTCGCCGTGCGGCATAAAGAGCAGCTTGACGGCTAGTATCAATCGAGCTGCGACTGTCACGGCATCGAGTTCAGTATTTGCCATTATACTCGGATTTGCTAGCGCGACAAGCACTGGGCGATTTTTCTTTGTCTGCTCGCCGAGGCCGATTGTATGCTATAATCGACCTCGTCGTTGACATCTCTAGCATGCAGGCTATAATGTCAGCGTGATGCTTTTAATCAGGAGATTGTAAATGCGTATTTTGCTATACACAGGTAAGGGGGGCGTGGGCAAAACGAGTATCGCCGCCGCGACCGCGCTCCGCTGCGCCGACTTGGGCTATCGCACCGTGGTCGTTAGCACGGACGCGGCCCACTCTCTGGCCGATTCGTTCGACGTCCATATCGGCAGTGAACCGATGGAGATCGCGCCTCGCTTGAAAGGACAGGAAATTGACGTCCTTCATCAAATGGAAAAATACTGGGGGACCGTGCAGGACTGGCTATCCTCCGTACTCGCGTGGCGCGGCATCAACGATCTTATTGCCGACGAGGCAAGCGTGCTGCCGGGCATGGACGAGTTGGCTAGTTTGCTCCAGATCGTCTATTTGCACGACAGCCAAGAATATGACGTCATCATCATCGACGCCGCGCCGACGGGCGAAACCCTCCGCTTTCTCTCGCTTCCTGAGGTCGCCAAGTGGTACCTGGCGCACATCTTTCCAGTCGAGCGCCAAGCCATCAAGCTTGCAGGGCCCCTGCTGAGGAGTATCACAGACCTGCCGATTCCCGACGACAAGGTTTTTGCCTCCGTCCAGGACTTGATCCTGCAGCTCGATCGCATGCACGCACTCTTGGCGAATCCGGAGGTGTCCTCTGTGCGTCTGGTTCTGAACCCGGAGAAGATGGTCATCAAGGAGGCGCAACGAACCTTTACCTACCTCAATCTCTACGGCTACTCGACAGACCTGATCATCTCCAACCGGATCATTCCGGCGTCGGTAGAGGATCGTTATTTCACGGCTTGGAAAGGCTCGCAGGAGCGCTACGGTCATTTGGTCGAAGAAGCTTTTGCACCGCTTCCCATCCTGAGGGTCCCACTCATGGAACAAGAAGTGGTGGGGGCTGAGATGCTCCGGAAAATGTCGCAAGCCGTCTATGGCGATCAGGATCCGGCCAAGGTCTTTTACACTGAACAGCCCCAGTCCATAGAAAAGGTAGAGGATGCCTATCTCCTTCGGCTGCGTTTGCCCTTTGTCGGGAAGAAGGATGTCAACATCGCACGGGACGGGGACGAGCTCGCGCTCAGTATCGGTAACTTTAGGCACAATGTCATTCTGCCGAGGGCTCTTGCTACGCTAGAGGTCAAGAAAGCCAAATTCGAAGGGGAGTATTTGGTGCTCACGTTTTCAAAGGATGGGGAAGGCACCCACTCGACAGCCTAGGTCCTGTCAATGAGCCGAGAGAGGCACTCGGTCAGCCGCGCGAGGCTTTTGCCAAGGACTTGTATTTTCAGCATCTCTCATGAGAATGAGCAGACGACACAGGGTACGGCTGTGGGCGGGGTCTCATAGCAATGGGTTGGTCAGCGCGGCAATCACCGCGCTGACCGCCGTGCTGTATATACGAACCGCTGGGCCGACTCTCGGCGGCGTCTTTGACAGCGAAGAGTTCCAGCACGCCGCCTATACCCTGAGCGTCGCCCACGCCACCGGCTATCCCCTTTACCTCCTCCTGGGCAAGCTCTTTGTCACCGTTTTTGCCTACGGCAACATCGCGTACCGGATGAACATTCTGTCCGCGGTGATCGGCGCGCTCGCCGCCGGTCTTGTGTATCTGGTGGCTTTGAAATTGACCAACCGCCCGATCGCATCGGCCGCGGCGGCGGCCCTTTTCGCTACGAATCCCGCAGTCTGGCGACAATCAGGGGTAGCCTCGGTTGGGCCGCTCCATCTCCTCTTAGTGGCGGCTCTTATCTACACGGCGCTTGGGTGGCACACGCGACGGCGTAACGGCAAGACGAGCCTGGTACCGGTCGCGTTCGTTTTTGGCCTCGGGCTGGCTCACCACAGTTCTACCATTGTTCTCGCCCCCGCGATTATTCTGCTCGTCCTCCTCACTGATCCGGACATCCTTCGCCGTGGGCGAGAGCTTGGAGTGGCTGCGGGTGCCTTCCTGCTGCCTCTCTTGCTCTATCTCTATATTCCGCTCCGCGGCGGCGCGACCCCTTGGTACAACAATACGCTGGAGGGCTTTATCGGCGAAGTGACCGGCGGGAGCGCCGAGAGCTTTATGCGAACGACTCTGCCCGACCTGGCCCAGGGGATCGCGTCCGTCCTGCAATATCTCTTTTCTTCCTTCGGCTATCTAGGAGTCTTGCTCATCCTGGCCGGCCTCGCAAGTGTATGGCCCGGCCGGAACCGCTGGCAGACGGTCCTGCAGGGCTCGGCGGTTCCTCTCTTCCTCGCCGTCTGCACACTGATTTTCGCCATTTGGGGCACGGTCTATGGGGGCGAGCCGGACCGTTATCTCGTCCTCCCGTTCTTCTTCCTCGTCTTTTGGTTTGCCGCAGGCGCGGCAAGTGTTGAGAATTGGATCGAGTCATTTCTGGTTCCAGTCTTTATCGTGAAACTCGCTTCTGCCCCTCCCTTGTCCCCTCCCCGCGAGGTGGGGAGGGAAGCAGATGGGGTACGGGGGGTAGTAACCGCTTCGTCACCACTCCCTGTAATCTCCTCCCTGCCCGCTCCCCCGCATGAGCGGGCGAGCGGGCAGGGTGAGGAGGCAATCGAGGGGGAGCCTCTCGACGAAAGATCGGCCATCGAGATGAGTCGTCCGGTAGGCTCCAAAAGAGCAAAGAGACTCGAGCTGATCTCCCAGTCGGGTCTAGCAATAGTCCTGGTTCTGTTTCTTGCTCTCCCCTTTGGCGATCGCTATCGGACCGCCGACTGGAGCTCTTACGATCGGGTTTACAAACAATGGGACGAGATCTTTTCGCTGCCACTTCCCCAACGGTCGGTCCTCGTCGGCAACTGGCCTCAATTGAATGCCATGCGCTATATGCAGCGAGTGGAGAATCGTAGACCCGATCTGGAATTCGTCGGGACGCTCTATGATCCCGCACCCCAGACAGAAGCGGCACACACGGCGCTCGCCGAGGGACGCGCCCTTTTTCTGTCACCCGGCATCGCATTACCGAACGGTTCGTATCGCTACGGCCAGGTCGGGCCATTGCTTCAAGTGCGGGATAAACCCGAGGCACAGCCGGCGAGTGCTGTGGGGACACAGAGCATGCTCTCCCTGACCCCTTCGCTAAAGCTCGCCGACGATGAACTCTCGCCCGCGCTCGAACCCTACCGTCCAGGCAAGACGGCCAGCGTTGCACCGAACCGGACCGTGCGCGTGACGCTTACCTGGTTCACGGCAGCTCGCACGGACGATTTCCTGGTTCGGCTTCAACTATACGATCCAGAAGACCGCCTGATCGCACAGACGGACGAACCTCCTGTGCGCGGACTGTACGCTCCTTCCAGGTGGACACCGGAAGAGTACGTGAGCGACGTCCACAACTTGCTCATTCCTGCTGGCTCTCCGCCCGGAAAGTACTCGACGAGCATGACGCTGCTTGAAGCGGGGACCAAGAACCTCCTCTCTGCGCCGGTTCGTCTGGGCTCGGTCATCATACTCCCGGCAACAAATCTCGACCGCGAGAGCGTCTTTGTGCAACATAAAGTTGATATCGACGCCGGACCGCAGTTGGCCATTTGGGGCTATGGGGGCCTGGATGGCACTCTCCAGCCAGGAACCAAACTAACCTTTTACCTGTTGTGGTCCGTGCGGCAGAACCTCGGTCCCAACGAGATGCTGGCAATTGTCCTCCTGGACTCGCACGGCAGACGGCTGCAGCAATGGGACAAGGTGCCGATCGGTTTTTACCCAACCGAGACATGGCAACGCGGAGAATTACTCAAAGCCTATTACGATGTCGACTTGCCGATGGATCTGCCATCAGGGAGCGCCCTTCTCGCGGTCGGCGTAGGTCCAAGCAGCCAACCTGGCGAGCTCGTTTCGGTTGCGGCCATAAGAATCGCGCCATAGATTTCGAGAATTCGACAAAAGCGATGAATTCGTGTAATATCTCTTGCCGATGAAACAAGGGAAGGCAAGCCGCCAGCCCCCGAACGGATGGAACAAGTACCTGACCGACTACAACGAGGGTCTGGGACTCGTCTATGAGCGGTTTGTCCTGAACGATTATCTCGATCGGCTTGTTAACCGATTTCAGACCCGCACGGTTCTTGAAGCCCCCATCTTTGGTATGGCGGGGGTAAGCGGGATCAACAGCGTGCACCTTGCTCAGCGCGGGGCAGCTGTGACGCTCGTGGACGAGAATGCGGATCGCCTCTCGGCGATAGAGCGCATCTGGGGAGAGTTGGGTTTACAGGCACGCTTCGTGTGCCAGTCTGACCTGCACCAGCTCCCTTTTCCCGATCATTCGTTCGATCTGACCTGGAACTGGGCAGCGCTGTGGTATTTGGGCGACCCGTCCACGCTCCTCAAAGAACTGGTCCGCACTTCACGTCAATTGATCTTTATCGCGATGCCCAACCGCGTTCAGGTAGGTTATTGGATGCGCAAGCATCTCCTCGAACGCGACTTTGTTAACTACGTGGACGAAGGATGGGCGGACATTCAGCGCATCAAAAAGGCCCTCCGGTCTTTTGGCGTCCGTTTCCTTGAAGAAGGGGTGCTGGATGTGCCCCCCTGGCCCGACACCGTCATGCCCGCAGCACAGGTCTTGAAGCGTCTGGGCATCCAGTCGAAAAAACTGGACGCGCAATTCACGGGCAAGGCGTGGAATTGGAGCACGATGGACTATTACCTGGGACGCCGGCCCGAACTCAAGGCACGCATTGACCGCTACACGTTCCTCGAACACGCCCCCTTGCCCTGGCAAATCAAGGCCATCTGGGCGCACCATCGGTACGTTCTCGGACAAGTGACAGGTGACTAGACCTTCCAGTATCTCCATTATCGTTCCAGCCTTTAACGAGCAGGAAAGCATCGGCGACGTGCTCAACGGGCTGAGAGATTGGTGCGACCGTGGAGAAGTCATCGTCGTCGACGATGCTTCGACCGACCGCACCGCGGAGATTGCGAAACAGGCTGGGGTGCGGGTGATCAAGCACCTACACAACAAGGGCTACGGCGCCGCGCTCAAGACTGGCATCCGCGCGGCCGCGGGCGATATCATCGTAATGATGGACGGGGACGGGCAGCACAGCGGGACCCAGATTCAGCCCCTCCTCGACGCTTTTGGCGACAACGACATGGTGGTGGGAGCGCGGGCCAAGGGGTCGGATGCGCCGCTCGTGCGACGTCCCGGTAAATGGATCCTGACGAAGGTCGCCAACTATTTGGCCGAGACGCAAATCCCCGACCTCAACTCGGGGCTGCGGATCTTTCGGCGCGATATCGCCATGCGCTTTCTGCATATTCTGCCAAACGGCTTTTCCTTCACCACGACGCTCACCCTGGCGATGTTCAAAGAGGGCTATAATGTCGCGTACGTCCCGATCACCACGCGCCCGCGAGTGGGAACAAGTACCGTCAACCCAGTCCCCCACGGCTTGAGCACGATCATGCTCATCATCCGCATCATCGCTCTCTTCGACCCGCTCAAGGTATTTTTGCCTGCGAGCGTTTGTCTTTTTCTCATCGGGGCCGCGTATTGGATCGGCTCCGTCGCCTACCATTCGTTTGAGACGAATCCGGTAACCTCCATCATTCATATTCCCTCCGGAGCGGTCATCCTCCTTGTCTCCAGCGTGATCGTCTTCATGTTCGGCATCCTCGCCGATCAGGTGAGCGCCATCCGCCGCGAACAGTACGAGTAGAGTCGTCCACCGAAAGGCAATGCATGGCACTCGGCACCTATGTAAACATCGCCAAGGCAATCGTCAACAACAAGACCGGCCGCATCGAGCTGCCGAACATGTGCACGTTCATTATCACCTGGCGGTGCAACCTCCGCTGCTTTATGTGCGACGTTTGGAAAAAACAAGACCACGACGAGATGTCGCTCGAGGATATCCGGAAGGTATTCAAGCAAATCCCTCATCTCGATTCCCTCCGAATCACGGGGGGCGAGCCGTTCCTCCACCGTGACCTCACCGAAATCACGCGCATCATCCTCGAAGAGACCGCCCCGACCGTCATCCACGTCACGACCGCGGGCATAATGACCGACCGGATTCTCGACTATGTCCGGACGGTTGGGTCGCGCCGGCTGCATATCAAGCTCTCGATCGATGCGGTGGGCGAACGCCACGACGAGATCCGCGGGGCCAAGGGGCTATACGACAAGGCAATGCGGACCCTGCGGGCGCTCGTCGAGCTGAGGAGCCAATACGGCTTTTATGTGGGGGTGAACCAGACGATTACTGACCGCAATTGGGACCACATCGAGCCGCTGCGCAGAGAAATGGACAAGCTTGGAGTGAGCGTTCACTATGCGATCGCGACCGATCACTATACGCTGTACCGCCTCAACACCGCGAAGGAAAAAGACATTCCGGACATGAAAGCCGTCTCCATGAGCGCTTTCACGTCGGAACAACTGAGCACGATCTTCCAGCAACTGGAAAGCCGGGACGGCATCAGGGATATCCCCGAGTGGCTCGTCCAACGTTACTATATACGCGGGCTCAAGAACCGGCTCTTGAAAAATGTCGAATCTCCCAAACCCCGGTGTGTCGAACTGCACAATCACCTGCGTCTCATGCCGAACGGCGACGTGATGACCTGCATCTACTATCCGACGGTGGTCGGAAACTTGCGAAATCAGAGCCTGTCCGAAATTTGGTTCGGCGACGCGATCAAGCCGCAGCGTGAGATCGTGCGGCAGTGCCCGGGCTGCTGGGCGGGCTGCGAGGCCAAGCCGAACGCGATCTATACCGGCGATATTGTCAGGGCGCTGTAAAACGGAGTTTATACGAGCTGAATCCAGACAATATCGGCTGAGCAGCCACGCAGAAACTGAACGTGAGGCGGATCAGATTGTGCAGCAAGAACTCCAAGAGGCGCTCCTTTCCGATAACCTGGAACTCGTCGAGGATTATCCAAGTGATCCGCGTCGGGCGAGCTGCCTCGTTCTGGGGTTTACCAAGGACGCGCGGCCAATTCATCTAGTCTGCGGCATTTCGCATCCCGACATGTTAGTTCTTGTCACCTCTAGCGGCCGAACCCGGACGAACGGATTGACTTGAGGAAACGGAAGGAGCGCGGCAAGTGAAATCTTGCTATTACTGCAAAGGCACGGTCCTCGAAAAACGCATTCGGCACGTGCATCCCTGGGGCGGGCGAATTTATGTTCTCGAAGGCGTGCCTGCTGAAGTCTGCCAGCAGTGCGGCGAGGTCTATTTTGCTCCAGACTTGCTCCCTGAGATGGACCGCATCGTTGCAGGTCACCAACTACCTACGTCCACCATTCCCGTGCCGGTCTATACGTTTTCCTAATGCGACGCGTCTTTGTTATCGGGCTGGACGGCGGGACCTTTGATCTGATTCGCCCCTGGGCGGAACAGGGTAAACTGCCGACTTTTCGCAAGATGATGGACTCGGGCGCGTGGGGAAATCTCACCTCGACGGTCCCTCCGGTCACCGCCTCGGCTTGGTCTTCTTTCATGACGGGCAAGAACCCCGCCGCACACGGCCTCTTTGACTTTATGCAGCGCAGGAACGGTTCCTACGACCTTGCGCCTGTTTCCGCGCTCGACCGGGATGGTAAATCCGTGTGGGACCTCATCGGCGAAGCGGGCAAACGGGTCATCGTGATGAACGTACCGGTGACCTGGCCCCCACAGCCCACCCCGGGTCTCCTCGTCACCGGAATGCTCACCCCCCGCGGCGCGATCGAATACACTTACCCTCCCGAACTCGCAGTAGAGCTGCGCGAGCATGTCGGCGACTATGTCATTTATTCGGACGAGGTGTATTCCAAAGGCCGCGGGGATGTTTTTCTGAACGCCCTCACGTATTCCGCCGACCAAAGGACAAAGGCGGCCGAGTACCTGATGCAGAAATATCCTTGGGATTTCGGCATGCTCGTCTTCCCGGAAACGGACACGGTCTCGCACGGGCTGTGGTCATGCTTCGACCCCAGCCATCACCAGCACGATTCGTCCGAGGCGGCAAAACTGGGCGACGGCATTCTCTCAATCTACAAGCACATTGACGGTTTAATCGCTCGACTGATGAGCCACCTGGACGACGAGACGACCGTCATGTTGATGAGCGATCACGGCCACGGTCCGGTCCGCAACTTTTTATACGTGAACAACTATCTCGCGCAACTCGGTCTCCTCACGTTCAAGCCATCCCCCTCAACGCGCGTAAAACGGTTTGCCTTTTCCGCGGGGATCACCCCGCGTCGCGTTTATGGGATACTCCTCACCTTGGGGCTCGGAAAACTGAGACGCACGCTCGACAAGCGGCGCGGCGGACGCGGGCTCTTGAAACGCTTTTTCCTTTCTTTCGGGGACGTCGACTGGACACGCACTCGGGCTTACTCGATCGGCTACATCGGCGAGGTGCACATCAACCTCCGCGGGCGAGAGCCGCAAGGCATCGTCGAGCCCGGCGCCGAGTATGAACGCACGCGCGACGAGGTCATTGCCGCACTCAAGCGGCTGACACTCCCGGATGGCTCGCCGCTCGTCGAGCAAATCTGGAAAAAGGAAGAGATCTATCATGGCGCACACCTCGCCGAGGCGCCGGATATTCTGTTCCTGCCCAAGGGTCTGGAGACAATCGCCTTTGGCGACTTTGAATTTGGGTCGAATAAGGTGCTCGAACCGTCTTACGGCGTATCTTCCAGTCATCGCATGAACGGGATGGTGCTCGCGAGCGGCGCGGGCATCCGGCCGGCGGGCGTGATCGACGGCGCACGTTTGATTGACCTCGCGCCGACCATCCTCCATCTGCTCGGCCTGCCCGTTCCGCCGGATATGGACGGCCGCGTCCTGAGCGAAATCATGACAGACGCTCGCGCGGTCGAATTCGGGGGGTCTGCGGAAGGCCGTGCTACATCAAGCGACGGCTATACGGCCGAAGAAGAAGCGGAGGTGATCGCGCGGCTGCAAGATTTGGGATACATCTCTTGACAGATTAAAGATTTAGGATTTCGGATATAAGATCTGGAATTGGATTTGGCGAATCTCGCCTTGCGTGTGAGTGAAAGTATGTTATAATGGGAGGCACTATGATACAGGAAATTCGTCTGGCTCGGGTCCATCAAGCGCGTCACCATGATGTGTCGATGAGCCGCGCCGGGGAGTTGTATCGTTAGCTGCGATTGGATTACTAACTTGCTCTGGCGTGGACAGATTCCACGCCATTTTTGTTGTTTCGGAAACTAGAACCAGCCGGGAGGCACCTATGGCACCCAAAATTCAGCCCCGAGTGCCGCGTGGGATGCGCGATATTCTTCCGCAGAAAATGATCCTGCGCCAATATGTGATCGGTCGAGTCGAAAGTGTCTTTCAACGCTTTGGCTTTGAGCCACTCCAGACCCCTGCCCTCGAATTGCGAGAGACTCTGATGGGCAAGTACGGCCCGGACGCCGAAAAGCTGATCTACGATGCCCAACATCGTGAGGGCAAGGAAGAGCTCTCACTCCGTTACGATCTCACGGTTCCATTAACACGCATCGTCGCCATGTACCCGGATCTGGTCAAGCCGTTCAAGCGGTATCAGATCGCGCCAGTCTGGCGGGCAGAACGACCACAAAAGGGGCGCTACCGCGAGTTCTACCAATGTGATGCGGACATTGTCGGGAGCAAGTCGATGCTCGCCGACGCCGAGATCGTCACCATGATCTATGCGGTGCTGTCGCAGCTCGGCTTTCAAGCGTTTGTGACCAAGATCAACAACCGCAAGATACTCACGGGGATCGGTCAGTATGCCGGCGTGCCGGCTGAGATGCTGGGAGGGTTGTATCGCTCGATCGACAAGCTCGACAAGATCGGGCGCGAGGGCGTGCGCGCGGAGATGGTCCAGAACCAGATCCCGACCGACGTCGTCGACAAGATCATAGGGTTGCTCGCGATCGCGCCGAACGATTTTGGCAAGCTGCGAGCATTGCTTGGAGGGATACCGATCGCGGTCGAGGGGCTGAACGAGCTGGAAGAGTTGGCCAAGTACCTTGGGGATTCGAGCGTGCCCCGCGCAAATTACGAGTTCGACTTTTCGATGGTCCGAGGTCTCGCCTATTATACGGGGCCGATCTATGAGACTATGGTCACCGAGCCCAAGATCGGGTCGCTGACCGGCGGCGGCCGCTATGATGAACTGATCGGGCTCTTTAGCAATCAGTCGCTGCCTGTCACCGGTACCTCGTTCGGCATTGAGCGCATCATCGACGTGATGGAAGAGCTGGGAATGTTCCCGAAAAACGTCGGTCGAACGGTCACGCAAGCCTTTGTGACGATCTTTGGGAAGGAACTTGTCGGGACATCGGTTCGAGTAGCGAACGCGCTGCGCGCGGCGGACATTAATACGGAGCTGGCGTTGGAGGCGGATGGGCTGGGGAAGCAGCTCAAGTACGCGGCGGCAAAGGCCATTCCGTTTGCGGTTATCATCGGGCCGGACGAGGCATCCGAGCAGCAGGCGACGGTTCGCGACCTGGGGAGCGGTGAGCAGACGGTGGTTCCGCAGACAAAATTGGCGGTTTTTTTGGCGGGCAAGCTGCAGGGCGGTTAGCGACGCCAAAACTACTCTACTTGCTCGAAAGCACGCCTGATGTGCCCCCGCGTCGGCACCACGTGGGTCTCGAATCTCGACGGCCCGGTCATGGCCGGGATCGCACGCTCGCCGCTTGCCAAGATAATTCGTAACCTGGACAGAATAGTTGTATAATCTGACCGTAGCCAGGTCCACCCGGACGCTGAATCGGCTCATCTTTCGGGGTTAACCAAGGATGACCCAACT
>JAMDCU010000092.1:0-12302 GCA_023489485.1 Chloroflexota bacterium
GGCGGACGAAGGAGAGATAGTCATCAACGGGCAGCCGATCAAGATCAAGTCGCCGACCGACGCTTTGCGCCACGGCATCGGGATGATCCACCAGCACTTTCAGCTCGTGTCTGCTTTTACCGTAGCGGAAAATGTGGCACTGGGTCTCCCCTCTTCCCGCGGCCTCCTGCTTGATTTGGACGTCGTGAGCGAGCGCCTGGGGAAGTTGGCCAAGGATTATGGGCTGGAGGTAGACCCGCGGTCTCCGGTCTGGCAGTTGGCCGTCGGCCAGCAGCAGCGCGTCGAGATCTTGAAGGCGCTGTACCGAAACGCGGCCCTCCTCATTCTCGACGAGCCGACGGCCGTCCTCACCCCGCAAGAAGTGGACGACCTCTTTGTTACGCTACGACGTCTGACCCAGGCCGGGAACGCCTTGATCTTTATCAGCCACAAACTGCACGAGGTCATGCGGATCAGCGACCGCGTCACCGTCTTGCGGGATGGGCGCGTGGTCGGGCGGGTCGCGACGAGAGAGACGAGTGAAAAGGAGCTGGCGCGCCTCATGGTCGGGCGAGAGGTGACGAGCACCTGGGGGAGACAGGCCGTCGAATCCGCGCCGGTCGTCTTGCGGATCGACAGGCTCGTCGCGAATGACGACAAGGGGCTGCCCGCGCTGAAAGGGGTGTCCTTCGAGGTCTGCGCGGGAGAGATTGTGGGCGTGGCCGGAGTATCCGGCAACGGCCAGCGCGAACTGGCGGAGACGATCGCCGGGCTGCGGCGGGTGACCGGCGGCCGCATTGCGATTGGCGAGCGCGAGGTGACGAATGGCTCGCCCGCCGAGGCGATCGCCGCGGGAGTCGCCTTTATCCCGGAAGAACGGATGACGATGGGGGTGGTGCGGGACTTTACGGTCTCTGAAAACGCCATCCTCGAAACGCACGCTCAGCCGCCGCTCGCGACGCGCGGCATCTTTCTTGATTTCGGCAAGATTCGCGCACATACCGCCCGGCTGGTGCGAGAATACGACGTTCGGACGCCTTCTCAGTCGACGTCGATCAAGAGCTTGTCGGGTGGAAACATTCAAAAGCTTATTCTCGCCCGTGAGCTGAGCCGCCAGCCCAAGCTGTTGGTGGCCGCCCAGCCGACGCGCGGCGTCGATATCGGAGCGACGGAGTATATTCACCGGCGGCTGATGGAGCAGCGAGCGCAGGGAACGGCGATTCTACTCATCAGCGAGGATTTGGACGAGATCCTGGCGCTTGCCGACCGGGTCGCCATTATGTATGAAGGAGAAATCGTCGGGATCGTCCCGCCGACTACGTCGGTGGACGACCTGGGGCTCTTGATGGCGGGAGCGAAACGGATAGCGTGAACCGCGCGTGCCGGGCGGCTGTGGCAAGAACGACTGCCGAGCGCCCTCGTGATCCTGCCGGAGCTGGGGATTACAGCTTTGATTTTTACCGCTTGCCGGTTTGCACCGCGCTTAAATGGTGCTAGAATAGCCTTTGCTTGAATCCTCTGGTAATCGGTCGGCGTACCCGGGGTTGGTACGACGGCGTCGGGCATCCCCGCTCGAAAAGTGCCGATTGCCACGTTCGCAAATCTTTTGGTTTGCGCGCAAATGTACACCCACCTATGGTGAGATTCTGGAAGGATTACCACTCCCCCACGACTCTCGACGAGGCATTGGTACTGTTAGCGCACTATCAAGGCCGTGCCCGCGTCGTCGCGGGCGGGACAGACCTGTTCCTCGACCTGTCCGCTGCCTACGAATCCGGCGAACGTCCCTGCCTGGACGCGCTCATAGATATTACGCGCATGGAAGGCGCCGACGCCCTCGTCGAGCAAGACGGCTATATCATCATCGGCTGCGGAGTGACGCATGCACAAATTGTCGGCTCGCCGCTGATCCAAGCTCGTGCCACCGCGCTCGCGGAAGCGTGTTCCGTCGTGGGCGGTCCACAGGTTCGCAATGTCGCGACGCTCA
Organism: Chloroflexota bacterium; assembly: GCA_023489485.1. Lineage (GTDB taxonomy): Bacteria > Chloroflexota > Anaerolineae > UBA4142 > UBA4142 > JAMDCU01. Next base: position 1,967 of record JAMDCU010000092.1, read on the forward strand.
TCGGGAATGTTGCGCACGCTCTGCCGGCGGCGGATGGGACGATCGCACTCTTGGCGTTGGATGCGGAAGCGCGGGTCAATGAGCCAATGCGGAATGACAAATCCCAAATGACCAATGACAAGGGGTGGAGGCCGCTGGGGGAATTGTTTAGGGGGCCGGGGGAGTCGACGGTCGATGCGACGCGCGAGATCATCACGGCCGTTCGGTTTCGACCCACGGGTGAGCACGCGGCGAGCGCGTTTGCGCGGGTGATGCGTCCGCAGGGGGTCGCGCTGCCGATCCTGGGGATGGCGGTGAAGGCTAGAAGAAGGATGAAGGCGGAAGGCGGAAGGATGAAGACTGCCGGCACCGGGCTCCCACAGCGAGGTCCAGTGGAGCAAGGTCCCCGCGGGCCCTCCAGCGAGAATGATGGTGGAGTGCGAATAGAAGAGATTGCGATTAGCGTGGGGCCGGTAGCACCCGTGCCATTTAGAGCGTCGAGAACGGAAGCGTTTTTGAGCGGCAAGGAGTGGCGCGAAGATGTGCTGGAGCACGCGACGCAGGTGCTCTTGAGCGAGGTCGCGCCGCGGTCGAGCCCGCATCGGGCCACAAAGGAATACCGATTAGAGCTGCTGCCCTCTCTTTTGAGCGAGACCTTGGGGATGGCGATAGAGCGCCTACGAACATAGGCAGGCGCATTTGCGCAAATGCGGAAAGCGACAGGGAATAGTATGAGCGTGGGGTGATGCCGTGCAGGAAGCACTGCATCCTCCCATACCCGAATAGATTTCGAGGTTCTCATGCCTCTTTTGAATATAAACGTCAACGGCCAAGATCATGCGGTTGAAATTGAACCGCACGAATATCTCGCGTCTGTCTTGCGGGAACGATTGGGGCTCACGGGCACCAAGATAGGGTGCGACGAGGCCGAATGCGGCGCCTGCACGGTTCTCGTGAACGGCACGCCGGTCGACTCGTGCCTCTACCCTGCATTGAAGGCGGATGGCGCCCGCGTCCTGACGATTGAGGGGCTCGCCGGGACATGGCAGGGTGAAGGGGATGCCTCCTCTGCGTCGGCCCCAGATCAGCCACACCTCCATCCACTCCAGCGGGAATTCATCCGGCAGGGCGCGGTGCAGTGCGGCTTTTGCACGCCGGGTCTAATCATGACGGCGAAGGCGCTCCTCAACCAGAATTCCAATCCTACGGACGACGACATCAAAACCGCTCTGAAGGACAATTTCTGCCGCTGCACGGGGTATATCAGCGTCATGAACGCCGTGAAAGCCGCGGCGGTGCAAGTTGCGGGTCAGACCCATGTTCCGGGCCTGAAACCCGGAACCATGAAACTTGAAACCGGCAAGGACGTCTATGCTCCCAAGCTGCCGGAGACGAAGGCGCCTCTCGCCGCAGTGGGCCGGCCGCTCCCGCGACTGGATGCGGAGGCGAAGGTGACGGGCGCGGCCAAATATGCCGACGATTACGTTTTTCCCGGCATGCTCTTTGGCGCGACGCTGCGGGCGAAATATCCCCACGCCCGCATCGTCAGAATAGATACCGAGCGGGCGAAAGCACTGACCGGCGTGCGGGCAGTACTGACACATGCGAATGTCCCCGGCTCCAAGAACCATGGTCTCATCTTCAACGACTGGCCGGTGCTGTGCTACGACAAGGTTCGCTATATGGGGGACGCGATCGCGATTGTAGCGGCCGAGACGCGCGAGGCGGCCGAGCGCGCGCTCGACCTCATCCAAGTGGATTACGAAGAACTACCGGTGGTTGACAATCCGATCGACGCCTTGAAACCCGCCGCACCCGTGGTGAACGATTTCACCGGCCACGGCAATCTCCTCAAGCACATTCACGTCGACAAGGGAGACGCAGACCGCGGCCTGGCTGAAGCGGATATTGTGATCGAGCGTGAGTACCATACGCCGACCTATGACCACGCGTTCCTCGAGCCCGAGTGCTCGATCGGCCGGGTGACCGAGGACGGCCGGATCGAGGTATACGTCGGTTCGCAGATTCCGTACGAGGACCGCAGACAGATTGCGGCGAGCCTCGGCATCCCCGAAACGCAGGTCCGGGTGATCGGGACGGTGATCGGCGGAGGTTTCGGCGGCAAGGAAGATATCGCCGCGCAGATTCACGTCGCCTTGCTCGCGCGGGCGACCGGCCGTCCCGTCAAGATGTTGTACTCGCGGCACGAGAGCCTGATCTTTCACCCCAAGCGGCACGCCACGGTCATCCGCATCAAAACAGGAGCGAAAAGAGATGGGCGGCTCACGGCGGTACGGGCCGAGATCTATGGCGACAGCGGGGCGTACGCCTCATTGGGCGACAAGGTGATGACGCGCGCCGCGACCCATGCGGCCGGCCCGTATGAGGTGCCGAACGTCAAGATCGACTGCTATGCCATGTATACGAACAACCCGCCCGCCGGCGCTTTTCGCGGCTTTGGGGTAACCCAATCCGCGTTCGCGGTCGAATCGAACATGGACATTCTCGCCCACGAACTCGAAATGGACCCGCTCGAGTTGCGCCGGATGAACGCTCTACGCGTGGGGGCGACGACGAGCACGGGTCAGCTGGTCCGCGAAAGCGCGGGACTGGTCAAGTGTATTGAGGAGGTGGAGAGAGAGATTGGAGATTGTAAGTTGCAGATTGGAAGTGAGAAGCTGGAAGTTGGAAATCCAAAAACGGAAATCGAAAGCGAAGAGCTGCCCGACCTCCGGCCTCCAATCTCCAAATTCCAATCTCCCACTTCCAGGGCTTGGGGGGTTGCGGCGGCGTATAAGAATACGGGGCTCGGCGGGGGCGCGGCGGACAAGTCCGGCGCAGAGGTAGAGGTTTATGACGACGGTTCGGCGGAGGTGAGGTCGAGCGCGGCCGAGATCGGCCAGGGCCTGCCCAATGTGCTTGCCCAGATTGCGGCGGAAGAATTGGGGCTCCCGATCGAGCGGGTCCGCGTTCTTTTGAGTGACACCGATCTCACCCCGGACGGCGGGCCGACCACGGCCTCGCGGCAGACGTTCGTGACGGGCAACGCCGCACGGTTCGCGGCGAAGGGAATACGCGAGCTCTTGGCCGAGACGGCGAGCGAACGCCTGGAGGCGCCGCCGGACAAGTTGGTTTTCCGCGACGGATTTATCGAAAGCGACGGCCGGAGAGTGCCGTTGACCGATGTGGTGAAATGGGCGAAAGAAGAAGGACGAACGACGCGCTACCGGCATGAATACACCGCGCCCGAGACACGCGATCTGGGAGAGGGCGGCGATATGCACTTTGCCTTTAGCTATGCGGCCCAAGCCGCGCTCGTCGAGGTCGATACGAACACCGGGCGGGTGCATGTCCTCAAGGTAATTGCGGCGACGGATGTGGGGCGGGCGATCAACCCGCTCGCGCTGGAAGGTCAGATCGAAGGCGGGATCGTCATGTGCATCGGGAATGCGCTGACGGAAGAGTATATCGCGGAAAAGGGCCGCATCTGGACCGACCGCCTGGCCAAGTACAAGATGCCGGGGATCAAAGAGACACCGGAAATTGTGTCCTGCATCGTCGAGGACGAGTCGAGCACGGGGCCGTACGGGGCGAAAGGGGTGGGTGAAATCTCTTCGATTCCCACCACGCCGGCGATTACGAATGCGATTTACAATGCGACCGGCGTGCGAGTGTACAGTTTGCCGGTGGACCAAGACAAGCTCTTGCTGGCGATGAGGGCGGGGCGGAAAGAGATCCGGTAAATGGGCCGACCGAGTCAGATGCCTGACATCATCAGGACCATCCATTCTCGCGTCACGGAAGAGCGCGACGCGATTGTTTCTCTGCTGCGCGACCTGGTCGCGATCCCCAGTTTTGAGGGGAACATCCGCGAGGTGGCCGCGCGGGTCGAGCGCGAGCTGCGAGCCCTCGGGTTTGAGGATATTCATTACGCACCTTATGGAGATATTGTTGCGCGGATTGGTCCTTCCTCAAGCGGGCAGGGGGCGACCATCCTTCGGCAAGGCTCAGGACAGGCTTCGGGCCGCCCCTACAGTCAGAATTCCGCGAGGCCGCGCATCCTGCTTTATGATTCCCATCTCGATACCGTGGGAGTTGGGGACTCGGCGGAATGGCAGCATGGGCCGTTCAGCGGCGCGATTGAAAACGGAATGATGTATGGGCGCGGGACGGCGGACGAAAAGGGCTCGACGCCGCCGATGATCTATGGATTGAAAATCGCGCACGATTTGGGCTTGCTGGATGGAATCACCGCCTATTATTTCGGCTCGATTGAAGAATGGTGCGAGGGGCTATCGGCGCGGGTGTTTGCCGAAGAAGAAAAGGTGCGGCCGGATTGGGTCGTGATCGGCGAGCCGACGGACCTGCAGGTCTACCGCGGACAGAAAGGACGCGCCGAGTTTCGCGTGACGGCGAAAGGGCGGAGCGCACACGGGGCTTCCCCCTGGCTGGGCGATAACGCAGTCTACAAGATGCAAGAGGTGATTCGGGCGATTCCGGAACTGGACGCGCGGCTGCCGAACCATCCGTTTCTCGGTCGCGGCTCGATCGTGGTGACGCACATTGAATCGCGCGAGTCGTCGTTCAACGCGGTTCCAGACCGCTGCTCGATTGTGCTCGACCGCCGGTTGACCTTTGGTGAGACGGCGGAAGAGGCGTTGAAACAGGTGCGTGCGCTTTTACCGTCGAGCGATTTTGAGGCGGAGGTGCTGCGCTATAACCGGCCGAGTTACAATGGGTGTCTCCGCGAGGTAGACCAAGTTTTCCCCGCATGGGCCTTCGACGAGTCGCACCCATTCGTCCAGGCTGCCCTCACCGCATCGAGAGAGGCGGGGCTCGCGACCACCACGGGCAAGTGGAACTTTTCCACGAATGGCGCCTACTGGGCGGGGGAAGCTCACATTCCCTCTATAGGATTCGGGCCGGGCAGAGAGGACGTGGTCCACACAACCGACGAGCACATTTCGCTGGACGATGTGGTGCGGGCCGCAGAGTGGTATGCAATGCTACCGGCCCAAGTCTAGAATCCACAGTTGGCTGGTAGGAGTGGCTCCGCGCCCAAAAGAAGAGGGACGCGGAGCTATGTGTCTGCCAGGGCGGCCATGCGTGATATCGTCCTGCAGGAGGATAAAACGGAAAGGCAGGGACACCCCTTCAACTTTGCTCGCACCCCCAGGGTCGGGCTCAGCGCCCTGACCTGGGCGCACTTTCTGAACGACGGCTATATCAATTATCTGCCGGCGGTGTTACCCGTGTTGCTGGAAGAGCTGCACATCCCGCTTGCTCTGGTCGGCAGCCTGGTTCTGTCGCTCCAGGGGATAGGATCGCTCCTCCAACCCTTGGTCGGCTGGAGAGCCGATCGTGCGGGAGGGCGGAGTTTCGTCCTGGTCGGGCTTGGGATGAGCGCGTTGGGCGCGAGCTTGATCGCCCTGGCGCCGAGCTACTGGCCGCTGATCGGTCTCTTGATCATCGCGGGTCTCGGCAGCGCCGCCTTCCATCCACAGGCACTCGCTTCTGCCCGTGCTCTCACCGGAAGCCGCGAGGGTCTGACGATGTCGTTCTTCCTGATCGGCGGCGAATTGGGTCGCGGCCTCTGGCCCAGTGTGGCTGGGCTGTTAGTCGTGTGGCTCGGACTGCACAGCCTCTGGTTATTTGCCATTCCGGGCGCGCTTACCGTGTTGGTACTTGCCCAGTTTACCCCCAGCTTGCCGCCTGAACCCTCCCAGGCGGTACGGACCGCCTGGGAAAGCAATCGGAGGCCAATTTTGGCCCTCGTCGGGTTCGTGGGGCTGCGCGGTATGATTTCCTACGGGGTGGTCACGTTCGTGCCATTGCTCTGGCATGCCCGGGGCGGCTCGCTGATCGCCGGGGCATCGCTCATCAGCGTTATGCTGGTGGTAGGCGTCATTGGTAACTTTTTCGGTGGGGTGCTCGCCGACCGGATCGGCCGGTACCCGGTAATAGTGGGATCGAGCCTCTTCTCAGCTCTCTTTCTTTCCCTCTTCCTGCTTTCGCAGGGTCCCTGGCTGTGGGTGAGCCTGGCATTCCTGGGCATCGCGGTCTTTTCCACCGCACCGGTAACCATGCTTATCGGACAGGACCTTTTCCCGAAGAGCCGCTCGATGGCTTCGGGGATCGCATTGGGTGTGGGCAATGCACTCGGGGCAGTTGCGGTGTTCGGTCTCGGCTTTGTCGCAGCGAGCTATGGTATTGACGCATCGTTGTGGTGGATCGCCGTATTGTCCCTTCTGGGGCTTCCTCTCGCATGGGTACTTGCTAAAAAGGAGGTCCATACTGCTGATGACATCTGAAAAAGTAAACATGGGCGGAGGTTGAACAATGACCTTTTCTGGCTTCCGCTTAAATTCCCGAAATCTCTCTCTTACATTGGAAATCACACGTGCTTGACAGTTCTTTGTACGTGGGTATAATCTGAGTTGTCAGACGACTGTCGTCTGAAGTCACGCCTTTCTGCAAAGCATGGTCATCAAGAACATCCCTCTCTCTCGCCAGATCGTCCAGGAAATCATCTCGGGTATCCAGTCAGGCACCCTCACTCGAGAGAATGGAGCCTTGCCGTCCGAGGCCGAGCTGAGCCAACGTTTCGACGTCAGCCGCGCCACCATCCGCGAAGCGCTCTCCCTACTTGAGCAGCGCGGAACTGTGATTCGCCGCCACGGCGTTGGGACCTTTGTCGCACCGACCCCCCGCATTGACACCGGACTGGAAGAGCTGGAAAGCCTGGAAACCCTCGCGCGCCGCATTGGACTGGAAACCCGGATGGGGAATCCGACCATCGAAGAGCGGGGCGCCGGGCCCGGCGAAGCCGAATGTCTGCAGGTACCCCCCGGCACACCCGTTCTCTCTATCGCGCGGGTCATTCTCACGACCGAACGACCGACGGAGCGCCGACCGGCCGAACGCGCCATCGCCTACCTGGTGGACATTGTCCCCACGAGCGTGTTGCGGCGCGAGGACCTCGACCGAACCTTTCGCGGCTCCGTACTGGATCTGTTTATCCACCGCGGCGATTTAGCGCTCAGTCACTCGCGCACCGATATCTCGATTCAAGCGGCAGATGAGACCATCGCTCGCGCATTGAATCTGCAGGAGGGGGAACCGCTCCACAAACTAGAGGCCCAGCTATACACGCGAGATGGGCGGATTGTCGATTACTCGACCAGCTATTTTGTCCCCGGCTATTTCCATTTTCACGTCATTCGCCGCATCGGTCAGACGAGCGGCGCCCCGGTATCATCTTAACAGGAGGCACTGCCATGCGCAGTTTTATGGGACGCGACATTTTGTCGCTGAAGGATTTTGAACGGAACGAATTTTTCCACGTCTTTGAGGTCGCGAAAGAATTGGAGCCGATCGCCAAGAACCGGCGCAACAGCGATCTGCTGAAGGAAAAAACGCTCGTCACCGCTTTTTATCAACCGAGCACGCGCACCCGCCTCGCACACGAAGCGGCGATGCACCGGCTCGGCGGCCACGTCACCGGGTTCTCGGATGCCAAGATGACACGCGCGGGGGATTTTTATCAAGAGTCGATCAAAGACACGGTCAAGATGCTCGAGTTTTACGGCGATGTGATCGTCATGCGTCATTTTCAGCAAGGCGCACCGCACGAAGCGGCCAAGTGGGCATCGGTGCCGGTCATCAACGGCGGGGACGGTTGGGGCGAACACCCAACGCAGATCCTGACCGATCTGTACACCGTCTTGCAGGAAAAAGGGCGCATTGATGGATTGACCTGGCTGGCGGTCGGCGACATGCGAATGCGCACCATGCACTCGCTGGGCTATGCGCTGAGCCAATTCGACTGCCCCGTCACCTTTGTCGCGCCTCCGGAGATGTCGCTGACGCGGGAATTCAAGGACGAACTGAAGCAGTACAATGTCAACTTTTCCGAGGCGGACCATGTGGAGCAGGCGATCGGCAAGGCCGACGTGATCCTCGTCGAGCCGGTCGTGCAGCCCGATTACACGAAATCGCGTGACGAGCGCAAGGGGGAGGTCGGCGGGACGCCGGCGAATTACAAGATCACGCGGGAGCTGCTCGGGACCAAGGCGAAATCCGATGCGATTCTCTTGCACTCGCTCCCGCGCATGGATGAGATTCCGACGGATGTGGACATTACGCGGCATTCGCGCTATTGGCAAGAGGCCTTTAACGGCGTGGTGATGCGGATGGCGCTGCTGGCACTCGTTCTAGGCGCGATGGAATAGTAAGGAGCTCAGAATGCAAACATACCTACGCGGTCGCGATCTCATCGGGGACCTGGATTTTTCAAAGGACGAAGTGGAGACGGTGCTTGACGTCGCGTTCGATTTAAAGCGGCGGCGCGCGTTGAACGAATTGCACCCCTTGCTGCGCGACAAGGTGCTCGCGATGCTCTTTTTCTTTTCGAGCACGCGGACGCGCGGTTCGTTTGAGGCGGGAATGGCGCAGCTCGGCGGGCACGCGGCGTTTATCGAGTCGCGTACGACGCAAATTGCGCACGGCGATACCCCCAAGGAAATCGGCGAGATCTTTGGTCGATATTTCGACGGGATCGCCATCCGGCACGTGGACTGGGGCATCGGCAACAAGTACCTTAACGAGGTGGCCAAGCACTCGCGCGTCCCCGTGCTGAACATGCAGTGCGACATCTACCACCCGTTCCAAATCCTCGCCGACCTCATGACGATCGTGGAGAAAAAGGGCCGCGACCTGCGCCGGAAGAAGATGGTCGTCTCCTGGGCGTACGCCGCCTCGTATCAAAAGCCAATATCGGTGCCGCAAAGCCTCATATTGCAGATGCCGCGTTTTGGGCTGGACCTGGTGCTCGCGCATCCCCCGGAATTCCGACTCATGCCGGAGATCATGGACCAAGCACAGAGCGAGGCGCGCCGGGCGGGCGTGGGCTTTGAAATCGTGGACGATATGGATGCAGCGTTCAAGGATGCGGATGTCATCTATGCCAAATCCTGGGGCGCGCTGGTCCACACGGCCGATGAGAAGCAAGGCGCCGAGATCATTGCCAAGTACAAATCCTGGATTACGGACGAACGGCGGATGAAGCTGGCCAAGCCGGATGCCATCTATATGCACCCGCTTCCCGCCGATCGCAACATCGAAGTCGCCGATGGTGTCATCGACGGGCCCCAGTCGGTGGTATATGATGAGGCCGAGAACCGCTTGCACGTGCAAAAGGCGGTCATGGCGCTCACCCTGTCATAGATAGGAGCACTCATGTCTCAAGTCGCCGTGGTTGCCGTAGGCGGCAACTCACTTATCAAAGATTCCAAACACCAGACGGTCCCCGACCAATTTGCGGCAACGGTCGAATCGTCCAAGCATATCGCGGGGATGATTCAGCATGGTTGGGATGTGGTTTTGACACACGGGAATGGCCCGCAAGTTGGCTTCATCCTGCGGCGTTCGGAGCTTTCCATTCACGAACTGCACGCCGTACCGCTCGATTATTGCGGCGCGGATACACAGGGCGCGATTGGCTACATGTTCCAGATGGCGCTGGGGAACGAATTTCGCCGGCGCGGCATTCCCAAGCAAGCGGCCACAGTCATCACCCAAACGCTCGTGGACAAGAACGACCCGGCTTTCCAAAACCCCTCCAAGCCGATCGGTTCCTTTATGGACCGCGAGACCGCCCAGAGTCACCGGGAGAAGGAAAATTGGTCGGTGATCGAGGACGCGGGCCGGGGCTGGCGGCGCGTGGTGCCGTCGCCGCTGCCCCAAAAGATCATCGAACGGGATGCGATCCAGGCTCTCATCAAGGCAGGATTCGTCGTCGTCTGCTCGGGGGGTGGGGGAATCCCGGTCATCGAGCAGGAAGGCGAATTGATCGGGGTCGAGGCGGTCATCGACAAGGACTATGCGGCTTCGATCCTCGCGCGCACGGTGGGCGCGGACTTGTTCCTGATTTCCACGGCGGTGGAAAAGGTCGCGCTCAACTATAACAAACCGAATCAACAATGGCTCGACCACATGACGCTGGCCGAGGCGAAGCAATACCAGGCGGAAGGCCATTTCCACAAGGGCTCGATGGGCCCCAAAATCCAGGCGATCATTTGGTATCTGGAAGGGGGCGGTAAACAAGCGATCATTACCAACCCTGAGAACATCGAGCGGGCTCTACTCGGCGAGACCGGAACGCGGATCACGCAGTAGCTATGCAACTCTTTGATCTGCTTTCGCTGTTTTATGCGTTCCTGGGGGTCCGGGCGCTCGTCAATCTTGTCAAGAATTGGCGAGCGTTCACGGACGACGAACTCACGGCCGCCGACCGGCGATTGGCGAGCGAGGTTGCCTTTTTTCTCCTCGTGCCGATCGGCGTCCTCTTTCACGAACT
>JAMDCU010000092.1:12312-16400 GCA_023489485.1 Chloroflexota bacterium
GGGACCATCGATTGGCTGAACGGCGGATTCCACTATGCCCTCTTTTGGGGCTATGTCGTGCCGCAAGGAAATTTCACCCCGCTGCAGGACTGGTGGATTGCGCTGTCGGGAAATCTCGTCTCGGTGCTCTACGGGTTCCTGCCGCTCGCGTTTCTGCCGTTGACCCGCAAAGCGTGGCTCAAATACACCATTCTCTCGTTTGCGCGCATTCAACTGGGTTGGTCCCTCATCGGCTATCCACTCATCACGCTCACCGGAATTGACAGCGACTGGTCGACGATCTATTCCCTGCGAACGCTCTCCGTCAGCGCGCCCCTCTTGGTCTTTCACGTCGCGCTCGTGGCGGCGTTGTGGATGATCGACCGGAGCCGGTGGCTCCGGCACTGGGAAGTAGGGCTGTATGCGGGAGCGCGCGAGCCATTGCGTGCGCTGACGGCCAGGGCCAAGAGCGATGGCAAGTCGCCAGAGCCCATGATCGAGCTCGGCAATTTTCTCGCCTCGCAGGGTCAAGTGGACTTGGCGCTCGCCGACTATCGCGCAGCGCTCAGCCGCGACCCGACCAACGTGCGGGCGCTCTACAATATCGGGCAGCTGGAGCTGATGCGCAAGCGGTTGGGCGCGGCGGAAAAGAGTTTCCGCGAGGCGCTGCCGCGCACACAGGGGGACCCGGCGTTGGCCGCTCGCATTCATTATGGGCTGGGGCTGTGTCTCTACCATCGCGGCAAGGCGGCCGAGGCAATTCAAGAACTGGACCAGGCGATCGCGCGGATGCCGAACGACGCCGCCTCTTATTACTGGCGGGGACTCGCGCGGCGGCAGATGCACGAGGATACGGCGGCCCACAATGATTTCTCACGTGCCGCGGCGCTGGCGGAGCCGACCCACCCGGAGCTCGCGGCGAGAGCGCGAGAGATGCTAGGAACGTAATGGGGACGGGATGGAATATTATCTGAAATGTACGTTATGCGGCGCCGAGTATGACCCGAAAGATGTGCCATACGTTTGTCCCAAGCACGGCGACGAGGGCATCCTCGATACCATCTACGATTACCGGAAAATCGCCGCGGCGACGAATCCGGTCGCGATAGGTGCCTCGCGTGATTTTTCGATCTGGCGTTACGCCGATTTACTGCCGCTGAAGGATGCCCGCCGCTCCGCACCGCCGCTCCAGGTAGGGTGGACACCGCTCTATCGCGCCATGCGGCTGGGCGAGTCGCTCGGCCTCTCCAAGCTGTACCTCAAGGATGACGGGCGAAACCCCACGGCCTCGTTCAAGGACCGCGCGAGCGCGGTCGTCGTCGCCAAGGCACAGGAACTAGGCGTCGAGATGATCACGACCGCGAGTACTGGGAACGCCGGCGCCGCGCTCGCGGGATTGGCGGCCGCGGCGCACATGCCGGCGATCATCTTTGTGCCCGAGACGGCACCCCAGGCCAAAGTCGCCCAGCTGCTCATCTTTGGATCACAGGTGATGCTCGTCAAGGGTAGCTATGATCAGGCGTTTGATTTGTGCCTCGCGGCTTCGAAGGAATTTGGCTGGTATTGCCGCAACACCGGGTACAATCCCTATACGGTTGAAGGGAAAAAGACAGCGGCGCTCGAGATTTGCGAGCAATTGGCCTCGGTAGGGGCGACCGGTCGAAGACTCCGCGTGCCTCAGCGGAGCCGGTCGCCCCTACAGAAATGGGAGGCGCCGGACCGTATCTTTGTCTCGGTGGGCGACGGAAATATCATCAGCGGCCTGTGGAAGGGGCTGCGGGACTTGGCGGCGCTCGGCTGGATTGACAAGATGCCAAAGCTGATGGGGATTCAGGCGGAAGGGTCGGCCGCGTGCTATAATGCGTGGAAGGCGGGCACGGACAAGATTACGCCCGTCCATGCGCAGACGATCGCGGACTCGATCGGCGCCGACCTGCCGCGCGATGGCACGCGCGCGGTGCGCGCGGTGCGCGAAACTAAAGGCGCCTACCTGACGGTGAGCGATGACGAAATCCTGGCGGCCATAAGTGAGCTGGCGCGCGGGGCGGCCGTCTTTGCAGAGCCGGCGGGCGCGGCGGCGTACGCGGGATTGGTCAAGGCCGTGCGGAGAGGAATGGTCGGGTCGGACGAGACAGTGGTGTGCTTGATTACGGGGAATGGGTTGAAGGATATCCCGAGCGCGATGAAGGTGGCAGGAGAGGGACGGCGGATCGAGCCGACTCTGGAGGCCGTAAAGAAGGCGATGCCGCGGTAGGGGAATCTTCGAGAAGAATTGTATGCAAGGGGGTTAATGGTATGCCTAATGTCATCCTGGGTCCGACGTTCGAGGAAATGCTTCATCCGGACAAGATCGATCCTCAAACGCGCCAGCGCGCGCTGGAGATGATGGTCAAAGATCCGCTTGACCCGATTAATTTGTTCAATATCACCTGGCGGGACGGCCAGAACCACATTTACTATTTCGTCATGCCCAAACAGCTGACGGGCGTGAACGCGAACATTGTCGTCCTCTACGGGAAGGATTTCCCGACCGGCGCGCACAAGGTGGGCGCGGCCTATTCGGTGCTTGTCGAAAAAGAGCTGCGCGGCGAAGTGGACCCGCGGGCGAACACGCTCGTGTGGCCGTCGACGGGCAACTATGGCATCGGCGGGGCGTGGGTCGGCTGCCGCATGGGCTTTGACAGCGTCGTCGTCCTGCCGGAAGGGATGAGCAAGGAACGCTTTGCGCAAATCGAGTCCTACGGGGCGCGCATCATCAAAACGCCCGGCTCGGAATCGAACGTCAAGGAGATTTACGACGAGACCCACCGGCTGCGCCAGAATCCCAAGGTGCGCATCCTGAACCAGTTCGAAGAGATGGGCAACTATCGCTTTCACTACCACGTCACCGGGAACACGATTGCCGAATTGGCCAAGGTGCTCGCCGCCGAGGGCGTGGGCAATGGAAGCATTTCGGCCTATTGCTCCGCGATGGGGAGCGCGGGCACCATTGCCGCGGGCGACCGCTTGAAGCAGGTGTGGCCCGACCTCAAGATCGTCGGCCTCGAGCCGATTCAGTGCCCCACCCTGTACAACAACGGCTATGGCGTGCACGACATTCAGGGGATTGGCGACAAGCACGTGACCTGGATTCACAACGTCATGAACCAGGACGCGATCATGTGCCTGGACGATATCGAGTGCAAAAAGGGATTGCAGCTCCTCACGGAGGAGGCGGGCTGGAATACGCTCGTCCACCGCTTTGGCGTACCCGAGGCGTCGGTCCAAAAGATGGCGACGCTTTTCGGCATCAGCGGGGTCGCCAATGTTCTCGGCGCGATCAAGACGGCCAAGTATTATGGGATGGGCGCAAAGGACACGATCGTCACCATCGGCACGGACAACATCGAGCGTTATCATTCCGTAATGGGAGACATGACTCGGACCTTTGGGAGGATGGACGCAGCCGAGGCGACGGCGCGCACACACATCTTCCTCGACCAAAAGACGGACTGGATTCACGAAGGGACCGTCGAAATGCGCCGCCAATGGCACAACCTGAAATACTATAGCTGGGTGGAGCAGCAGGGCAAGACGGTCGAGGAGCTGGATGCCCAGCTGAACAAGGAGTGGTGGTTGCAGGAGCAGGCCAAGGTTCCTGAGATCGACCGGATGCTGGCAGCGGCGCGCCGGTCCTAAACCGGGGATCAAAACGGCCCGGCTTACATGGCCAAATACTCTCGCCTCATCAGCCTCGTCGGAGCAGCGATCGCGATTGTCTTTTTCATCGCGTTTGCCGCGCTGACCAAGACGAAACCAGAATCCTGGAACGACATCTCGCGGATCGCGGCGGTCGAGTCGCTGGTCGAGCGCGGCACCTGGACGATTGACGCCTCGCCGTGGCTGGATGCGACCCAGGACAAGGTGCTGCTCAACGGGCACTTTTATTCCGACAAGATGCCGCTCATGACACTCTTGGGCGCGGGCGCGTATACCATTCTGCATGATGGATGGGGTATGTCGCTTGCGCCCGATTGTTTTCAAGCCGCAGGGGGCTGCGCGTATCCGTGGCTCACGCGGATTCTCGTCGGACTGCCGGTGGCGCTCATGCTCTGGCTCTTTTACGATTT
>JAMDCU010000081.1 GCA_023489485.1 Chloroflexota bacterium
CGTCAGCGGCGTCGAGGTCGGCGCCGGAGTCTCGGTGGGCCCTTGCGTCGGCGTGACGGTCGGCGTGGTCGGGGTGATCGTGCCGGTGGGCGTGGGCGAAGGCGTCTCGGTCGGCGTGATGGTCGGAGTCAGGGTCGGCGTCGAGGTCTCGGTCGCGGTGGGCGAGGGACCGGCCGTCGGCGTTTCGGTCGGGCGCTGATAGCCGAAATCCTGCTCGATGGCTTTGTCAATCTCGTCGCTGCTGACGGTGATATGTTCCTTGGCCGCCTCCTGGCGCACCAATTCGTCGTCAATCATGTTCTCGAGATCGGTGGTTGGCAGAGAAATGAGTTGCGATGCCAGTTGCTGTTGCTGCTGTTGGAAATATTGATTGAGAAATTGAGTGCTCGGGTCGCTGCCGAGTTGAGAGAGATTGGACTGGATCGAATTCAGTTGGCCGAGGATCGAGTTGGCGTCATAGCGCAGACGCATCTGATACGCGCGGACCGTAATCGGCGTCCCGTTCACCACGGCGATCGGATTATTCAGCTTGGCAATATTCTCTTGATAATAACCCCAGGCGGAGACCAGCACGATCAGGAGCACGACGGCTCCGAGACTCATAAACAAGAAGCGTTCCTGCCGCCGTTCGCGCGCGCGGCGAACCTGCTGCTTGCGCGTCTCCTCCGGGGCTCGCTTTCCAACTTTAGGCATAGTATCCTCAAGGATGAAGGATGAAGGCGGAAGAATGAGAGAGACCTTTTTTCATCCTTCATCCTTCTGCCTTCGCTTTACTCTCCCCGGGCCTGCGCGGCGGTGAAGGGCAGGAGCGCGATGTGGCGGGCACGCTTGATCGCGAGCGCCAACCGGCGCTGGTGCTTGGCGCAGGTTCCGACCTTGCGGCGCGCCTTGATCTTGCCGCGATCCGTCAGATAGCGGCGCAGTTGATCGCTCTGCTTATAGTCGATGTATTTCACCTTGGCGGCGCAAAACGGGCAGACTTTCGGCGGTCGCGGGCCGCCGAAACGGCCGCGCCGCTGCGGGCGCTCTCCGCGGGGCCCTCCGCTGGGACGTCCCCCCTCCCGCCGCTCTTCACGGACCGGCGGGCTGGCCGCCGCTGGCGTGGAAGCCGCAGGAGCGGTGGCCGCGGGAGCAGACGCCGCGGGAGCAGGCGCCGCGGGAGCGGGGGCCGCGGGGGCGACCGGGGGCGGCGTATGATTGGTTTCTTCAGGCATTGGTTGCTCGACTCCTCAGGTAAAATTAAACCCTATGAATGCGATTCCGACACGGGCGGTTGCTCTTCCGGCGGGGTCTCGGCTAGTGCGGCCTCCCCCAACTCCTCTTCGGCGCGCCCGCGCCGGTCTAGAATGATTACCTCATTCGCGATGATCTCGGTACGAAAGTGTTTCTGTCCGTTCTCCGCTTCCCAGCTCCGAGTCTCGAGCCGCCCTTCCACATAAACCGGCGAGCCCTTGCTCAGATATTGGTTACAGATTTCGGCCAGGCGCTCCCAGGCGACGACGTTAAACCACTCGGTCTTTTCCATCCGCTCACCCTCGGGCTTGACCCAGGAGCGCGAAACGGCGACGGTAAAAGAGGTCACAGGTTTGCCGTTGGGCGTATACCGCATTTCCGGGTCACGCCCGAGATTGCCGATGATCTGAACCTTGTTCAATCCTCTCATCATTTCCTCCTCGCTAGAGGCTCCGCCAAGGTCCCGCGAGATCTGCGACCCGGGACCCGACGCGTCCCGCCCTTCCGGTCATGGAGCCGGACCGGGGTCCCTGTGGAGCGCGTGGTCGCGCCGCGCAGAGGGCGGGGGTCGGCGGCCCCGCAACACTCATCCTCATCCAAGAACGGCTGCGCCTGCCCCGGGTGCGAGTAGGCGACGACTATTCGCTATCCAGCCGGACAACCAGATAGCGCAGAATGTCTTCTGTCAGTTTCAGGGATCGCTCGAGCTCGCGGACGGCGGGGGGAGGTAAGTTCATTTGGAGAACGGTGTAGAACCCCTCGTTGAATTTGAGGATGGGGTAGGCGAGTCGGCGCTTGCCCCAATCGTCGCGGCGAGTAATTTCACCGCCGCCGGAGGCGATGAATTTTTCGACTCGTTCCTTCACCGCGGCCAGCGTTTGCTCTTCCACCGTGGGGCGGACAATGTAAACCAGTTCGTAGGGCAATGGAGGCTCCTTTCCTCGGGTTTGCCCCGCATCTCGCGCCGCGCCCTCTGCGCTCGAGACACGGAACAGAAAGGAATAGAATTATTGTGCCAGAACGGCGGATATTATAGCATCGAACCAGGAATCTGGCAAATGAATCGTTCATTTGTCCCGAGTCCATTCCTATGTTATAATGCGACAGACTCGAGCGCAATCCCGGGAGGGGGCTATGGCGGCCAAGGTGGTGACCAAGCAATACAAACGCGTCGATCTCGTCCAAGTCATGGGGCGCATTGATTCGAGTACGGCGCCTCAGCTTGATCAGGCCTTGCAGAACATTATCAAGGAAGGGCGGTATCACATTGTCGTCGATCTGGCCGAGACGGATTTCATGAGCAGTGCAGGCCTGCGCGCCCTCCTCTCCGCGCTCAAGCAGGTGCGCCGCTTTAATCGCGGCGACCTCCGGCTCGCCAACATGCCGGACCGCATCCACAAGGCCTTTGACCTCGCCGGTCTTTTGGAGCTCTTCAGGAGCTTCGACAACACCGTCGACGCCGTGGGCAGTTTCTAGAGCTTGCAACCCGCCCTCTTCGTCTAAAAGAGAATCGCTCGACGCACCTCGCTGCGTTCTTTTCGCAAGATCCAGCGGCAGGAACACTCCTGCCGCTTTTTCTACTGGCGAGGGTAAGCTCAGGCCTCTACGAGCGATGGGGGAGCGTAGTTCAGCTTGGGGCAAATCGACACAGACGAGCGTCCTTGCGGGGAGCCGCGAAGCGGCGGCGTCCCGTGGAGTGCCCCGAGTGAGATTGCTTCGCTCCCTACGGTCGCTCGCCATGACGAGTTGACCCCCATCTGAACTGCACTCAGCGGTGGGTTTGCAATTGACTTGTACTTGGTTTTTCATATACTGGGCTGTGCCGCTTGCCCCGCGCGTCGGTTGTTCGGTTCGCCTCGATCATCTCCAGCGGAGGAGAAAATGAA
>JAMDCU010000015.1 GCA_023489485.1 Chloroflexota bacterium
CAGAAAGGCCTCGAGGTCCGAGTCCTGGAAGGTGCGCAGCAGTAGCCTGTTGGTCTCAAGAAAAAGGGCCATGATTCACGCCCTCGGTCCTTTCCGTTCTGTCTTTATCATGACTCCACCCCGTCCGGCCTACCGCCGGCGCGCACCGAGCGAGAGGGGGGGCGAGTCAAAGCTTCGACGTTCGAAGCGAGAGCTATCGGCTGTTGGGAACAAGCCGCGCGGCGGCCGCCGCGAGTCGCCCGCGCCTGAGCAACACCCAACCCGCTAGAAGCATCAGGCCGGCCGCACACAGGTAGGCGAAGAGGTCGCCGACCCGGCTGTAGATCGTCCGGACACCGTGCACCGGAACAGTGGTCAGCAAGATGCCACTGCTGTCGGTAAAATAGTTCTGGCTCCCCAAAACGCGTCCTTCGGAATCCGTGATGATCGTGAGGCCGTGGCCGGTCGGGCGCACCAGCGCCACACCGTTCTCGACGGCGCGCATCCGGTCCATCGCGGCCGCCGACTCGGCATACATGGGCGTATCGTTCGCGGGAGTGATCAGAATGTCCACCCCATTCTGCCCGGCTTGCCGGAGGAGCGGAGGAAAGTACGTATCGTAGCAAATGGCCGTGCTCAGGCGACCATACGGTGTATCGGCCACCGGCAGCACTTCGTTCCCAGGGATAGTGAAAAACGCCTCGTCAAAAGGGACGAGATGGCTCTTGTCATAGATCCAGAGCACCCGGCCGACCGGGTCGATCAAGATGGATTGGTTCCGGAGAAAGGGGAGCGCCCCGGTCCGCGTGAGCACGCCCAATGAGACCTCCAAGTACGCACCGTACTGCTTAGCCAGTGCGGCCGCGCGGTCGAGCGTTTGTTGTTTATCTTCCTCCAGGACTGTTCCTGAACCCTCCTCCCATCCCACGATCCTGGCGCCGCCCCGCAGCGCGGTTTCCGTACGCGCGAGCATCAAGTTGACGGTCCGTTCGAAGGTAGGCCGGACCGCGGCCCGCTCCGCGTCGGTGGACTGGCCAAAGTTCATGTCGATGGCACCGGCGGCGGCCCGGCTGATCGCGCTATCTCCGGTGACGGCCGCGACCGGAACGGTCGTCGCGTCCGGTGCGGCGAATGTGAGCCGCGCGCTGCCGAACAAGAGAGCGCCGAGCAGCACGCCCACAAAGACTCCCACCATCCCCCGCACGGGTCGCCAGTCAAAGCCGTGTTCCCACAGCTCATTCACGGTCGAAGCGCACCACATGATCAGAAACGTCAGGCCCCACATCCCGATGACCGAGACGATCTGCATCAGGGCAAGGTTGTCGTACTGGGAATAGGCGGGGGAACCGGAGGAACTGACCCTCAGCAGCGACATGATCCAGTCCACCACCGTGAACGCCATTGGGAAAACCAGCAGGCGCGTCCATCCCTTCAAGCGCGAGCCGATGAGCCGGTCGGCGGCATAGGGCAGCGTCCACAGCAGAGCCTTGAGCAAGTTGTTCCCGAGGAAGCCGAGCAAGTTAAACGCCAAGCCCCGCGAGGTAATGGTATTGCCGGCGGCAAAAGCCAAGAAGATGAGCGGCAGGGCGACGAGCGCTCGCCGTGAGAGGCGCGAAAAGCGCAGCAGAAAGATGGGCGCGAGCCACGCCGCGAGCGGGATCACCGTCTGCCACGCCGCAAAGGGCAAAAAAAGAAATCCAATCAGCAGCCACAACCAAGTCAGGTGGTTGGTCAAAATGCTTCTTGGAGCATCCCAAAAGTTCATCCGATGAAACTGATCCATTTGCCAACTCCCATCTCGGCCGTCCTCTTCTGTGGGCTTGAGATTCCCATCATCGGTATTTGAGCCCAATCATCAGGCGGCATAGTCGGCCGCGGACGGCTTGGCAAGGCGCGGGGCGGACGTCCTGGGCTTCATGCCGAAGAGAAAGCGAGTAACATTCGTCCGCTGGACGAGGAGGTCGTAGACCAAAAGGGTCGCCACGAGTGCGCCGCTTGCGATGATGAGGAATTTGGGCAGGAGCGGGATATTCCACTGCACGACGTAATAGCCGATGATGACGATGACGGTCTGATGGAGAATGTAAAAGGGATAAGCTGCTTGGCTTGCGTACGGCAACCACCTATGGTTCACGTTCAGGTAGCGCTGTCCGAGCCCGACGAGTGCCAGTAGCCAGGACCAGGTGCAGAATGTGCGCAGCGTCGCGAACGCAATATCCCCAATCGAAAAGCGCGGCGGGTTATAGCCCGTCACGGAAAGCAACAACGCGCCGATGGAGGTGGCGATCGCGAGGACGAGCGCGGGCCGCCGGTTGCGCTCGAGGATATCCCGGAACCGCGCGTCGGCCATCAAGATGAAACCGTAGATGAAGAACGTGATGTAGTAAAACGGAATCTTGCCGCCGAGGTCGGGCAGCGCCAGGGAAATCAAGATCGGGAAAAAGAGAAGCAAGATCATCCCCGGTCTATCGCAGAAGGAGGCAAGCCGTGAGATGAACTGCCTGCCGGAATCACCCTTGAGATAGAGAAAGAGCGGCAGCGCGATGAGAGCAAAGAAAAACAGTAACAAGACGAACCACAGATGGCCGAGGGTGAAGAGCCCGGTGTATCCCGAAAGGTCTCCGCGGACTTGGAAATAGTCGGGAAGGAACTGCCAATAGGAATCCGCATAATTCTGGTTTTGCATGCGCGCCAGATAGGCTTGGGGTGGGACGATAACCAGGACCCCAAAGACCAAGGGAATAACGAGCCGTTTGAAACGCTCCCCAACGTATTGGCCGCCGTTGCGAAAACCGAGCGCGAACCAGGTGGAGGAGCCGGCGAGCAGGAACAAGAGCGGCATGTGCCACGAGTTCATAAAGCCGATAATGCCATAGCTGAGCGCGGCGCTCGTCTCGGCATTCTTGGCATAGAACGGTTCCCAGATATCAAAGATTCTTGCGGTGTGGAAAGGAATAAGCAAGAGCACCGCAAGAATCCTCAGCCAATCGATATAGTAGACGCGGTCTGGTTTTTTCGCCGAACGGAGATCTGCAACCGTCATTGCTTTCCTTTCCGCCATGAATCCATCTTGGGAAAGCTGCCGCCGCTGATTATGCTTAACCCGGCGGTATAGTCAAGTTGGGTGCCCGTTATCGAATCGTCACAGTCCTTGACCCGAGATCGACCTTAACGGGTTAAAATGCTGCCGTCATCGTCAGAACCATGAACCTGGACCTAATAAAACAGACCATCCAAGCGGTGATCTGTTCAAAGATTTCTCTGATAAGGACTGCGAGTTTTTGACTAGGACTTACTGCTCTCCGAGGAGCGAGACGTCGTCGAGCGAACTCAATCCCTCCTTGAGCGCAAAGAGCGCCGCCTGGGTGCGGCTGGCCAGATGAAGCTTGGTCAGTATATTGCTCACATGCGTGCACACGGTCCGCTCGGTGATCACCAGACGGTCGGCAATCTCGCGATTCGACAGCCCCTGGGCGACGAGTTTAAGTACGTCGAGCTCACGCTCGGTGAGTGGTTCGCTCGTCGGCGCAGCTTTGGGCGGATGGTGGAGCTCGAACAGTACCTTGCGCGCGATCGAGGGCTCGAGAGACGGTTCACCGGATGCCACCTGGTGGATAGCCCGAACCAAGTCGTCAGGGCCAGAGTCTTTCAGGAGGTAGCCGAGCGCCCCGGCCTTGATGGCGGGAAAGACCTTGTCATCGCCGGCAAAGCTCGTCAGCACGAGAACGTGCGTCTTGGGCTGTTTGGCCGTAATCTCTTGGGTAGCCTGAATGCCATCCACCTGGGGCATCATCAGGTCCATGAGAATGACGTCGGGATACAGTGCACCGGCTTGAGAGACCGCTTCGGCCCCATCGGAGGCCTCGCCGATGACCTGAATATCCCCTTTGGTCTCTAGCAGCGCACGGATGCCTTTGCGCACGATGGCGTGGTCATCACAGATGAGCACGCGGATTGGCGAATTCGTCATTACTTGACCTCTGTATGGGAATGTACGGAATCCGGAGGAACTCGGGGGGGCTCGGGAGAATCCCCAGCGGGCACCTGCACCCGCACCGTCGTCCCCTTGCCGCTCGTACTCGCGATCTCCACCTGGCCCCCCATTTTTTGCACGCGCTCTCTTATGCCGGCAAGGCCGAGACCCCCGCGGCTCGGGCCGGCGGCATTAAAGCCTGCCCCATCATCACAGATTTCCAAATAGCACTGACCCCCCGCCGTCCGCAAGGTGATGCTCACGTGCTGTGCGTGCGCATGCTTGACCACGTTGTTGAGAGCCTCGCGAGTGATGTGGTACAGCTCTTGCTGCATGGAGAGCGGAAGCTGATCCTCGCCTTCCACGCGCAATTCGCTCTTGATCCCGCCGCGCGCCTCGACGGCGTCCAGGCGGGCCTGGAGGGCCGCCCCCAGCCCGCTCTTTTCGAGCGCCAGGGGACGCAGCTCAAAGATGAGCAGACGCATTTCTCGCAGGGCCTCTTGCGCCGTATCCCGCAGTTCGCGCAAGTGCTCCGCGGCGGTGACCTGGTTTCCCTCCTTTAATAGCGTTGCCGCCGCTTCGGCGTAAAGCGTGACGCCGTAAAGCGATTGCGTGACCGAGTCGTGCAGTTCGCGCGCCAGGCGGGTGCGCTCGGCCACGAGCGCGGATTGTTCGGCTTGATCGTACAGCCGCGCGTTTTCGACCGCGACGGCGACTTGATGGCCGATAGCGGAGAGGAGCGATATTTCCTCAGGCGCGATCTCCCTTTCGTGACGTGTGCCGAGATTAAAGGCGCCGACGAATTTCCCTTTGGCGAACAATGGGACATTAATGACCTGCCGCACCCCCTCCAGTTCCAGAGCTTGCTTGAGGTAGGGATCTGGGTAGTCGGCGACTAGCCAGACAAGCGGTTTGTGCGCCTCCATCGCCACCTGGATCGCGGTTCCGCGCACCTGGCGGGAGCCGACCCGCCGAGTGAATTCAGGAGACAAGCCCTGCAGTGCCGCAAAAAACAGATGCTTTTCTTCGTCCGGCGTGTCGCCGTCCTCGAGGCTGTAGGCGCTGCCAACTTCCATGTGCATCGCTTCCATCGCCTTGCTCAACGCCGCATTCAGGACTTGCTTCAAGTCGAGCGAGCCGCTGACGACGGCGGCGATCGCGTTGAGTGTGGCGAGTTTGTGCGTCCGCTCTTCCACGCGCTGCTCCAGTCGCTGCTGCGCCCGCTTGAGTTCGGTGACATCGTAGACGAGAGAAAGATTATAGTGCTGGTCATTCAACTCCATGACTTCGGCCGAGACGAGGACGTCCAGGACCTTGCCGGTCTTGGTCCGGGCGAGGTGGGCATAATCGCGTAACGATCCGGTGGCCTGCAGCTGTTGGATCATCTCCAGCCGCTGCTGTGGATCGACCCAGAGGTTCAAATGCAGCGAGCTATCCCCAATCACCTCCTCCCGGGTGTATTCAAACAAGCGCAGCCAGGCATCGTTCACCTCGACGTAGAGCCCGCCTTCGAGCGAAGTAATGGTAATCGGAATGGGGCTGGCGTGAAACACCTGGGAGAAGCGTTTCTCCGATTGACGAATCACCTCGTCGGCGCGCTTGCGCTCGGTAATATCGGTATGGGACCCGGCCATGCGATAGGGGGTGCCATCCGTGCGGCGGAGGGCGATGCCCCGCGCCAAGATCCAGCGGTACGAGCCGTCTTTATGCCGCAGGCGGTGTTCGAGTTCGTAAACCGGCAGTTGGCCCTTTAAATAGGCTTGCAGCCGTTCCTTCACGCCCGCCGCATCGTCGGGATGCATGAGGCGGTACCATTCTTCAACACGGTTGGCGATCTCATGGTCCGCATACCCGAGCATCCCTTTCCAATGCGGCGAGAAATAGACCACGTTGGTCTCCAGGTTCCAATCCCAGATCCCATCGTTCGTCCCCTCGATCACGAGAGAAAGACGCTCTTCGCGCTCTTTCAACTCCGTGTACGAATCCGCCAGCCGGGTCGACATGCGATTGAACTGTTTGGCCAGCTCTTCCAGTTCGTCCCCCGTGTGCACATTGATCTGCTGGCCAAAATCCCCTTCGGCAATCTTTTGCGCGGCGTTAATCAGCTTGGCCACAGGATCGGTGATGCGCCGGACCCCGAACGTCACGACGGCGGTGGGAACGATCACGCCGAGCGCGAGGAGCAGGAGCAGGAATTCCCCGTAACCGCGGCTTGCCGCCAACAAGCTCGACCAGTCTTCCTCGTTGACTAACCCCCAGGGTGTCCCGGGGACCGGCGCAAAGGTGGCGAGGATATCCTTGTTCTGAAAATCGCGGGAATGGAGATAGCCCGTTTGCCGTTTGAGCGCCTCCTGCACCGCCGCTTGTGAGCTGGCGTCAGAACCGATCCGTGCGGTGTCGGAATCGTAAATCACCCGGCCCGCGCTATCGACCACATAGCTGTTGCCGCTCTCACTCAAGCGCAGTTTGACAATGCTGCCGTAGAACGAGCTAAAGGTGGTCGCGCCGAGGCGAAACATGCCCAGCATCGTCCCACGAAACTCCCCTCGGTCGCTCAAGATAGGGACGGCGAGGACAATGACCGATGCACCGCCCGGCCCATCGGGAACAATGTCAGAAAAGCTGGAGGTCGCGGAGCGAAGAATCTGCCGAAAGTAAACGCGGTTGGACCAGTCCTGACCAAGGATTTCCGGCCGCGCGGGCTCGGCCGCGGTCACCTGACCGAGATGGTTGAGAACGACCACTCCCCCGTCAAAGACGAGCAAGTGATTGCTCGCCTGCCTGAGCGCGGCGGACTGGGCCGCGGGGTCATTTTGGTAAATATCCGAAGTGCGCGCCAGGCTGACCAATTCGTTGACATAGTCGGTGAGCCCGGTGGCCAACTGGCCGGCCGAGAGACGCGTCAGTTCCTGATTCCTGCCGATGACCAGGTCCCCGGTCACCTGCTGGTAGGCATAGAACACGACAAGCGCAACGGCGAGCAGGATGATCGTCGTCGGGATGAACGACCAGGCGATAATGCGGGTCCGCAGCTTTGCGCGCGGGATTCTGAGCGGCACTATTTCATCCTCTGAGCGTCCTGTATCTGTTGGCTGGCTAATTGGATATGCGACGTGGGCGCTTGACCCAACGTCAAGATCTGATCCCAGGCGTCCTGGGCAATCTCGTCCGCGCGGGTCATGTTCGCGAAAATCTCGGCGACCACCGAATAGCCTTTCAGCTGACCTTCTGCAAAGGCGGCGAGATCCATGGCGTCGGCCTGCTGCGGATATTCAGCCCGGATATATCCGATCCAATCGTTGACAAGAGATGCGCGCGCGGGTTGCAGAAAATTGGCACGCGCCATCGCTCTACCATAATCCTTGCCGATGAGGAATTTGACCAGTTCCCAGGCCGCATCGGGGTGTCGGGTCCCCGCATAGATTCCAAACCCATCGGTCGTGGCCAGCGTCACCTTGCGCGCGGGCCCGGCGGGAAAAGGCGCGACGCCCACGCGGAACTTGGCGCCCGAGAGAATGTCTTTCAGTTCCCAGGAGCCCTCTTCGACCATCGCGACGCGGCCCGCCACAAAGGCCTCAAAAGGTTTCATCCGTTGCACAGCCGGTAGGGTCGCCATCACGCGGTCGTCCCACATCCGAGCGCGCAGCCACTCCAGTGCGGCGACCGCTTCCGGCTCGCCCATGCGCGAGCGGGTTGGATCGTTGGGATCCGCCAGGTGGCCGCCCCAGCCATTGACGTGAATCTGGATGCGGTCCCAATACACGTCGATCATGCTGCCCCACAGGTCGGTCTTGCCGTCGCCGTCGCGGTCGTGGGTGAGACGCTTCATCGCGGCGAGATAATCGTCGTGATTCCAGGTGCCGTCGGGATAGTCCACGTGGTACTGGTCAAAGAGGTCCTTGTTGTAATAGAGGGCGAGAGCTCCGTGGTACTTGGGCAAGCCATACTGCTTGCCATCGCGGGTAAACAGGGCGCGATACTGGGCCGGGTCCCAATCCTGGATCGTCGCCTGGTCCAGGTCGGCACTGACGTAAGGACGCAGGTCGAGGACATAGCCCTGCTGCGACCAAATGGGGAAGTGTGCGCAGCAGCCCTGGAAGACGTCGGCCGCGTTGCCGGCCTGCATGTCCACGAGCATCTTGGTTTCGACGCCGACGGGATCGGGAT
Organism: Chloroflexota bacterium; assembly: GCA_023489485.1. Lineage (GTDB taxonomy): Bacteria > Chloroflexota > Anaerolineae > UBA4142 > UBA4142 > JAMDCU01. The sequence continues at coordinate 8,120 of JAMDCU010000015.1, forward strand.
TGTAAAAGACGCGAATGTGGGGATGAGTGGCGTGGAACTCTTCGAGCATTTGCTGCGCCATGGGCGGGAACCAATCGGTGCTCCAGTCCTGATAGACCAGCTGGACCTCGTTTCCGCTCGTCGGTGCCGGTTTCGGCGGTAACGGATTGCATGCCGCCAATGCAGCGCCCGCGGCAGCGAGTCCGGACACACGGAGGAATTCGCGCCGTGAGAGCCTCTTTGAATCTTGCATCACTGCCTTCTCTCCGCTATCGTGGTCCGAGTGAGCCCAAGCCCGCCCGGCGTGCCTTCCGCTCAACTTTGAAGGATGATGGAAACCGGGGGGGGGAATTGGACGGCGAAAGGAAACGTGTGCTGCGAGGTAGAGCACGCGCCATGGCCAATTACCAGTATAAGATGTTCGAGGAAAAACGTCAATGTTAGAGTTGGAAACACGTTTTCCCGCACCCCCTGGCCTATTGAGGTGGCGCGCGCTTGGGCTCCTTATGCGGCCGCCCGAGATTTGCGCTATAATCTCTCCCATGACGATTCCCTCCGTGCCGCTTTCATCCCTGCGGGGTACGATTGAGCGGATCACCTTCTATAATGAAGAGAACGGCTATACCGTCGCCCGCTTTCTCCCTGAGAACAATGCGCCTATTGTCACAGTCATTGGTAACCTCATGGGCGCGAGCGTAGGAGAATCCCTTGCGCTCGAAGGCATCTGGGTCAACCACCCGCGGCACGGCCGCCAGTTCGAGATCCGCCGATTTTCGCTCCAACTCCCCGCCACAGTAGAGGGGCTGCGCCGGTACCTGGGTTCCGGTCTCATCAAAGGGATCGGCCCCGTCACCGCCGAACGCATCGTGAAACATTTTGGCATGGAGACGCTTGAGGTCATCGACCGCGGGGCCGAGCGGCTGAACGAGGTCGAGGGGGTGGGACCCAAGCGGATCGCGCTCATTCAACGCGGCTGGCAGGAGCAAAAGCAGATCAAAGAAGTGATGCTCTTTCTGCAGAGCCACGGCGTGAGCACCTCCCTCGCGGTCAAGATCTATAAAGCCTACGGCGACGGCGCTCTCCACGTCCTGCGAAACGAACCGTATCGCCTGGCCCGCGATATCTATGGCATCGGTTTCCTCACGGCGGACAAGATCGCCCGCGCGCTGGGCATCCGGGCGGACGATCCCGCTCGGATCGAAGCCGGCATCGAGTATGTGTTGGGAGCGTTTAGCGATGACGGGCACGTCTTCGCCGTTCGCGACGAACTGGTCGACAAGTCGGCCGAAATCCTGGGAGCGCGGGCCGAGCAAATTGAGCCGGCGATTGAACACTTGGCCAAGCAAGAAGAGGTCATCGTCGAGGACGACGCGGTCTATCTCACACCGTTCTACCGCGCCGAGGTTGGCGTCGCGAATCGCCTCAAGCAGATCCTCGCGAGTCGGCACAGTCGTCTCGCCGATTTCCGCGCCCTGGATTGGAACACGGCTTTCCATTGGCTGGGTGGAGACGCCGCAAAAAGCGCAACCTCTCCGCTGCAGGGCCATCCCTTGACGCGCGCTCATACCGCGGGGAACACGGCGGCGGGCGCCATGGTGCTCACGGACAAGCAGCGGGAGGCGATCCGCACGGCGCTCACGTCCAAGGTGTCGATTCTCACCGGCGGGCCGGGCACGGGCAAGACGACAACAGTCCGCGCGCTTCTCCAACTCTTAAAGGCGAAACGCCACACCTTTAAACTCGCCGCGCCGACCGGTCGCGCGGCCAAACGCCTGAGCGAGACGACGGGCGAGCCCGCACAAACGCTGCATCGTCTGCTCGAATTCAAGCCGTTCGAAGGTGTCAAGTTCCTACGCGACCGCGACAATCCCCTCGACGCCGACCTCCTCATCGTGGACGAACTGTCGATGGTCGATTTGCTGCTCATGAATGCGTTCGTCAAGGCAGTGGATATCACGACCCATGTCCTGCTCATCGGCGACCCGGACCAATTGCCATCGGTCGGCGCAGGGAATGTGCTCCGCGATCTGATCGAGTCAAAAGTCGTGCCGGTCGTCAAGCTGGACGTGATTTTCCGCCAGGCGGAGGAGAGCCTTATCGTCGTCAACGCGCACCGGGTCAATGGCGGCGAGATGCCGCTGTTCGCAAAGACGGCGCGCGACTTTTTCCTCTTCCCGGAAAGTGAGCCGGAGCAGGCCGCCGCCCGCGTCCTCGACGTCGTCACGACGCGGATTCCGCGGCGGTTTCGGTTCGATCCCGTCGAAGGCGTCCAGGTGCTGAGCCCGATGCATCGCGGCCCGATCGGAGTGAGCGAGCTGAACCGGCGGTTGCAAGAGACGCTGAATCCGCCCGAGGCAGGAAAACGGGAATGGCGGCACGGGAGCCGCGTCTTTCGGGTCGGGGACAAGGTCCTCCAGACACGGAACAATTACACCAAGCAGGTGTTCAACGGCGACCTGGGACGCATCGTGGAGATTGATTTAGAAGAGCAGCAGATCGGGGTGGATTTCGAGGGCGAACGAGTCGCGTACGAGTTTGGCGAGCTGGACGAACTGGTCCACGCGTTTGCGATGAGCGTGCACAAAGCCCAAGGGAGCGAATATCCCGCCGTCGTGATTCCGCTCCTGACCCAGCACTATATGATGCTGCAGCGGAACCTGCTGTACACGGCGATCACGCGCGCCAAGGAACTGGTCGTGCTGGTCGGAACCCACAAAGCCATCGCTATTGCGGTGCACAACAACAAGATTGCCGCGCGTAACTCTCGGCTGGCCCGGCGGCTGGCCGGGTGACCGCGCTTACGCGCTTGCCTTCGCCTACTTCCTCTTCCTTATCACCTCCTGATAGTACAGACACAAATCCCTCAGTGGGCACAGCTCGCAGCGCGGGATGCCGGCGATGCAAATTTCGCGCCCGTGCCGGATGAGATTGATATGGAGACGAAAGTAGAGCCGCGGGGGAATAAGAGCGCCGAGGATTTCGTGCGCCTTTTCCGCGCTCGCGTTCAGAGGCACCCAGCCGAGCCGCTGGGTCACGCGGTAAACGTGGGTGTCGACGGGGAAGAACGGCTTGCGCAAACTGAACAGCAGGACGATCGAGGCAGTTTTGGGTCCCACCCCCGCCATGTTCATGAGCCAACGCTTGGCCTCCTCGGGAGGCATCTTGTCGAGAAAGTTGAGCTCGATCCGGCCGCGTTCCTTTGTAATTTGCTGCAGGGCCTTTTTGATGCGGGGAGCTTTTTGCCCGGACAGGCCGGAGGAACGGATAGCCCTGGCAATTTCCGACACGGGCGCCTCGCGTACTTGTTCCCATGTGGGATAGCGCCGGCGCAACTCGGCAAAGGAGCGGGCAGTTTGAGTGTCGGTCGTCGCCTGGCTGAGCATGGTGCCGATGAGTTGGGAGACCGGATCGCGGCGGGGTCGCGCCGGTTCGCCATAGAGTCGTTTGAGGCGGCGATCGACGGTGAGGATTTCCGAGGTCGAGGGCTTGTCCGTCATACGAAGATTATACTACATTACGGTCGAGTGGGAGTTCCACCGGTGCGTCGAGCCGCGCGGAGCGATAAATCGCCTCGACCAGTTCGATGCTTTTTCTGCCTTCGCGCCCGTCCACCCGGGGTGGGCGCGTGTCCCTCACCGCTTCTACAAAATCCTGGAATTGGGCGGTGTGGGCCGAGGCGGTAAGGTCCATCGGCGCGGCGGCGCCGCTGCTTGCCGCCGCCTCTACCACGCGGTCCTCGCGCGGCTCGACCGTATGCCATTCGAGACGCCCCTGACCTTTGTGGTAAATCACGCTCCCCCGTGTGCCGTAAAACTCGAGCCGCTCGGGCGAGCCGGGAAAAGCGGCCGTGGTCGCTTGAATGAGGCCGAGGCGCCCGCCTGGATATTCCAACAGGGCGAGCGCGGCGTCTTCAACTTCGATGGAGTGATGGAGAGTCCGCGCCTTGGCCGTCACCCGTCGAGGCCGCCCCGCCAGCCACTGGAGCAAATCGATGGCGTGAATCGCCTGGTTGATGACGACTCCGCCCCCTTCGTGAGCCCATGTCCCCCGCCAGGGCCCGCTCTTGTAATACTCGTCCGACCGGTACCAAACGGTGTTGGCGCTCACCCACACCAGCTCGCCGAGCTGATGAGTATCGAACGCCGCCTTGAGTTGGACCGCCAGCGGCTCAAAACGCCCTTGAAAGACGACTCCGAGAGTTGTGCCGGCGCGCTGACAGGCCTGTATCATTTCGTCGCACTCGGCGACCGTCAGTGCCATGGGCTTTTCGCAAAGAACGTGCTTGCCGCTCTCCGCCGCAGCGAGCGTCATCGGCAAGTGGAGGTCATGCGGCGTGCATAGGGTCACGGCGTCGATATCCGAGCGCGCGAGCAGCTCCCGATAGTCCGCGTACCAGGCCGCACCGTGCTGGTCCGCAAACGCCTTGCCTCGCTCCGGGTTGCGCGTCGCGATCGCGACCAGTTCGCCTCCCGGCGTGCCTTGGATGGCGGCCACATGTACCGGCGCAATGTTCCCGATTCCAATGATGCCAAAACGGAATCGCTGCATCAACTAGCCTCCGGTGGGTAAGGGAAAGAAGCCGCCTTCATAAGCGGTAGGCCCTTTTGGCCAGACGATAGGCTGAATCGTGAATCATCTCTTGTGCATCGGCCACGTCCACCAGACCACGCACGACCAGTCCTGCGAGCCAATTGGCCTCCGCACGCCGCCACAGGTTGTGGCGGGCAGGGATGGACGGAAAGGCGCGCGTGTCGTCATTAAAGCCCACGGTATTGTAGAGACCCGCCGTCTCGGCGACGAGTTCGCGGTAACGCCGCATGCCATAATAGCTGTCGAAGAACCACCAGGGGGGACCGAGACGGAGCGCTGGATAGTGACCGGCGAGCGGAGCGAGCTCACGCGAATAGGTGGCCTCGTCCAGCGTAAAGAGGATCAGGGTGAGGCGCGGATCGCTGCCGTATTTGTTCAAAAGGGGACGCAGATTACGGGTGAACTCCGTCGCGACCGGAATGTCCGCTCCCTTGTCCGGTCCAAAGCGGTCAAAGAGCGCCTGGTTGTGGTTGCGCCACGAGCCCGCGTGAAACTGCATGACGAGGCCGTCCTCGATGCTCATCCGCGCCATCTCCATCAGCATGTGCCCGTTAAAGCGCGCCGCATCCTCGGGCGTGGCCTGACCCCGCAGCGCGCGCTGGAAAATCCCGTTCGCCTGCACGGGGGTCAATTCGCCCGTATAGGCGGACTGGGCGGATTGGTCGGTGGCGGTGGCGCCCATGGATTTGAAGAACGCCCGGCGGTTCTCGAGCGCCTGGATGTAGGCATCGTACCCGCCCACGTCGATTCCGCTCACCTCGCTCAATTTAGAGATATTGGGGCGCCAATCGGGCGCAGCGATATTCACGACGGCGTCCGGACGGAAGGTCGGTACAATACGTCCCGCCCAGCCCGATTCCCGGATGGCGCGATGATATTCGAGCGTATCCGTCGCAGCATCGGTCGTGCTCAGCGCCTCGATGTTGAACTTGTCGAACAGGACGCGGGGGCGGAATTCCGGCGAGGCGAGCTTGGCCGCGATTTGATCGTAAATCCGCTGCGCAGATTCGGAAGTGAGTTTCTCTGTCACGTCGAAAATCGAGCAAAGCTCATCCCGCAGCCAGATACCCGTTGGCGTGCCTCGAAAGAGGTAAAAATGGTCTGCAAACGTCTGCCAGATCTTGCGATGATCGCGCTCGACCGGAGCGCCGTCGCGCGTCGGGACGCCCAGTTGTTCCAGGGGCACGCCTTGCGAATAGAGCATGCGAAAGACATAGTGATCGGGGATGATGAGGAGGTCGGCCGGGCTGCCGAAATCATAATCGGGATCGGCGAACAGGCGCGGGTCGACGTGCCCATGCGGGCAAATGAGGGGCAGCTCTGAAACGCACTCGTAAAGATGCCGGGCGACCTGCTTTTGAGCAGGGTCGGGGTCGAAACAGCGATCGGGGTCGAGCAATAGCTCTTGCATTAGTCTTCTCCTCTATTCCGCTTGTAGCGTCTCTCTTTCAGATGCCTCGCAGCGCTTGCCACATGGCAACCACGTTCTCGGGTGGAACGTCCGCCTGGATATTGTGGACCGTGTTAAACACATAGCCGCCGCCGGGCGCGAGCGCGTCGACGTTGCGGCGCACGTCGTCTTTGACTTGCTGGGGGGTTCCCATCGGAAGCACTCCCTGAGTATCGACGCCTCCTCCCCAGAAGACGAGGTCTCGCCCAAAGTCGCGTTTGAGCGCGACCGGATCCATTCCCGTCGCGCGAATATGGACCGGATTGAGGATATCCACCCCGATCTCGACGAAATCGGGCAAGAGGGGGCGGACGTTCCCGCACGAATGGAAAAAGAGCTTGGCCCGCGGGGCGAGTTGTTTGATGCGCCGAAAGAGTGTGTGGAGGCGAGGCTTGCAGAGCTTGCGGAACATGCGGGGCGAGATGAGTTGGGAGGTTTGCGTCCCATAATCGTCCGCTTCGGACACCACATCCACCACGTCGGCCAATCGGGGGAGCGCCATTTCCCAGAACGCCAGCTTGAGTTCCAGCATCTTGTCGAGGAACCCGGACGCAAGGTCCTCATCCGCGACCATGTCCATCAAGAGTTCTGACATGCCGCGTACCCGCTGCGCCATTTCAAAGATACCCGCGAGCACCCCTTTGAGCACCACCGCCTGGCCTCGGGCCCGGTACGCGAGCGCCTGCTCCCGCAATCCGGCAATGCGCCCAGGGTCGCCCGTGTTCGGCCAGCGGTAGGTGCGTAGATTCTCGAGCGTAATGGGTCCCGAGAGGGGGCTGGAGACCACGGAATAGTACAGACCGTCCGCCTTGGGTCGATGGTGGCGGATGCCCCATTCGTCGGTGTATGCCCAATAGTCACCTACGTCGCGGTTCAGGACGCGCCAGTTATGACTGTTGAGCGGAAAGAGCCCGCGGACGTCGATCCCGAGGCGTTCGACCACATCCTCATCCGGCACCGCGAGCTGCTGAATCACATCGCTTAATTGCGGGTCGACCGGCGGCAAGCCGAGATAGGCGCGCAAGTTCCGGTAGGCGACCACATGAATACCGGTCACCTGAGTGCTTCCCAGGTCAAAAGGAATGCGGTCGGGCTCGCGATGGTCGAGCGCCGCGAGGACGCGTTCACGTGAATTCATGGCTTGGTTTGACAGTTCGACAGTTGGATAGCCGGAATGGTCAGTTGCTTGAGGCATGCCTGGTTCCCTGGGAGATGATTCTTTACGCAATCCCCGGCAGTTGGAGCGTATCGGCGCGGTGGCAGCTCACAAAATGGCCCGACGTGATTTCTCGCAAGACGGGCGGTTGAGCGCGGCAGATATCCTCGGCGTACTCACAGCGCGGGTGAAAATAGCACCCCGCGGGCGGGTTGGCCGGGCTGGGCACTTCTCCTTTCAGTTCAACACTGCCGGTCTTGATGCGCGGATCGGCCACCGGCACAGCGGCCATCAGTGCCGCGGTATACGGATGCTTGGGAAGCCGGTATAACTCTTCCGTCGCCGCCACTTCGACCAGCTTGCCGACGTACATGACGGCGACCCGGTCACAGATGTGTTTGACGACGCTCAGGTTGTGCGCGACGAAGAGGTAGGTGAGATTCAGGCGTTTTTGCAGGTCGAGCATCAGATTGAGGATCTGGGCCTGCACGGAAACGTCGAGCGCTGAGACCGGCTCGTCGGCGACGACGAGACGTGGATGGAGCGCCAGGGCGCGGGCAATCCCAATCCGCTGGCGCTGCCCGCCGCTGAACGCATGCGGGAACCGCTGCATGTACTCGGGACGCATGCCGACCAGCCGCAGCAACTCCGCAACCCGCTCAGTGCGCTCTTGGCGGCTTTTCACTCCATTCACGAGGAGCGGCTCGCCGACAATATCGAACAGCGTCATCCGCGGGTTGAGCGATCCGTAAGGGTCCTGGAAAATCATCTGCATTTGCGGGCGGAGCGGACGCAATTGCGCCCGGGTCAGCTTGGCCAGG
>JAMDCU010000028.1:0-3895 GCA_023489485.1 Chloroflexota bacterium
CCACGATCCGGACGCGCTCCCCCGTAACTCGTTCGAGAACACGTTCCAGCTCACCCTGCACCGTGCGCCCGCGCCTCTGGATCTGGAATCCCTCAAAGTCAGTTCCATCGTATTCGAGGATCGCAAGCACCCGACGGATGTCCACGTAAGCCTTTTGAACCGCGGCCGTTAGGCCGCTTCGCGCTCGACCAACTCCATGATCACAACCGGCGCGGCGTCTCCGTGCCGTGGGCCGACCTTGAGAATTCGCGTGTATCCACCCGCGCGCTCCTTGTACCGAGTGCCCAACGTCTCGAATAGCTTTTTGGTCACTTCCGGGTCGGTGATGGTCTCAGCGGCGAGGCGCCGTGCGTGCACGCCACCACGTTTCGCGAGTGTGATGAGCTTCTCGGCTTCTGGGCGAATCGCTTTGGCTTTCGCCTCGGTCGTCTCAATCCGCTCATGGCGCAGGAATTCTGTAATCAGGCTTCGAAATAGCGCACGCCGCTGACCGCTGTCGCGGTTGAGCTGGCGTCCCGCCACACGATGTCGCATAGCTATTCCCCTTCAGTTGGCGCTTCGTATTCAGTCTCGCCACCTTCTTCGGCTGGCGCGTCCCCATCGGTCGCCGGCTGCACGGCTTCTAGATACCCCTTGGCCTGCAGTCGCTCCATGAGCTCGTCCAGCGATTTTTGTCCAAAGTTGCGGATGGCAAGAATCTCGTCCGTACCCTTCTTGAGTCGCTCCAGTATCTCGCCCACCTTGGTGATACCCGCCCGCTTTAGGCAATTGTACGCGCGGACGGAAAGCTCCAATTCCTCAATCGGCGTATCATAAACGCGACTCGGGATCTCGGATTCTGGCACAACGCCTGGCTCGCCTTCCCCACCGAATCCCGAGACGAGGTTGAACAATTTGACAAGGATCCGGGCGCTCTCGGTCAAGGCCTCACGCGGGGTGATCGCACCGTCGGTCCAGATGTCTAGAATGAGATTATCGAAGTTGGTCATCTGGCCGACCCTGGCCCGTTCCACTCGAAAGTTTGCTTTCTTGACCGGGCCGTACACCGCATCTACCGGAATCTCGTCAATCGGAAGTTTGCCGCGCTCTTCCGCGGGCGAATAGCCCTTGCCCCGAGAAACGGTCAAGTCCATCTCGACCACCGCATCATCCGAGTCCAAAGTAAGCAGATGCAGGTCGGGGTTGATCATCTCGATTTGGGGTGGCGTCTGCAAATCGCTCGCCGTCACCGTGCCGCGACCGCGCGCCTCGAGATGGAGCCGCACGGGCTGATCGCCATCATGCACCTTGAAGCGCAACTGCTTCAAGTTCAGAATCAGCTGCGTCATGTCCTCTTTCGCGTGCGGGATCGGCGTGAATTCGTGGTGGACGCCGTCCACCTTGACGGAACTGACAGCTGCGCCGGGCAATGAGGCGATCAAAACGCGGCGCAGAGCATTCCCGAGTGTCACACCGTATCCGCTCTCAAGAGGACCGATAATAAACCGACCATAGCTCTTGGATATAGCTTCAGCTTCGATTTTTGGCAAAACGGGTTCCAACGTGCTCCCTCCTCGGCAGATCAAAGGCTGGAAATCGACAATGACAGGCAGTGCGATGAAGCCGGACAACCGCGAATCGAGCACCAGAAGAAAGGTCCAGCCCGTCCTCTCCAGCCTCCGATTCCCAATCCCATGCTCTACCGACTGTAATACTCTACAATCAACTGTTCTTTCAAGGGACTATCAATCTGTTGACGTGAAGGCAGCGTGACCACGCGACCGGAAAAACTCTGCCCGTCCAGGCTTAGCCATTCGGCCACGGTTCGATGAGCCAATTCCTTGGTCAAGCCCTCGAAATAGGGGTTCTTGCGGCTCTGTTCGGCCACACTGATCGTGTCGCCTGGCTTGAGCAAGAAAGACGGGACTGTCGTCGCTTTGCCATTCACGAGAAAATGACCGTGCAAAATCAACTGGCGTCCTTGTTTCCGGCTCGAGGCAAAGCCCAAGCGATAGACCGCATTGTCGAGTCGGAGTTCCAGGTACTGGAGCAAGGTAGCGCCGGTCACACCCTTCGTTTTGGCTGCCTCTGTAAAGTACCGCTGGAATTGCCGTTCGAAAACGCCATAGATGCGGCGCGCTTTTTGCTTTTCTCTAAGCTGCGTCGCATAGTCGCTCATCTTCCGACGAAAAGTCGAGCTCTGCCCGTGGGGGCCTGGGGGATAATTGCGTTTTTCGATCGCGCACTTGGGCGTGTAGCAGCGATCCCCCTTGAGATAGAGCTTTTCACCTTCCCGCCGGCACAAGACGCAAACCGGTCCGATGTGACGTGCCATTCATCCTCCTGACAAAACAAACAAACCCTTGTCAAATTCCTAGACGCGACGCTTTTTCGGTGGACGACAGCCGTTGTGAGGAATCGGCGTGACATCCGTGATCGAGCGAACGCGTATGCCGGCCTGTTGCAGTGCGCGGATGGCCGCCTCGCGGCCCGGACCGGGTCCTTGCACGAGGACATCCACCTCTCGCATGCCCGCTTCCATGGCCGCACGCGACGTATTCTGTGCCGCGATCTGAGCCGCATACGGCGTGCTCTTGCGGGAGCCTTTGAACCCGCTCGCGCCGGCGCTGCCCCATGCCACTACCTTGCCTTGCGGATCGGTAAAAGTCACAATCGTGTTGTTGAAAGTGGCCTGAATGTGCACTTTCCCATAAGGGATCGACTTGCGTTCCTTGCGGCCTCCACGCCGAACTGGTCGCCGCGGCGCAGCACCCGCCGTCGCTTTTTCTTCCGGCATTGATCCTCCGAATCCTGTGAATTACTTCTTCGCCTTCGAGCGGCGGCGTCCCGCCACGGTCTTGCGCGCTCCGCGCTTGGTCCGCGCATTCGTCCGCGTCCGCTGGCCTCGCACCGGCAGATTGCGACGATGCCGCAAGCCGCGGTAGGCGCCGATTTCCTGAAGGCGCTTGATATTCATTGCAATCTCGCGGCGCAGGTCCCCTTCGACTTTATAGTCGCGATCGATCACCGTGCGCAAGCGCGAGACTTCCGCTTCCGACAAATCCTTGACGCGAATGGCACTGTCCACCTGTGCTTTGGTTAGGGCTTCCACAGCACGGTACGGGCCGATGCCATAAATATACCGCAGCGCAATGTCGACGCGCTTTTGTCGTGGCAGGTCAACTCCCGCGATACGAGCCATTCTTCCTCCGTTAACCCTGACGTTGATTGTGTTTCGGGTTTTCGCAAATAATGCGGACGACGCCGCGCCGCCGCACTACCTTGCATTTTTCGCAGCGTGGTTTCACCGAAGGTTGTACTTTCATCGTTACCTCCTGCATCCGGTCGCCTCATTCACATGGAGCACGACCTTCTATAATCGAGTAAGAATCTCAGCCTCGCCGTCGGTAACCGCCACCGTATGTTCAAAATGGGCGGACAGTTTCGCATCCATCGTTACGACGGTCCACTTGTCCCGTAGGGTCCGGGTCTCCCAGACGCCCTCATTCACCATGGGTTCGATGGCGAGCGCCATCCCCGAAGCAAGCAGAGGGCCGCGCTTGCCCTGCCGGTAATTCGGGATCTGCGGTTCTTCGTGCATCTCTCGCCCAATCCCGTGGCCCACATATTCCCTCACCACCGAGAATCCCCGTTCTTCGGCATAGTCCTGGACGGCTCCGGAGATGTCTTCCAGATGCCTGCCCGCGCGTGCTTGGTCGATTCCCGCGTACAGCGCCCCCTCAGTCGTCTCCAGTAGGCGCCGTGCCACGTCGGAGACTTTGCCTACAGGAAGCGTCACAGCCCCGTCCCCGACAAAGCCATTCTTGGTCGCGCCGACGTCGATCGAGATGATGTCCCCTTCTCTGAGTACGCGTTTCCGGCTGGGAATTCCATGCACCACCTCGGAATTAAGCGA
>JAMDCU010000028.1:3905-4423 GCA_023489485.1 Chloroflexota bacterium
ACCTTGCGGCAAAAGGTCCAGCCCGGATTCGCGCATGAGCGCAATTTCCTGCTTCGATTTTAGGACAATCACAAAGGTGCCCTCTGGTCACAACCCTTGCACAACCTTGACCAGGTCTTCTTGAACCTTTTCGATATTCTGCTCGCCGTTCAGTTCGTGCAGCAAGCCTTTGGTTCGGTAATAGTCAATCAAAGGTTGAGTCTGTTTCTGATAGACTTGCAGACGGCGCCGTACCGTTTCCGGTTTGTCGTCGTCCCGTTGATACAGTTCCCCGTTGTCTTTGTCGCAGCGGCCCTTGACTCGGGGCGGATTCGTCAGCATATTATATACAGCGCCGTCATTTGGACAAATCCATCGCGCCGAGAGGCGCTCGACGAGCACCTCCGGGTGCACGTTCACATAGATCACACCATTGATCCGCTTGCTCTCTTCGCCCAGCGCCGCGTCCAGTGCCCTGGCCTGTGCCTCCGTTCGCGGAAAACCGTCAAAAACTACTCCCTGTCCGCAGTCCGGCTGAG
>JAMDCU010000028.1:4433-16103 GCA_023489485.1 Chloroflexota bacterium
CGTCGTCCGGAACCAGCTCGCCCTTATCCATGTACGACTTGGCCAGCTTCCCAAGCGGCGTCTGCTTAGCTACGTTCTCTCGAAAGAGATCCCCACTCGCCACGTGCGCGAGGCTCAGACGCTCCTTCAAGATCTCGGCCTGGGTGCCTTTACCTGCGCCGGGTGCTCCAAGCAAAATGATGTACTTGGCTCCGTTAATGCTCCACCTCTGGGGATTTCGAATTCCAGATCACAACTCTCGAATTACTTGATAAACCCTTCGTAGTGTCGCATCAATAGCTGCGCCTGCAACTGTTTCATGGTATCGAGTACGACACCAACGACAATGAGCAGACCCGTGCTTGTGATAATCAAGGTGTTAGTCTCGGATACATCCTGGATGAGAAAAGGCAGGACCGCCACGACGCCGAGAAAGACCGCTCCCACCAGCGTGATGCGCTGCAGCACGCCGTTCAAATAGTCTTCCGTTCGCTTACCCGGTCGAATGCCGGGGATAAATCCGCCCTGCTGCTGTAATACCTCCGGCAGGTTCTGCTGCCTGAAGATGACATCCGTGTAAAAGTACGTGAACCCGATGACCATGAAAAAGTACACGACCCAATACACCGGACTATTCTGGTTGAAAGCATTCACGATCAGATTGGCAAGATTCTGCGGCTGGCCCGGCGGCGCTGCAAAATACCCCGCAATGACACCCGGGAAAATCAGGATCGATATGGCAAAGATCAGCGGGATCATGCCTGCCGAGTTAACTCGGAGCGGAATGTGGGTGCTTTGCCCGCCGTACATCTTGGTACCCCGGACCCGCTTGCCGTACTGTACCGGCACCCTCCGATGCCCTTCCTGAATGTAAACGATCCCGACGATCGTGATGATCGTGATGACGACGAAAAAGATGAGCGACGTCGGATTCGATTGGATCATCTGGCCCACACGCTGCGGGATGGCCGCGACGATACCGCCAAAGATGATGATCGAGATGCCGCTTCCAATGCCTTGCTCAGAGATCAGCTCGCCCAACCACATCGCGAAGATGGTGCCGGCTGTCAAAGTGACAATGATCGCGATCGTCTGCAGCGGAAAAGTCGTCAGACCAAACTGGGTCAAGACGGGCGGATTGCTTTGGGTCAAGACGAGCGCTTGGCCGAATCCTTGCAGAGCAGCCAGCGGAATCGTAATCAAGTGCGTGATCTGGTCAAGACGCTGTCGACCCGCATCGCCGCCTTCCTTTTGCAGTTTTTCCAAAGAAGGAATAATACCCGTCGCGAGCTGCATAATAATCGTCGCCGTGATGTACGGATACACCCCCATGGCGACGATTGAAAAGTTTGACAACGCGCCGCCGGAAAACAGGTCCAAGAAACCGAGCAGTTGGTTGGAATTGAAGAGCGTCGTCAGAGCGGTCGGATTGACCCCCGGCACCGGGATGTGCGCCGCCAGGCGATAGATGATCAGTATTAAGAGCGTAAAGAGAATCTTGTTGCGCAGGTCCGGCAAGCGCATTGCATTTCGGACTGCATCAATCATATCTCACTCCTGAATGACAAATTCGCAACGACAAATGACAAATGGAAGAATACCTGCGTTTGTCATTTGCCCATTTGTCATTGTAGAACTTCTGCCTTGCCCCCGGCGGCTTCGATCTTTTCTTTCGCGCTTGACGAGAACGCGTGTGCCCGTATCGTCAGGGCTTTGGTCAATTCGCCGGTGCCCAAAACCTTGACGCGTTCCGGCTTCGAAACCATCCCCTTTATCGGCAAGGACCTCCGGCGTGATTTCAGCACGCGCGTCGAACGCATCCAGGGCACCCACGTTTACCACCTGATATTCCACTCGGAATATATTCGTGAAACCACGCGTGTGCGGCAGGCGCCGTACGAGCGGCAACTGGCCGCCTTCAAAGTACGGCTTGATCCCGCGCCCCGTCCGGGCCCGCTGACCTTTCGTGCCACGGCCCGCCGTTTTGCCTTGTCCGGCGGAAATGCCGCGCCCCACGCGGCGGCGTGGCTTCTTCGATCCAACGGCCGGTCTCAGATCGTGTAATTTCATTTGGCTTGTTCCCATTTGACCAGGTGCCGGACGGTGAAGAGCATCCCGCGTATGGGCGGCGTATCCTCCTGCTCGATGACCTGTCCGAGTTTATGTAGGCCCAAGGCCGCGATAGTCGCCTTCTGGTTTTTCTTATAGCCGATCGCGCTCTTGACCCATGTTATTTTGAGCTTACCCTGATTGGCCATTACCCGTCTTCCTCCACGGCGGCAGGAGCTGCTGCACCGGTTTGTTGCGCCGCTTGGCCTCCGCCTCCGCGTCGCTCATCTCCGTCAGCGCCTGCAAAGTCGCCCGCACGACGTTCAGTCGGTTCGGGCTGCCGAGCGACTTGGTCAACACATCGCGGACACCCGCACACTCGAGCACGGCGCGCACGCCTCCCGCCGCAATGACGCCCGTTCCGGGGGTCGCCGGTTTCAGCATGACCTGCGACGCCCCAAACTTGGTAAAGCTGGCATGCGGGATCGTGGTCCCGGCAAGGGGAACGTGCAGCATTGTCTTCCGTGCACGCTCGGTGCCCTTGCGAATCGCTTCAGGCACTTCACGCGCTTTGCCGACGCCGACGCCGACACTTCCGTTATTGTCGCCGACGACGACGACCGCGCGGAAGCCGAAATGGCGCCCGCCCTTGACCACTTTGGCCACGCGGCTGATGTGGACGACGCGCTCGTCCAGCCCTGGTCCTTCTTCTCGCTCTCTTTCACGCGGACGATTTGCCATAAGACCTCAACCTTGAATCTGGATGTCGGAAGTCGGATGTTGGAGGATGCTTCCAATGTTCAATCTCGAGCCTCC
This sequence comes from Chloroflexota bacterium, assembly GCA_023489485.1. Taxonomy (GTDB): domain Bacteria; phylum Chloroflexota; class Anaerolineae; order UBA4142; family UBA4142; genus JAMDCU01. The sequence goes on from JAMDCU010000028.1 coordinate 7,278, forward strand.
AACCTCCAAACTCCAACCTCTAGTCTCTAGAACTCCAATCCCCCCTCGCGCGAACCCTCGGCGAGTGACTTGATGCGGCCGTGATATTGGTATCCACCGCGATCGAATACAACCTGCTTCAAACCCTTGGCGAGAGCGCGCTCGGCCACCAGCTTACCCACGGCTTTAGCTTCCTCCGTCTTCTTCCACTGCTTGGCATTCGAGCGCACCTCTTCATCGAGCGTAGAAGCCGCGACGAGTGTGTGCCCTTTCGAGTCGTCGATGATCTGGGCAAAGATGTGTCTCGAACTCCGAAAGACGCTGAGGCGCGGGCGTGTTTCTGTCCCCGCCACTTTGGCCCGGATCCGGCGCTGCCTCCGCTCTCGTCGAACTTGGGTAAAAAGTTTCTTCATCGGTAGCTTTCCTCTATTGGTCCTGAGCGACTATTTGGCGCCCACCTTGCCCGCTTTTCCGGCCTTGCGGCGGACTCTCTCGCCCTGGTAGTGAATTCCTTTACCCTTATAGGGCTCGGGCGGTCGGATCGCTCGGATGCGCGCGGCTGTCCGTCCCACCAGTTCCCGGTCGACACCTTCCACGGTCAAGGCTCGCAGGCTTTTGTCGACGGCAAAACTGACACCGGGAGGCGCCTCGAAAGGCACCGGGTGCGAGAACCCCAGGGACAAGACAAGATTCTTGCCCTGTACTTCGGCCCGGTATCCCACTCCCTCGATCTCCAGGTTCCTCCGAAAGCCTTCGGTGACCCCTGTGACCATGTTATTGATTAGAGCCCGGGTCAAACCGTGCAACGCATCATAGGCTTTGTTATCCGGCCGCGACACGCTGATGGTCGAGTCCTCGATGGCCACCTTGATATTCGGATTAAATGACTGGGTCAATTCACCCTTCGGGCCCTTGACGGTGACGGTGCTCCCGTCTACCTTCACCTGGACGCCCTTGGGAATCTTGATCGGCATTCGTCCCACACGCGACATTTCTTCCTCCACTTACCAAACGTAGCACAGAATCTCGCCGCCGAGCCCCATGCGCCGGGCTCGCGCGCCGGTCATGACTCCACGCGTGGTTGATACGATCGCCACTCCCAATCCGTTCTGGACCCAGGGGACGTCGGTCTTGCCCGCGTACACGCGCCGCCCCGGCTTGGAGATACGCTTGACGCCGCTCAAGATCGGTTTCTTGGTCCCGTCGTACTTGAGCCATAGGCGCAGCATTGGCTGCGGCCGATCCTTGGTGACCTCCAGCTTTTCAATGTAACCTTCGTCTTTCAAAATGCGCGCAACCGCGACCCGCAACTTGCTTGCGGGCATCATCACTTGCTGGTGACGAACCGACGCAGCGTTGCTCAATCGGGCGAGCATATCAGCAATGGGATCATTAGTCATCAGTCCCTGCTCCTCACTAACGGCTATCCTGAAGAATTCGATGGTCGACCGGTACGGGTCCGTGGAGCCCCTCCGGCCGAGCCCCGTCGACTTACCAACTCGACTTGGTCACGCCGGGAAGATGTCCTTCCAATGCCTCCCGGCGGAAGCAAATCCGGCACAGGTTGAATCTCCGCATGTATCCACGCGAGCGACCGCACCGGCTGCAGCGATTTCGCACTCGGTTCGGGTACTTGCGATGCAATTCACGGTTAATCATTGACTTTTTAGCCACGCACTCCTCCGCTGACTAGGTCCTGAATGGCATTCCAAAAAGTTGGAGCAGACGCCTTGCCTCGTCGTCCGTCTTGGCGGACGTTACGATGCTGACTTCCATGCCGCGCACCTTGTCAATCGCATCGTAATCAATTTCTGGCCAGATCAGTTGCTCACGCAGCCCGAGCGTATAGTTGCCGCGTCCGTCAAAGGCGTCGCGCGGGACACCGCGAAAATCGCGCGTCCGAGGGAGTGCGATATTCATAAGCCGGTCTAGGAAATAGTACATCCGGTTGCCCCGGAGCGTAGCCTTGACCCCAATCGGCATTCCCTCACGCAGCTTGAACGTGGCAATGGATTTCTTGGCCTTCATCACAATCGGTTTTTGGCCCGCGATACTCGTCAAGTCTTTGACCGCTCCGTCGAGCGCCTTGGCATTCCCGATGGACTCGCCCACGCCGATATTAACCACGACTTTGCTGATGCGCGGCACTTGCATGGTGTTCTTATAGCCAAACTCCCGCATCAATGTTGGCATAATCTCTTGGCGATATCGCTCGCGCAGGCGGGGAGGTGCGATCGGTTGGCGCGTTTTGGCTTCCTTGCCTGCGCCTTTCCCTTCTTGCCCTTTGGCTGGAGCGCTTTTCGGACCCGCCCCTTTGCCGCCGCCCTTCGCGCCGCCCTGGGGCGCTGTCCCCTTGGGTTCCTTGGGTGCTTTCTTGGCCACTGGCTTGGCGTCGTCTGGCTTCGCCATCTCTTTACCTCATTCTCTCAAACATCCAGTAAATAGTCAGGAATTATGCTATGATTACTCGGCAATTTCCCCACACTTTTTACAGACGCGGGCCTTTTTGCCATCCTCAAAAATCCTGATCCCAACGCGTGTAGGCTTGCCGCAGTTCTTGCAGATGAGCGCCACATTGGCGAGCTCAATCGGGCCCTCACGTTCGATGATGCCCGCCTGCGTTCGAACATCCCCCGTGCGGCGTTGGTGCTTTTTTACCAAGTTGATACCGCTTACGATGACCTGAGATTTGCTCGGCAAAATAGAGTGGACTTCTCCGCGCTTGCCCCGATCATTTCCTGCCATAACCTCGACGGTATCGCCTTTGCGAATCTTGTTCATCCCAATCTCTCCAAAATCTGAACTGCGTCAACCTTGCCAGGGTACGGACTTAGAGCACTTCGGGCGACAACGAAACGATCTTCATAAAGCCCCGATCGCGCAGTTCGCGCGCCACCGGCCCAAAAATGCGCGTCCCCCGCGGGTTATTGCCCTCTGGCTCGATAATCACGGCCGCGTTCTCGTCAAAGCGGATATAAGAGCCATCCCGCCGTCCGTATTCCTTGGTGGTGCGGACGATCACAGCACGCACGACTTCGCCCTTTTTGATGGAACTGGTCGGAATCGCCGATTTGACGGCGCCGATGATGATGTCTCCCACCGACCCGAACTTGCGCCCCGATCCTCCCATGACGCGGATGCACATGAGTTCGCGAGCACCAGTATTGTCGGCGACCTTGAGGCGAGTAGTGGCTTGAATCATTCCGCTTTCTCCTCTCCCTCGGGTTCCGACGCTTCACCAGCTTGGCTCTCTTCCTCCGCAGAAGGCGTTACCGCCGGCGCCTCTTCCTCGCCTGCGAGCTTGGACAGGCGCTCGGCCGCCCGGCGTTCTTCTTCCATGCGCCGCGCCGTGCGGTCTGCTTCCTCTTTCTCCCTCAAGGATTCTAGTTCTTTCTCCACGATCTGCTCGACGACGATACCCCGCTGCACAACCTCGCTGACTCGCCATCGCTTTTCGCGCGACAAGGGGCGCGACTCGATGATCTTGACCTTATCGCCGAGCTTGGCCTGCGGTTGATCGTTGTGTGCTTTAAAGCGGCGCACTTTGGTGACCACCTTGCCATACAGTGGATGCCGCTCGCGTTCCTCGACGGCGACGATGACGGTCTTGGGCGTTTTGTCGCTCACGACACGTCCCGTCAACACTTTGCGTCGTTCTCTCATCGCGCCTTTGCCTCCTTGCCGCCGGCCGTCAGTTCACGCGACCGTAAGACCGTTTTCACCCGGGCAATGTCTCGCTTGACTTCCGTCAGGCGATTATAATTCGGCAGCTGCCCGGCCGCCCGCTGAAAGCGAAGGTTGAACATCTCCTGAAAGAGATCGTTCAACTGCTTGTTGAGTGCGGCATCGTCCATGTTCGTCAAATCCGCTGTGTTCATCCGGCCGCCTCCGTCCTACCAATGAACTGCGTCTTGATCGGCAGCTTGTGCGCGGCCAGGCGCATCGCCTCACGCGCGGTATCCTCTTTGACGCCAGATATCTCAAAGAGAACGCGCCCTGGCTTGATCACGGCCACCCAGTGGTCCGGGGCACCCTTGCCGCCACCCATGCGCGTCTCGGCGCCCTTGATCGTCACCGAATGGTCGGGAAAGACGCGAATCCAAAGCTTGCCGCCGCGCTTGACAAAGCGAACCACGGCACGTCTCGCCGCCTCGATTTGCCGGCTCGTCATCCAGCAAGGCTGCAACGCTTGCAGACCATAGTCGCCGAAATCGAGCGTCACCCCGCGGGTCTCTTTGCCTTTCATTCGCCCACGATGGGTCTTGCGATATTTCACACGCTTGGGCATCAACATGTACAAACACTCCACCTACAATGATAGCTGTCCGGGCCCCTGCCAAAAGCAGCACGTCAAGCTTGTTGGGGCTCCGCGGAAGCCGCCTCGGCCTGGCGTGCCGCGGCCTCGACCTGCTTTTTAATCTGAGCTTGCCGCTCCTGAGGCATCACGTTCCCTCTAAAAATCCAAACCTTGATCCCGATCTTGCCATAGGTCGTGTTGGCCTCCCTGCGAGCAAAGTCAATATCCGCCCTCAGTGTGTTCAGAGGCACGCGACCTTCCTTGACGAGCTCGCGCCGCGCCATTTCCGAGCCCGCCAGGCGGCCTCCTGCCGTGATTTTGATCCCTTGCGCACCGCCGCGCATGGCGCGGGTCACGGCTTGCTTCATCGCGCGCTTGTGCGAGATTCGTTTCTCCAACTGCTGCGCGATACCCTCGGCCACCAGATAGGCATCCGATTCGGGGTGTTCGACTTCGATGACTTCCAGTTTGATCTTTTTCTGTGTCAGTTCCTCAAGGTGCTTACGCAATTGATTCACGCTCGCGCCCTTGCGGCCAATAATTATCCCCGGTTTGGCTGTGTGGACATAGATCGTCACCTGCTTCGGAAAGCGCTCGATGCGCACATCCGAAATGCCGGCATGCCCTACTTCTCTGCGAATCAGATTACGCACCTTGGCGTCTTCGGCGAGCTGCTCGATGTAGGTTTTTTTGTCCGCCGTGTACCACTTGGAACGCCAGTCCTTGATGTAGCCTAACCGGAAACCATAAGGATGAACCTTGCGTCCCATTATTTCTCCTCTGTCTTGTTCTTGCGTTCAGCGACACCGACCGTAATGTGTGCCGACCGTTTCATAATCGGCTTATAGCGGCCACGTGCCCCAGCCTTCATTCGTTTCAATCGGGGCCCCTCGTCCGCATAGATGGTGGTCACGATCAGGTCTTCACGTACCAAGCCGTAATTCTGGGTCGCATTCGAGGCGGCGGAATTGATTGCCTTTTCGACCTCTGGCGCGGCACCTTTGGGGGTCATCTTGAGAATCCCAATGGCTTGGTCAACGCTCTTGCCCCGGACCAAGTTGGCCACTAGACGGACTTTGCGCGGTGACATGCGGATATGCTTTTCCACTGCCGTCACTTCAAATAAATCGGCCATTCTTCTTTCTCCCTAAATGCCAATTCCGCATCGACGTCGATTCACAATTACTGGCTCCCGGCCGGACGGGCCGGCGCCGCCGCGGCTCCCGCCTCCGCTGCCTTTTCCTTGGTAGAATGGCCGCGAAAGTGTCTAGTCGGCGCAAATTCGCCCAAGCGATGCCCCACCATGTTCTCTGTCACATAGATCGGCACATGCCGCCGTCCGTCATGCACGGCAATCGTGTGCCCGACCATCTGCGGAAAGATCACCGAGGCTCGTGACCAGGTCTTGAGTACGCGCTTTTCCCCGGTCTTGTTCATTTGCTCGATTCGCTGCAGCAGCTTTGGCTGTACGAATGGTCCCTTTTTCAGAGAGCGACCCATGTAACCCCCATCAATCCCGCTAGACTATCTTTTCCCTCTTTGTTTCACGATGAATCGGTCGGTGTACTTGCGACGCCGCGTCTTTTTGCCAAGAGCAGGTTTCCCCCACGGCGTCTTGGGCCCGGCCAAGCCGATGCCGGCCTTGCCTTCGCCTCCGCCGTGCGGGTGATCGCGCGGGCTCATTACCGAGCCGCGCACCGTGGGCCGCCAGCCCATGTGCCGGCGCCGCCCCGCCTTGCCCAGCTTGATCGTATTCCATTCGGGATTGCCCACCTGACCAATGGTCGCCGCGCACTCGATGCTGACATACCGCGTCTCACCCGAGGGCAGCCGGACTTGCGCATATTTGCCCTCCTTGGCCATCAGTTGCGCTGCCGTCCCGGCCGAACGAGCCAGTTGGCCCCCTTTTCCTCGCTGCAACTCGATATTGTGAATCATTGTTCCGACCGGGATGCTTGAAATCGGCAAGGTGTTACCCGGGCGCACTTCGGCGCTCGTTCCGGAAGAAATCGTATCGCCAACGGTCAAACCGACAGGCGCGAGTATGTAGCGCTTTTGTCCGTCCGCATATTGCAGCAACGCAATACGTGCAGTGCGGTTTGGATCGTACTCAATGGCGGTGACAGTGGCCGGGATTCCCAATTTCTCTCGCCGAAAATCAATCATGCGGTACTTGGGTCGGTCGCCACCCCCGTGGTGCCGCACGGTCACGCGTCCCTGGTTGTTCCGCCCGGCTTGGCGCTTGAGCGAAACAAGCAACGATTTTTCCGGTTCTTTCTTGGTGACCTCTTCAAAGGTCGGAGTGGTCATGTTGCGCCGGCCTGCCGAAGTAGGCTTGTAGATTCGGATTCCCATGTTTTATACACCCTCGAACATATCGATGCGCTGGTTCGCCGGAATCGTGACAATCGCCTTTTTCCAGATTGGCGTGTAAAGGACGCGGCGCCCAAAGCGGCGGCGCTTGCGCGCCATCCGCATGACGTTCACGTCCACCACCTGCACCTTAAAAGCCGTTTCGACCGCTTCTCGGATTTGCACCTTGTTCGCGCGCTCGTCTACTTCGAACGCGTACTGCCGGTAGTCATCCTTTAGACGGTTGCTTTTCTCAGTCGTGATCGGTCGCTTTAGTACTTCGTAGAGATGCATCGCAAACCCCATTGACGAAACTGTAAAGCCTTCGAACCTGAACCCTAGCCAAGGAATCCTTCAATCGCCTTGACCGAGTCCAGCGGCAGGACGACGAAATCGAAACCGAGTAGATCTCGGACGTTGAGATATTGCACTCGCAAGGTCTTGACGTCCGGAATATTGGCAGATGACTTTTGTACCGTCGGATTCGGAGCGGGCAACAAGATGAGCGCGCTCGAATCAATCGCCAGTCCCCCCAGCATCGCCTCCATGTCACGCGTCTTGGGCGCCTCCAGGACCAAGCTCTCTACGACCCGCAGCTGTCCGTCAGCCGCCTTCGCGGAAAGGGCCGAGCGCAAGGCCAGGCGCCGCATCTTCCGCGGCATCCTTTGAGCATACGAGCGGGGGGTTGGGCCGAAAACAATTCCGCCGTGGCGCCATTGCGGTGCTCGCGTTGAGCCTTGCCGTGCACGGCCGGTCCCCTTCTGCTTCCAAGGCTTGCTTCCGCCGCCGGCCACTTCGCCTCGTGACTTGGTATCCGATGTCCCTTGCCGACCATTCGCTCGCTGTCGGACGAGCGCCTGGTGCATTACCGGCTGATTCGGTTCAATTCCAAAGATATCATCTCGCAGATCGGTTGTCCCGATTTTCTCACCGGCTTGGTTGAACAATGGCACTTGCATTGATGCTCACTCCACTCGAAACGGTATTCCCCGTACCCTCACCCACTCACTATTTCTTGGCGCGCTTTTTCTCCTTGCGCGCCCTGCGGATAAAGACTAGCCCATCGTTCGCACCAGGCACAGCCCCTTTGACCACAAGCACATTTCGCTCGCTGTCCACCTGCACTACTTCCAAATTCAAGACGGTGGCATTGGCATTCCCCATCTGGCCCGCCATCCGCATACCACGGAGGACCCGCCCGGGCGTCGTCGTCGCGCCGCTCGCGCCCGGCCGGCGCAATCGGTCCGATTGACCGTGTGTCACCGGGCCGCCGCGGAAATGATGACGCTTGACAACGCCGGCATGTCCTTTGCCCTTGGAGATGCCGCTAACATCGACCAGATCGCCCACCGCGAACAAGCCCGCGCCGATCTTCTGCCCCAACTGGTACTCCGCCACGTTCCCTGTGCGGACCTCTTGCAGATGCTTGAGCGGAGGCAGGTTCTTCAAGTGACCGCGTTGCGGTTTGGTCAATCGTTTGGACTCACTGAAACCCAACTGCAGCGCGTTATAGCCGTCCTTGTCCGTCGTCTTGATTTGGGTGACAAAGCACGGACCCGCTTCGAGCACGGTCACAGGGACAACCTCGCCTTTTTCCGTGAATATCTGCCCCATCCCGACTTTTTTGCCGAGTAATCCTTCAGCCATAGTCAGTTCCTTGTGCGATGGTTATATTGCCGGATAGTCGGACGGATACGTTTTGTGCGACTGTTGCCGTCCAACTAGGAAATTAGCCTGCTAGAGTTTTATCTCGATGTCCACGCCGGCGGGTAAATTCAACCGCATCAGCGTATCGATCGTCTTGGAGCTTGGCTCGAGCACGTCGATCAATCGTTTATGAGTGCGAATCTCAAACTGCTCGCGCGAGTCTTTGTCAATGAACGTCGCACGCATGACCGTGAACTTCTCGATCCTCGTCGGGAGCGGAATGGGACCCACGACGGCTGCCCCGGTCCGTTCGGCGGTCTCTACGATCTGTTTCGCCGATTGATCCAAAACGCGATGATCGTATCCCTTGAGCTGAATGCGAATCTTTTGTCGAGCCATAGTCTCCTTAATCGCAAAAGGTATTGCCCTATTCAAGCACCTTGGTAATGACTCCGGAGCCGACGGTGCGGCCGCCTTCCCGGATGGCAAAGCGGGAGCCGTTTTCAAGCGCCACCGGCGTGATCAACTTCACCTTCATCTTGACATTGTCC
>JAMDCU010000137.1 GCA_023489485.1 Chloroflexota bacterium
GGCTCTTGCACAGACCGTTTGCACATCTTTTCCCTCACACGAGCGCTAGGGGGAAAATGCGGATGGGAGCACAACTTGTCCGTTTCCAAGTTTGGTAAGAAAGCGGGTTATCCCCATATCAGGTGGGTTATCCACAGATAAACGGCAAGTTATCCACATCTTCTGCTTGCAGGGCAGGTTCTGAATAAACATAAAGAAGAGAGCCCTTTAAGGGCTCTCTTCTTTATGTTGAGATATATGGAACTACTTATTTAGATATGGCACGAGCTGGTTTGCGAGCGGGCTGCCGAGGCCGGTAACAAAGTCATAGCCCGTGGTCGCCGTGCAGGTGCTGCCACATTTTCCGTTCTTTCCCGAGGTAATGTCCCGGTAGTAGGTGGAATAGTCGGCTTTCGCTGCGTTGTATTCCGGCGAGCTGCTCAGGTTATTGCTCGAGAGTGAGCTGCTCCGTCCTTCGTTCGCCAGGGCGATGAGGGCCGCCCACTGCGGCGCGCCTGCGCTCGTCCCCCCGACCTGATACCAGCCGCTCTGGCGTTGATATTTGGTCGAATCATAGATCGAGACGCCTGTGCTCGGATCCGCATTGTACGAAACATCGGGGACTCCCCGCTTGCTGCCGGTGCTCGGAATCGGATAGCCGGACTGGTAACCGGGCTCCGCCTCATAGGCGCTGATGCCGCCGCCCGAACCGCTCCACGCGGTTTCAGATGTCACGTCGTAGCTGCTGTCAAGGTTTAGGGTCGTTCCGCCGACGCCGATGACGTACGGCGATACCGAAGGATAAATGACGCCGGTCCCGCTGTCGCCCGAGGAAGCGGTGAAAGTCACGCCCGGCTTGTTAAAGTGGCCATCGTAAGAACCCTCGCTCGAGAACTCGGACCCTCCCCAGCTCATCGACACCACTTTAGCTCCGCTATTCACAGCTTTATCCACAGCGCTGAGGAGATTGGCAAAGCTGTTCGTCTTGGCTTCGACGAGGAGGATATCCGCACCCGGCGCAATCGCGTGCGCCCACTGGACGTCGAGCGAAATTTCGAGCGCCCAGCCGGCGTCGGTCCTCGGCTTGCCGGACGCATAGACCTTTTGGAAGCAGGGGTGCGGGCCCGCGGAAACGGTGCATGAGGGCTGCCCGGGCAAGCCATTCATGGTCAGCAGGTTAAACTTGCTGATGAACGTGCTCAGGTCGCTCGCGGCGGTCGGGTCGTCGAATGCATCCACGATGCCGATGATCTGACCCGAGCCGGTCGCTGTGAGCGAATCAAAGCCGTACGCGTGGCGGATCTGGGCCGGCGAATAGCCGGTGGGCGAGGTCGTGGCCTGGTGACGAATGTGTATAGGGGGATGAGCTGTGCGGCCGTCGAGGGGGCTGCCCGCGCTGGCGGTCGAGAAGATAGCCGCCGCGAGCAAACAAGCTGCCAAGAACGAGACGAGGCGTTTCATGTCTTCCTCCTGGAGATCGAACGGGATGGAGCTCGCCGTGAAGCGAGCAGGGTTGGTGCCGGGAGAAAAAGCGACCGGCGCGCGGCCGTGCGGATTTAGAACTAGAACATCGAGAACGGGTCGGCCGGAAAAGCCAAAAGAGGTCGCGGGACAGTCCGCCTGCCAGCAGCTCGACGGCGAGCGCAAGGAGGAAACAAACCGTGGAAGCCCTCAGCCCGGTCGTTGGGTGGCCACACCACGGAACTCCGGCCAGGAATATTATAACACAAGATTCATAGTCAAGCGCGCGGCTGGTAGAGCCGCTCTTTGATCGCCAGGGCCTCGCGGCGGCGCTGGCTGTCTGTCTCGACCAGATCGGCGATCTTGTCGTGGGCATACATGACCGTCGTGTGATCGCGGCCGCCGAGCAGTTCGCCGATTTGCGGGAGGGAGGCGCCCGTCTCTTCGCGCAAGAGGTACATTGCCATCTGCCGTGGGACCACCACCTCTTTGCTGCGGCTCCGCCCGGTCAAGTCCGCCACGTCGACGCGGTAGTATTCCGCCACGACCGCGAGGACTTGGTCGACGGTGATCGGTTGGTGCTGGAGCGAGTCCTGCAAGACTGTCGACGCCAGGTCGACGGACATGGGCGTATTCATCAGCCGCGCGTAGCCGATCACGCGCGTAAGAGCGCCTTCCAGCTCACGAATATTGCTCTGGACTTTGTGGGCGATGAAATCGATCACCTCGTCCGGCACCACCGCGCCCCGGCCCTCCGTTTTGGTGCGGAGAATCGCGATGCGCATCTCCAGGTCCGGGGGCTGGATGTCCGTGATCATCCCTCCCTCAAAGCGCGAGCGTACACGTTCCTCGAGGGTCGGTATCGCACGCGGGTGGCGATCGCTCGAGATCACGATCTGCTTATTGGCGGCATAGAGATGATTGAACGTGTGGAAAAACTCTTCCTGCGTCCCTTCTTTGCCGCCGATGAACTGGATATCGTCGATGAGGAGCACGTCGAGTTGGCGGTAATAGCGCCGGAATTCCTCGTTGGTCTGATTCCGGATTGCGTTAATCATGTCGTTCGTAAAGGTCTCGGAGGAAACATAGAGGACGCGCTTGCCGTGGGTGAGGGGCACCTGGCCGATGGCGTGCAGGAGATGCGTCTTACCCAACCCCGTCCCGCCGTAGATAAACAGCGGGTTGTAGGATTCGCCCGGGTGCTCGCTGACCGCGAGGGCGGCGGCGTGGGCGAGGCGGTTGGAGCCGCCGACGATAAAGGTAGTAAACGTGTATTTGGGATTGAGGACGGAGGGGACGCGGTCGGCCAGGTCGGCGTCGGTCCTGTGGACCGGGGCGCGGTCCTCTTCGACCGGCGGGGCGGGCAGGCGCGGCTCGAGGCGATCGCGAGACGGCGCGAGCGGAGGACGAGGGTCCACTTCGCGTTCGTCCCAGCGAGGGAGGGACGGCTCGCGCGGCTCGGGCTCGCGGTATTTGGCTTGCGACTTGTCGCCGACCACGTAACGCACCTCCGTGGACTGGCCTGTGATGCCCACGAGGGTGCGCTGGATCGTCGTATGTAAACGATTCTCAAGCCACTCTTTCGCATATTGGCTCTGGACGCCGACGACGACCACGCCATCCGAGTACGAGATAGCATACGTCGGCCGGACCCAGGTATCGAAGG
>JAMDCU010000034.1 GCA_023489485.1 Chloroflexota bacterium
ATCCGGGTTGCGGATAAGTTGGGCCGGATCCAAGTACCCGTGCCCGAGGGACGTGAGCAAGGACTGCTTTTGCGCTTTGAGGACACCTGGCCGCGGATTGTCGGCAAGTGGTTGTCCGTGATCAGCCTACTGGTGTGGCTCGTCTTGATCATGTGGCACGTCCGCGGGAAACGAATTGGAACCGCGCAGGACCGGGAAGGTTGACGCATGCGATTCCCTCGCATTGATTCTCATATACTCATCGTGATCGCCTTTTCCGTCTTTGCCCTCGCCCCTTTGACAGCGCCCGGTTATTTCATCTACGGACACGATGCTCGTCACTCTGTCTACTTTCTCCAGATGTTCGACCAGTCCTTTAGGGACGGAGCATGGTATCCCCGTTGGGCTGCCGATATGGTTTTCGGCTACGGCTATCCCCTCTGGATCATTCTCGCGCCTATTCCCTTCTTTGCCGGGGAATTGATGCACCTGGCCGGACTCAATTTCGTAGACGCAGTCAAGATGGTGGATGGGCTCGCCGTCTTGTTCTCTGCGCTAAGCATGTACCTTTTCGCGTCTCGCGTGTTGAACAGGAACGCTGGGTTGCTTGCCGCCGTCGCCTATGTTTACATTCCCTACCACGTTGTAGACTTGTACGTGCGCGCCGCGCAAGCTGAGCTCGTCTCTTTCGTCTTCCCACCTCTTGCGCTGTGGTCGTTTTTTGAGTTAGCCCGAACACGCCGAACACGTTATGTTTTTCTGGGGGCATTGGCCTATGCGGGCCTGCTGCTGACCCATATTCAGACCGCAGTGCTATTTACACCCGTTCTTGGCATCTATATCCTCTGCCTTCTTATCTTGAGCACTGTGTCTCCCGACCGGTTGCGTTTCATCCTTCAAGCCGCCAGTTCTCTCATTCTCGCGTTGGGACTGTCGGCTCTTTTCTTGCTCCCGGCGCTTGTCGAGCGCAACTATCTCACCAGTGAGCCTCTCATTGGCGGCGCTTTCGACTACCAAAAGCACTTTGTGAACATTTCCCAGTTGCTGTCTCCGTTCTGGGGTTATGGCTACGCGGGCGAAAACGGAACCGACCAGTTCTCACTCCAGCTTGGCCTGGTTGCAGTCCTGCTCGCGCTCACGACTCTTTGGGCGCTAATAAAGACTCGCGGGTCGACACGCTGGCACATCGCCCTGTTTTTGGTCCTCACGGCCGGGATTGTCGTGGCAATGGTGCCGGTGTCTGTCGCGCTGTGGAAGCCACTTGCTGGTATTATGGCGTATGTGCAATTCCCCTGGCGCATGCTCGGCATGACCGCGATAGGACTGGCCTTTTTATCAGGCGCCGCCCTCTACGCGTTTGAAGCTGAGAGCCAAGACGGACCACTTGGCTTGCTACCCGCTCTTGCACTGGTCCTCGTTTTCGTCCTCTCCACCTATCCTTACACGGAACCTCAGCATACGGACGCCGTATTCAATTATCAGACTCAAATGGACTTTGAGGTCAAAAACGGCGAGTTGCTTGGAGACACGGTTTGGATGGAACCAGGTAAGCGACCGACGGACTCGCCACTCGTGCCAGAGTATAGGAGCGGCCAGCCATTGGTCAAGGCGGTGGCGCTCGACGGAGGCGCCACTGTCAAAACCCTCCGACACGGGGGGCAATCGGATGAGATCCAAGTCCAAGGGAACGCGCCCGCAAGAGTCTTGTTCTACACACGCTATTTTCCGGGGTGGACGGCGACGCTGGATGGAACGACGATTCCCGTGAAACCCTATGGCGAGCAGGGATTAATCGTCGTGGACGTTCCTGCGGGCGCACATTCTGTACTATTGCGTTTTGAGGACACTCCTATCCGACAGATGGGGCTTCATGTTTCCGTAGGCGCGTTGGTCATCATAATACTAGGGCTAGTGTACACACGGGCTAGAGAGGGCAGCTAACGATCAATTTCCCAGAAACGGTTTTTGGGCTGCATGTCTGTCTTGGCATTTCTTAAAAGGTCTGATATAATAGCAGGTGAAGGTCAGCTCGGATAGAGACTTTCGGCGTGCCCAAAGCAGAAACCGCAGTACAAATCCGCACAAAAGTCCTGCGGAATGCTCTCGAGTTCCGGTCTCGATGAGGTTGAACTCTTGATGACACCAGACCGCCCGACCCCCCCCTCTCGTCCGGGCCGCAGTGAACCCTGGCGTATTGAGCGCATGGTTCAACGCGTACCTTCTCATCTAGGTGAGGCTCCCCACGAGCCGGTGTCACCCTGGATCGTCATTGCGGGCGTGATTCTCCTCTTCCTGGTTTCCTGCGGAGTGCTTTTTGTTCTCCTGGATGTACCGACCCGGCTGGCGAGCTTGGGCGTCAGTGCTGCTACGACGCCGACGCGAACACCTCGTGTGGTAACTCCGGCTGTCACGGGTTTGACGGCAACACTCCCCCCGCCTCCACCTAGCCCCGCTCCCACGTCTGCAGCCATCAAGTATAAAGTCAAAGCGGGGGACACGCTGATCGCGATTGCTGCCAAGTATCGAGTTTCAGTCCAAGCGATCATGGCCGCGAATGGGCTGAAAGACGAGACAATTCGCGCGGGGGATGAACTCCTTATTCCCGTGCCCACGCCAACTCCAGCGCCAGGTGCTGCTATTCCGCCATCCCAGCCGGTTTTGGCCGCTGTTCTTTCAACTCCCACTTCTCTCGCCGCTACGCCGGCCCCCACATCATCCATTCCCGCCGCGACTCCCGGTGTAGTGCAATATACGGTCAAGTCGGGTGATACGCTCAGCTCTATCGCAGGTATCTACAGTTCGACGATCGAAGCCATACGAGTTGCGAACCGGTTAACCGATGACATGCTCTCAGTGGGCCAGGTTCTGTTAATCCCCACCGGCGCGTGGACGCCGACGTCGGCCCCCGTTGCTGTCATAATGCCGACCGCAACACCCACTTCTCAATATGCGTACGCGGCACCGAGCCTTATTTCCCCTCCAGACGGTCAAGGACTGCACGGCAGTAAGGATCTTCCGACGCTGCAATGGGTCTCCCCGGCGATCTTGAAACCGGACGAGTTGTATGTCGTCCACATCGACTATATGACGTCGGCGGGCGCGAAGAAATCGATCGTCAAGGAAGTCAAACAAGGGACGAGCCTTCCTTTGGCAGCCACGGACTATCCGGGAGCGAGCGCAAATGGGACGGCCTTTTCCTGGTATGTGCTGATCGTGAGTCAGTCGAAAGCGAAAGTGGCCGCCGCAGACGCGCAGGCTACAGCTTCCAGCCCACCGAGCGAGATTAGAACATTCACCTGGTACTGAGAAACCGGCCCCCAACGAACAGGAGCCGGTTTCTCTTTACCGCTGTGTCGCCTGCGGCGATGGCGCAAGCACGACCGAATCGTCGGGCGAATTGATAACGGGTAGCCTGTCGCCTGTGTCCACGGCGTACCAGCCCACATGCAACGTATACGAGTCCAGGTGCTCGGGAAGGGCCTTCAGAGTGTAGACATCGCGCACCATCTCTCCCGGGGCCCAACGCGTGGTCGGATAGATGCCCCACATCGGCTCATGATCATCTTGGTCGATCACGGCCCCCGCGCTATCCTCTAAATGCAGAAACGCCTTGTATTGTACAGTCATGGCTCGCTCGGCTTGCCATACGATCGTGATCTTGAGTTTGTTGGCATCTGATTTATCCGAGCGCGCGCTCCAGCCCACCAACCGGATATCATCTCCGAAATCCGCGGTTTGTAGATGGTCGAGGGGAGCCGGGGCATACACGATGTATTTGCCGATCACGGCCACCTGGCCGTAGTACCGGTCAAGCGATGACAGGAACTCGCGGGTAAAGCGTCGATAATGATCCACATCCTCCCGTGTCCCGCGCTCGAGTATGACCAGAGGAAATGCCCCCTGGCGGAGTCCGTCAAGCTCCCAGCTCTGATCCCACTGACCGCTGCGAGCAAGCATGCTGTATTGATAGGTGTAGTAGACGACCGGTTTGCCGCTCGTGATCAGCGCGCCCATATCTTCAGAAATGATGTTGCCTGTCGTGCGGCGCAAGAGTGCCGCCAGTTGCTGGTTCGCCTGGTAATCTTTGGCCATCATGTCGGCCGCGATGCGAGGATCGCTCTTCATCAGTGCAAGCTGGGCAAGTAAAAGAATGGGAAGGCCGAACGCCATGAATCGAGCCGCGAGCGGAGATCTGCGAGAGAGGGCTGCAAACCTGTGGACGGCGAGCCCCGCCATTACCGACACGGCGGCGACGGCCTCGAGGAAGTAATTCTCCCACGCACCGATTCTCCCCGCCAAAACGCAAACGGCAATTGCGGTCAGCAAGTAAACTTCGAGGATGCCCCAGCGGCCCGTCCGAACGCGTTGTATCCACTCCCAGAATGCGAGCAAGAGCAGAATTGGAAAGGTAAGCGCGAAGTTCATGACAAGGTCGGCAAGCTGACCAGGCAGAAATGTGCTCGCATTGGACGCGATGATCCCCAGCGTAAAGCCGCCGGCCGTGAAATGATCGATGAGCAGGTAAATCCCGCCCCCCACCCCCAGCAACACCACTCCGAACGCCAAGGCCGTCCGTTTGCTGTAATGGGCAATGGCGAAGATGGCGGCGGCCGGCGCGGCTAACAGTGATTGCTTTGTAAAGAGGGCGAGCAGGAAGAGGACAAGCGCGACGACCAAGGATGAGGGCGGAAGGCGGAAGGATGAAGAAAACCCAACTACGTTTGGTTTTGATTCATCCTCGCAGAGGCCCCGCCAAGGTCCCGCGTGGGATCGCGGGATCTTGGATCCCGCGTGGGATCGCGGGATCTTGGATC
The DNA here is from genome assembly GCA_023489485.1 of Chloroflexota bacterium. GTDB lineage: Bacteria > Chloroflexota > Anaerolineae > UBA4142 > UBA4142 > JAMDCU01. The sequence goes on from JAMDCU010000034.1 coordinate 4,794, forward strand.
CCGCGGGGTCTGCGGGATCGCGAGGTCGCCCGTGGAGCTCACGGGACGCGACCTTCATCATTCCGCCTTCCTCCTTTACATGCCGTTCCCAGGACCAGACTGCGTACAAGCCGCCGAAAGTAAAAGCCAACCCGATAAGATCGACTCGGAAGAGAGGCGCCCAGTCATAGACGTAGGGCGAGCCGATGAAGAGGAGTGCGGCTAGAACGCCTGCAGCGATCGAGTGGCGAGTTTCCGGGGATTGAACTGAACTCTCCACTCGGACGACCCGATAGATTAAGAAGGAAACAAGGATGACCGATGCCAAATTGAGAAGACGGCCGCCAAGATAGCCATCACCGAGAATGGGCATCAGAGCTGCGGCCATGACCATCGCCACAGGCGGATAATTGCTGGAGGCATAAGGCATTCCAGTCAGCCCTTTATAGACCGGCAGACCGTGGGCGAACGAGTAGGCGAACCAGAGCACATCGCCTTCGCCATAGTCCAGCTCGTAGGGGTAGCGCAGGCTGGCCGTGCACAACCAGAGCGTGAACGCCAAGTAGACAACGAGCCCGGCGGCGACACACACCCAAAGGAACCGGGACAAGAGCATGGGGGGCTTGAGCGGAGAGGAAGAATCCATCGTCGTGTATCTTAGCAGAGGTTGCAGAGCAGGTCAAAAGTCTCTATCTTTGCCAACCTGCCTCTTTCCGGATATAATGAACGCACCGTCGAAATCGGGAGAATTGCGCTTATGCACCTACTCGCTCGCCGCGGAAAGAGCGTTGCACTGCTCATCGCGGCGGCCCTGCTCGGCGCCTGTGGTCTCTTTGGTGACACCCCCACCCCCACACCGCCAAAACCAGCACCAACGCAAGCCGTCGTTATCGTTCTACCAACACCAACCATATCGCCGACACCTAGTGTGACACCGAGGCCAACTCTCCCACCGCCTAAAGACCCGATGCTGCCGTCCTTTGGCCCCTATCCGCCGATCCCGATTCCGGTCCGCCCTGCGAACCTGAATCCGCTCACGGGCCAAGTAGCCAACCCGGTCTCTCTGGAGCGTCGCCCAATTGTCGTCCGCATCGGCAACGATGAAAAGGTACGTACGAATCTCTGGCAAGCTGGATTCAACTCTGCAGATGTCGTCTTTGAAGAACTCATCGACGAGATCGGGACCCAGTATGTGAACACGCGCTATAGCGCCGTCTTTCTGAGCCATGACCCACCGCTCATCGGACCGATTCGGAGCGGGCGTATCGTGAATCTGCAAATCGTTCCCATGCTCGACGGCGCGCTCGCGCATGCAGGCGCCAGCAATGGAACCCGCTGGCTGTTCTCTCAGACACCGATCACCAATCTGGACGAGTACTTTAACATGCCCGCGTACTGTTACATGAAAACTCACGGGTATCAGGGGCGACTGTATACTACCGGGCCGCGCTTGCGCGAGTGGCTTGAGAAGAAAGGATGGGAGCAACCCGTTCCTCTCTACGGTTTCCTTTTCTCGGATACGGCTCCGGCAGGCCAGCCGGTCCAGTCGATATCCCTTCTGAAGGCCCCGTGGCCCAAATGGGACCAAGTGGAGTGGCGCTATGACGCGGCGACAGGAAAGTACACGCGTTGGGTCACAGGTATGAAACAGATCGATAATTCATTCCCGGTCACAGCCAAGTGGGCCAACGGCGCCGACTGCGTGGTAACGGGTAAGGCCAACCCCACCCCCGTAGAGTCCACGAATGTCGTCGTCCTGTACGCCGATCATCAGAAGACGAATATTGTCGAGGACACGAACCATGCGGTCTCTGTCCGCATCTATTTGACCGGACAGGGCGACGCGGCCTTTTTCCGCGATGGCGTCATGGTCAAGGGAAAATGGCTGCGTGCTTACGAGCAGGATTTCTTCCAGTTTTTGGATGCTACGGGACAGCCCATTGCTCTCAGGCCGGGGACGACATGGTTCGAGATTGTCCCCACCGGCTACACGCTTGACCTCAAATGAGGCAGAACCTTGGAAGATTTTTACCTGATCGGCCTTACAGGCAACCTGGGATCCGGCAAGAGCACCGTGCGGCGGATGCTCGAGCAAAAAGGTGCTTTCGGGATTGACGCCGACAAGCTTGCTCACGTTGCCATGGAGCGCGGGTCGCAACCTTGGGGCGCTATTGTCGCGGTCTTTGGCGCCGATGTCTTGAAATTCAACGGCGACATTGATCGCCGCAAGCTCGCCGCGCGGGTTTTCAACGACGCGGGCGCGCTCAAAAAGCTCGAGGTTATTCTACACCCCGCCGTCGGAGCGCTGGTTCGAGACATTCTGCGACACATCGACTCTCCCGTCGTCGCGCTGGAGGCGATCAAGCTTATCGAGGCCGGCATGCATACTTGGTGCGACGCCCTGTGGGTGGTCACCTGCAATCCCGAGACAGCCGCCGCACGCGTTATGCGCGAGCGTCACATGACGCTTGAGGAGGCCCGGGCACGCCTCGCGGCCCAAAGCTCCCCGGCCGAAAAAACAAAGAACGCAAACGTGGTGATCGACAACAGCGGCGACGAGGAAACGACGCTAGCGCAGGTGCAAGCCGCATGGGAGAAAACTGTCCGGCCCAATAAAGGACGCCCGAAGACGGCTTGGCTTTACAGCCTCCCGCGCCCTGCCAAGAAAGCAGGGCCTCCCGAGTCGTCTGGCGCCAAAAAGCCTGCATCTCGGGCGCCATCACCCTTGCGGGAGGCTGGCGCGATTCCGCAGCCGCCAGAGCCACCGCCGCCCGAACGAGCACCCGAAACATCCGCTCCGCGCGCTCCAGAGGCGGCAACTGCACCAAATTCCGCGCAACTACCAACGAATGCTCCCAAGGAGAGCAAGCCCGCGCAAACGGCAAGCCCCTCTGATGCAAGCGTCCCCGTCGAGGTGCGGCGTGCTCGTCGCAGCGACTTTTTCGCGCTCGCCGTTGCCCTGGGCAAGCGCGAAAAGCGCCTCGAGCCGCTCGGGCGCGATGAAGTGATCGAGCGATTCGGCGCACGCGGCTACTGGGTCGCCGTCAACAAGGACCAGATCATCGCACTGGTCGCATGGGAGGCCGAGAACCTCGTCGCGACGTTGCGCGAGATGTGGGCCGAGTCAGATGAGCTAGCCTCGCGCGCGTTCCCGCCTTTACTCACTCTGATTGAGCAGGAAGCACGCACTCTACAGTGCGAGGTCTCTGCCATGCTGCTGGACGTGCAAGCACAGGCGTTTGTCGCTACCCAAGCGCAGAATCTGGGTTATCAGCCAAGTGAGCTGGTCAACCTGCATCGAGTGTGGCGCCCCATCGTGGAAGCTCGCTTGCAGCCGGGCGACCAACTACTGGTGAAACGCTTGAGGGAGGATATTGTCATCAGGCCCGTTTAGCAGTCGGGCTGCGAATCCTGGAGGAGGCATTAAAATGACTGCAATCAAGGAATTGGCAAGGCAACACCCCCGTGTGGCCGCGTGGATCGCCCTCGCGATTGGCATGGTCATCATACTGCTATGGTCTGCCAAAGACGTAGGCCTGCTTCCCTCCCAGATGGCTGCTCTCGTCGTCGCCACCATCCTTTTGGCCGGGCTGTGTGTTTGGATCATTAGCTGGGAAGACGGTGAGGAAGAAAAGGAATAGGTGGGCTTGACCTATCCCAGCTCTTCACCGATAATGCCAGAGGCGTTTTCGTCGCGAGCGCTAGGAATTGTCGGATAGGTACGTGATTTGGCTCTCATTGGCACTGTCCCAACAATAGTCATTCTTCTTGGCGGCCTCCTCCTTCTCGGTTGTGTCCTTTTGACGCGCGCCTGGCAGGCGGCCGGCGAACTCATCTACCCGCCTCGCCGGGCGGCGTCGACAGATCCCACGAGTCTCGACCTCGCTTTTGAGTCCGTCTCTCTCCGTGCAGATGATGGCGTGACCTGCCGCGGCTGGTTCATCTCGGCTGAGCCCGATGCGCCCGCTTCTTCGACCCCAGCCTCGCCGTCCCCCAAGGGGACTGTGGTCCTCAGCCATGGATATGCCGGCGATTGCAGCCCTGACCTGATTTACGTGCCCCTGTTCAGAGGAGCGGGGTATAACGTTCTCCTGTTTGATTATCGCGGCCATGGGATGAGCGATGGTTCTTTCACGTCTCTCGTCTACTACGAGCGCCGCGATCTCTTGGCCGCGCTCGAATTTCTTGAATCCCGCGGCATCGAGCAGGTCGGGCTCATCGGCTTTTCGATGGGAGGAGCGATCGCGCTGGCAACGGCGCCCCTCAGCCCAATGGTGGTCGGCGTCATCAGCGATTGTGCCTTTGCAGAACTGAGCCAAATCATCGCCAATGCGGCCGCGCATCGAGGAGCCCCCAGGCCGCTGGCTGCCATCATCGGTTGGCTTGTCGAGTTCCTTGCCGGCCTCCGGCTCCATGCCAATCTGTTCGCCGCCGATCCGATCCATTGGGTCAGTCGTATATCCCCTTATCCAGTTCTCATCATGCACGGTGCCGCCGACCAGTCCGTCCCGGTCTCTGAAGCCCGGCGCTTATTCCGCGCCGCTCACGAGCCCAAGGATTTGTGGATCGTGCCTCACGCGGACCATCGCAAGATCGAAGATGTGGCCCCGGAAGAATACCGCCAGCGAGTGATTGCTTTCTTTGACCGCGCCTTTGAACGCGCACGGTCGACATTGCCGGATGAAATGGCTGTGCGCTGATGCGTCTACAGGAATTCCAGGTATCCCTTGTCAACAAGACTCGCGGGCAGTTGCCTCGGTCTCTACGGGATTTCGACGTGCGCTCCTTCTTCACGCTCGTCAAGCTCTTTTACAAGAACCGCAGGATTCATTATGAGGTATGGGTGCGGGGAAAGGAGCGTCTGATCGAAGTTGGCCTGCACTTTGAAGCAGACCGGGAAACCAACCAAGAGCTCCTCGAATTCTTTGGGGAGCGCGCCCTCGAAATTCACGCCGAACTAGGTCCGCGGATCGATATCGAGCAATGGACCAATTCCTGGGGACGTGTACATGAGGTTGTCCCGTACGCCTCGCTCGACTCGCAGTTGGTGGACGAGCTGTCCACGAAACTCGCAAACCTTATCTCTGTGCTGCAGCCCATGCTGAACGATTTCGAGCGACGGAAACTCAAGCGGACCCAGCGGCGAGACAGATGACCGATTGGCGCCAACGTCTGCACGGCGACCCGGCGAATTGGTTGCTCGACGCCGCGGACAATCCTTCGGTGTGCTTCTGGTTCCTGCGTGATGTGGTTGGACGTCCCGAGAACGCGCCTAATGTCGTCGAGACGCGTGACCTGGCTCTCTACTCGGACGAGGTTCAGAATATCTTTGCGGCCCAAGACCCAGCCGGCTTTTGGGAATCGTCGTTCTCCCTGGATCTCCCCCGCTACCGTGCGACCTTATGGACGATCTCGTTGTTGGCCGAATTGGGTCTCCCCCATCAGAGCCGCCGCGCCCGAGCCGCTTGCGAATTCATACTCCAAAGCCGGTTCACCGAAAACGGCGATTTTGTCGGCTTGCGCGACATGGGACTGAGAGGGCTCCTCGTGCATGCGCTCGTGTACTTTATCGGCCCGCAGGATACCCGTGTTTTGAGGGCCGCCGAGAGGCTCGCGCAGACGGCAGACATCAGTCCAGACTCTATCGTCTTTACCCTTTGGGGATTGTCCAGCATCCCGCCCGATCATCGAACGCTGGATGTAGACAAGCGAGTCAGCCAAGCCACCGAGCATGTGCTTGATAGGCTGGCGAACAGAGCTTATCCGGTGTGTGGTACATTCCCGTCTTTTGAGCCCAGCGACCTTTTCCTCGCCCTTTACGTTATTTCCCACGTCGGTCGCTTGGCTGACCCCCGGGCGCAAAGCGCGTTGGAACGGGTGTGGGAGGCGCAGCGGGAAGACGGGCGCTGGGCCCTCGCCACGAGTTACGGGGGGATGCTCTTGATCGAAGCGGAACCCACGGGCGTGCCAAGCAAATGGGCTACGCTAAACGCGCTGCGAATCGTAACCCGGTCCTAGAAAGACGAAAAGGGGGAGCTTGTGCTCCCCCGATGCTCATTTTTTGTCCCACGAAAACTTGCGTGTAAAAATCGGAATTTGTTTTACCGCCGCGATGGTCATCTCCCGGTTCCCCTCGAACGAATCGTACCAGGCCGCCCCTTCCATGGTGCCGGCGAGAATCCATGGGCAGAAGGCAAAGAGATAATCCGGCAGGGGCTGCCCGTCTGAGAGGATGCCGGTGCGGAACCAATTAAACAACTCGACATGGTACTGGGCGTGCAGCTTGTCGTCTATCATCGGAAAGCGATTATCGTCGGTCGCCTTGTACTTCCAGCCACCTTCGCCGGCGATAAAGGGTGGCACAAAACCAAGATCTTGTTGAAAGACATTCGCAAAAGTGCGAAAGCCGAGCACGCCGTTATCATCTTCCACATAGTTCGGCGGGTGATTGAGCCCGTACGGGTGCGGGACAAAGAACATTCGGGTAAAGATGCGATCTCCTTTTTCGAGTTTGATGGTCTGGATGAGCTCGTGCAGCCAGTTCTCATCCAGGACTTGGATGCCGACGTAGCCTCCCGCGTTGTACACATCCTTGGCCGTCTGGACAAAGTAGGAGATCCACTGCTCGCGGTTCACATCGCGGCCGTCCCATTCGGCTGCCGTATCCGGTTCATTATAGATTTGGAAATAGGGGGGCAGGCCGACCTCCTTGAGAATCTGGATGTCGCGGTCCCACGCGTAGTACCGTTGGTACGCCCTAAGAGTCCTGCGCCAGATGGGAACTACCCCTATCTTTTTGAAATTGGTCGCGGCCAGACGCAGTTGGTTCTCGTCGGAGTAGAGGGCAAGGACCCACCGCATCTGCAGTCCTTGCAGACGCGGGAGCTGAATGTCAAAATCACGCTGTGAATAGTAGCCGGTCGGCAAAAAGTGAATGCAGAAACCGTTGTCGTTGGCCGGGCGCGGCCAGTCCTTGAGTGTCATGGCGGGCAAATCAGTGCGGAGGGGCAGGACAGGGGGAGGCGTAGCCGTGGGAGGGACAGAGCTGGCAGGCGGCGCGGGTTCGGTGACAGAGACCATCGACGCGGTTGAACTTGCACTGGGGGTGATTGGAATGGTTGGGGGTGGGATCAGGCTAGAATCAGTCGGCGCCTCTGTTGGAGGACTTGTCGCCATGAGTGCCCCAACCACGGTCGGAGCGGATGGCGAAGGCAACACACCTCCGACGATTCCTCTGACGACCAGTTCGGGCGAGCAGGCTAAAAGTACGAGGACGGTTGCAGCGATGATGACTCCGGTGTTCTTTAGATGACGTGTCATTTCGCATGTCCTTTCTGACTGCATTATAGCCGCTTTGCAGAAACCGCAAAATCCCGGGCGAATTGAAAGCACACGTGGGCTGTGATATAATATTCCGAATCATCAAAGATCTGAAAGCAGGTGACATAATGCCAACGCGAGGACAACCGATTGCCGAGGGGATGTATGCTATCACACGGAAGGAGACTGCTATTGGCAGGGAGACGTGGCAGCTTGCCAAAATGGCTCACAGCGGTCTCCTCTTCACGTCGACGGCAGAGTGGACTGAAGCGCCACCCCTCCGGTGGAACGTCAAGTACGAAGTGACGACACACTGGATCTCCGAGGCATTGAGCGTCCACTTGAACACAGACGGAGAGGAGCGGGCAAGTGAACAACACTACGAGGGAACCCGCTATATCTCGACTACCCGACCCGCTGGGCCGGGCGAGGAGACCACACGTATTCTCGAGTTGAGCTCGCGGCGGCCGATCGAGTTTCCATCGCCCATCTTTACGGCTGTGACGCTCGTGGGCTTGAATCTCTTGGTCGGGCAGAGCCAGCCGGTGGACGCGGTGCGAGTGAAGATGCCGACGTTGGAGCCGAGCTTGGTCAAGCTGGTCTATACCTGCCTGAAAGAGGAGAAGATCGAGGTGCCGGCAGGCTCGTTTTCTGCTTGGCACTATGTGCGCACCGAAATCCATGAAGCAGGCGCAGGGCAGGAAACACAAACATCCGATACTGAATCCAAACCCGTGTCTCAAGAGACTCACTTCTGGGCGGACCGGCACGGCATTGTGCTGCTTGAGCAAAGACCCGATGGCGACACTGTCCAGCTCACACGCTATCGCCGTATGGAGCATCGCTAGAAGTGAAAGATAGAATGTCTGGAACGATTTTTCTTGGAACTCAGGGATGGTCCTACAAGAACTGGGTCGGCAATTTCTACCCAGAGGGGACGCGTCGCGCCGACTATCTCGTCGAGTATGCCAAGCATCTGCGCGCCGTCGAGATTGGCAGCACTTGCTACGGAACGCCACCTCCAAGCACGATCAAAGCGTGGTATCAGGCGACGCCACCCGACTTTCGGTTTACGGCCAAGTTTCCCCAAATCATCACGCACCAAAACAAGCTTAAGAACGTCGAGAGGGAGACGGCGCAGTTCCTCGCTACCATGCATCTCCTCGGCGAGAAACTCGGCCCGTTGGTGCTCCAGTTTCCCAGTGACTTTGGACCTGACAACTTGAACAGGTTGGCGGGCTTTTTGGCGGCACTGCCAACCGATTTTCGCTACGCGGTCAAAGTCCGCCACCGCGGGTGGCTGACGGACGAGTTCTTCGACCTACTCTCCCGGCATCAGGTCGCACTTGTGCTGGAAGATTACGCCCGCATGCCGCGGTCGTACCGTGTGACGACGGACTTTTCCTACATCCACTGGCTCGGGCACCGAAGCGAGGCGCCGGACAGCGAGGATGACGGGACCCGCCGGGACCGTGATGCCGCGCTCGACGATTGGAGCGATCTCATTAAAAGCCTGCGCGCACAGAACATTTCCGTGTGGGGCTTTGCGAACAATCACTACCAGGGCCATTCGCCCTCGACTATCCGTGCACTCATGCAACGGCTCGGGCTATCAGAGCGAGTGCCGGTACGAGTGGAGCAAAAGGCTGACAGCCTTGACCCGGAACGGCGAGCCACTCCTCGGGTGAGTGCGACCTACCGGATCGCGTACGAATGCTTTAACACGCGCGGCATCAAGGTGGACGAGGGGCCGGCGCGCACGGTGGACATCAGCGGGCGAGGCGCCCTGGTCGAAATTCCCCGCGGCGTGGACCTTGACGCCAGCATGGTGTTACTGGTGATGGCCCCGTTTCACATGGTCGTCGTCAAAGGGAGCGTGGTGCATTCACGTGCCACATCGAACGGCGCGTATCACGTCGGCGTCCGACTAACTGAGGTCATCGAAGGGACGTGGGACCTCGTGGACCAGGCTATGAAAGAGCAGATGATGCGCAGGGTGCAATGGCCTGAGACGGGCGCGGCGAATGAAGGACGCTGATATCCGCGCCGTCGTGCGGATCCTACGCCGCGTCACCAAGGGCATGCTTTCACCTTACGTGACGCGGCTGGCCTACAACACGCATGACCCCTTTATGATCTTGATTTCGACTATCCTGAGCCTACGGACAAAAGACGCGGTGACGGAAGAAGCTTCGCAAAGGCTCTTTGCGTTGGCGGATACGCCCCAAGAAATGCTCAGGTTGAGCCCGCAAGAGATTGAAAAGGCCATCCGGCCCGTGCTTTATTACGGGGTCAAGACCCAAAATATCCTAAAGATCTGTAGGATCTTGATCGAGCAGTATGACGCGCACGTCCCTCCGGACCTTGACAAGTTGGACGAACTCCCCGGCGTAGGGCGCAAGACGGCGAACCTCGTCGTCACACTCGGCTTTAACAAGCCAGGGATCTGCGTGGATACACACGTGCACCGGATCACGAATCGCTGGGGATACGTCAATACCAAAACCCCGGATGAAACGGAAATGGCGCTCCGTGCCAAGCTTCCCAAAGAGTACTGGATAGAAATCAACAGTGAGTTGGTGGCATTCGGCCAGAATCTCTGCCTGCCGATTTCGCCCTTGTGCTCGACATGCCCCCTGCTCAAGTACTGCGCGCGCGTCGGAGTGACGCACAGCCGATAAGGGAAGAGAATGCCGGTAGAATGAAACGAAGCGGCCGGGGAAGATCGTCGTGGACGTGGAGAATTAAGCAAATGGCCGATTGGGCTTGGTGTTGAATTCTAATCCTGAAACATTTAACTCGAATGGGGCGGTGGACGATTGAGTGAGATTGAAGTAACAGACGAGCTGGCTTTGTGGATTCAGGAACTGCGTGGGATCGCACAGACCGGGCTGGCCTTTGATCCGCCTACGTACGATCGAGAGCGGTATGAGGAAATCTTGAAGGTGGCAGCCAAGATGGCGGCGACCCTCAATGGGAGAGCGGTGCTCGATCTTGCGTTTGCGAACGCGCTGGCCGAACGTTGGCGGGCGCAGGTGGTGCCAGGCGTTCCGGGCTACGTCACCCCCAAGGTGGGCGTCGGCGCGATTGTGTTCAACGAGCAGGACGAAATCCTGCTTATCCAGCGCCCGGAAGGAGGCTGGCTCTTTCCGACCGGCTGGGCGGACATCGGTTATACCCCTGCCGAGGTAGCGGCAAAGGAGGTGCGCGAAGAGACAGGCTTTAACGTCACTCCGACGCGCCTCGTCGCCATCTACAACAGCTCGCAATGGCGCCGAGAAATGCGCCCTCATTTTTATAGCGTCGTCTTTTACTGCCACCTGGACGGGGGCGAATTGCGGCCTCACCCCGTCGAGACGCTCGGCGCCGGATTTTTCCCGCTCGATGCCCTCCCGGAGCCACTGCTCCGGTCGACGACGAACTGGGTCGACCACGCGTGGGCGGCACACCGGGACGAGTGCTACCAACCTTACTTTGATCACCTATGAAATTCAACTGGCTCAGCTGGTTTTTCGATTTCATGTACCGGTTTCGCCGACCGCGGTGGGATACCGGGATTACGCCTCCGGAGGTCGTCTCGCTCGTCGAAAGCGGGAGCGTGAAACCGGGGCGGGCGCTTGATCTGGGATGCGGAACCGGCACCAATTCCATTTACCTGGCCAAGCATGGCTTTCAGGTCGTCGGAGTAGATTTTGCCCCGAAGGCGATCGAGATCGCGCGGACCAAGGCTCTGAAGGAACACCTCCCGATCGATTTCAAGAGGGCGGACGTAAGCCGCCTCGATTTCCTGCAACAACCTTTTGAACTCGTGCTCGATATCGGATGCTTTCACAGCCTCGGCCCGGAGGCCCGCACGCG
>JAMDCU010000102.1:0-15420 GCA_023489485.1 Chloroflexota bacterium
GGGGAGGGCCCGCATGTATGTCTCGCTCCCTCCAAACCAGCGCTGCGAGCTTGTGCGGCGAGTCACAAGAAGCAAAGCATAGTCAAGAACTTGAGATTGTCAAGTAGCGCGCCCTTTGCCTGCGCCTACAATAAATATTCCTCCTCGCAAGGCGAGGAGGAACAGGCAAAGCCAGCCAATTCACCTGGCGATTACAGGTCGCGGCGGCTGAACTGGCGGACGGCGATCAAGAGGGCGACGACGAGATAGAGGAGACCGTACTCGACCATGAGGGGACTCGGGATGGAGATTGAGATAAAGGGGCCGCTCACGACCACGCCAAAGGCTTGGGCGACAGCCGGCGTCATCTCAAACGCGGCCCGCCGCCACAACGCCTCGCTCGGAATCAGCAAGCTGGAAATAATGCCCACGTCGACGGCCGCCTGATTCCGGACGAGCGCGCCGAACTGTTCGACCCAGCCGCCGATAAAGGCGACGCCGTACAATCCAAAGATCACGCCGCCGGTCGCGAGGGTGGGAAGCATGCTGCTGAACGCCAGGGTGACGGTCATGACGAGGAGCGTCTCGAGATAGATGAGGACGACTCCGGCGAGCGGATTGGGGACGACGTAGCCCGCGCCCGCGTAGGCAATCGCCATCACCCCACCGGCCATGAGAGCCAGGTAGAGCGCGAGGAGCCCGGCAAAGCCCAGCCATTTTCCAAGCACAATCTCGGCGCGGCGGATGGGCTTGGTGACGATGGCCTGGATGGTGCCGGACCCGATTTCGCCGGCGAGCGTATCGGCGGAGAGGAGCGCGGCCATCGCGATGGCCAGGAAATTCACACCGTACAATCCGGCCAGGGAGAGGAAAGAATTAAAAGCGGTACCGATGAGGGCGGCATCCGGGCCGTTCGTTTGCAAGAGGGCCCCGTTGCGCATATCGCGCATGACGTAGAAACCAACGCCATAGAGGGAGAGAAAGGCGATGCCGAGTACGAGCGCGGCGAGGAGAATGCGCCGGCGGATGGCTTCCAGAAACGTGAGGCGGGCCATGACGAACAATGCCATTACAAACCTCCGTCCGTTCCGACGATCTGGATAAAAAGGTCTTCCAGCGATAGCTTTTGCGGCGTGAACGCGTACAGCTCGACATCGTGCGTGACGAGATAGCGAGTGATCGCGGGGAGCACGGACTCGTCCGGGACCGTCATGGCCACCCGGTTCCCGTCGACTCGGATATCCTTGCCCCACGCTTCGAGGCCCGTGAGAATCTCGGACGAGAGCCCCGACGCACGGAGAGAGACACTCGTCGCACCGTCCACGAGCGCATCGAGCCGGCTGATCTGTACCACCTCGCCGTGCTTGATAAAGGCGACGCGATCGCAGGTGATTTCAACTTCGCTCAGGAGATGGGAATTGAGGAAGACGGTCTTGCCCTGCTTGCGCAGGTCGTGAATAAGGTCGCGGACGAGCCGCCGCCCGACCGGGTCGAGGCCCGATGTCGGCTCGTCGAGAAAGACGAGGGTGGGATCGTTGAGCAGGGCTTGGGCGAGGCCGATGCGCTGGAGCATCCCTTTCGAAAAGGTCCGCAGTTGCTTGTCGCGAAAAGGAGTGAGCCCCACGAGCTCCAACAGCTCGGCGATGCGATCGCGCAGGCGGGCGGCGGGCATGCCGTACAGCTCGCCGTGGAGGTTGAGGAATTCGTGTGCGGAAAGCCAGTCGTGAAAACGAAAGTGCTCGGGAAGGAAACCGATATGAGCACGCGTGGCGCGGTCGCCCAGGGGCGCGCCGAGGAGAGACCCGGCCCCGGAGGTGGGAGCGACGAGCCCGAGGAGCATTTTGATAGAGGTGGTCTTACCCGCGCCGTTCGGCCCGAGGAAGCCAAAAACCTCACCCTGCTCGACCCGGAGGGTGAGGCCGTTCACGGCGATCTTGTCGCCAAAGACTTTGCGGAGCTTGTCCGTTTCGATTGCAGTGATCGTCATCCAGTCATTCCAATGGCCAAGTATCTGGGTGTGAGAGGGGCTGGGCGCCTCTAGCGCCCAGCCCCTCTCAGTCTTCTTACAGCCCGCTCCCTTCAGGGGAGCGGGGAAAGGGGTGAGGGGCGATAAAACATTACTTGAGCGAGTTGGCCATGGCGAGGGCGTTGTCGGCGCCGTTGCCGAGGCCGCCGATGGCGTAGATTATACCACTCTTGACCCAGACGAGTACGTATTGGGGCGCATCGTCCACCGGGCGCTGGATCAGGTAGCCGGTCACACCGTCCACGCCCACCTGCTTGTAAGAGGCGCCGTTGCGCGGGATGGGGACGACGAGCGTCGAAGCCCAATCGACGGTGGCGCTGTACGCATGTGCTTCCTCGGGCGACATGCCGGTGAACTGCAAGCCGATCTCGGCGAGCTGCTCGACGTCGACGTTCGGCGGCGTGTCCACCGTCGGGCTGGGAATCTCGGCCAGGAGCACACAGTTGAGAAAGCGGCGTCCTGCTGATCCGGAGGCATTCATTGTTGTCGTGCCCTCGTCCAAATTGGGGCAATCGCCATAGGCCGCGGTGATCCCGACAGGGATGTTGACTTTGATGACCGCCTTGTCGATCGAGGCGGGGAGCTGCGGCTGGCTAAAGCCGGCTTCGTTCAAGAGCGCCTGGGCGCGGGCGCGATTGACGACGAACTCGAAAGCGCTGCCACCCTCGACGGTGATGCGCGGAGCGTCCGTGCGGCTCTGCGGCAAGCGCACCGTAAATCCGGCCAACTTGCCGGCTTCGGCCGCGTTCGGGGCGACCTGCGGTTTCATCGGTTTCTTGGTGACCGTCATCGAATCGGAAATGGCCTGACTGATCTGTTGGATGATCGTGGAACTCGTGCCGAGCTCGCTCAAGTGGGTCGCATCCACAGGCACCACGGTAATGTTGTGGACGCGAAATTGGGCGAGGAGACTGCCCGCCCAGGCGCGGACGGGGGGAAAGCTAAAGGCGACGGTAAAGAGAACGAGCGCACTCAAACCTATCCACAGCGGGCGCCAACGGCGCGTGAAGAGCGATGACAGCATGCCGAGATTCTCCTTTCCCGAGAGTGAAGGGTGTCGCGTGGTGAGCAAAGCAAAAGCGGATGAAGCGGAATGCGCGGCCTCGCCGGGGCCCGGATCGAGAACGGCGAGATGCGCCTGGAGCCGAGCCGACCGCGCCGCAAGCGCCGCGAGCCGCGCGCGACAATCGGGGCACGCGTTCAAGTGATCCTGAATGTCGGCCTGCCGAGCTCCGCTCTCGGCCGGTTCCAATGATCGATCGAGATAGGCGCGGAGGATCTCATCGTCGAGATGCATGGGGACCTCCTTCCGAACGTCCTTCAGAGTGCGAATCATCCGAGTAGAGTTTTTCAAACGCCTCTTCCGCCCGCGCGAGGAGCGTGCCGACCGAATTCGGAGAGATATCGAGCGCAGCGGCGATTTCCTTGTAGGCAAGTCCCGAATAACGGAGGACGAGCAGTTGCGCATCCCGCTCAGTCATCCGTTCGAGGACCCCCCGGACGCGGCGGCGCTCGTCAGCGCGTTCCACGGCGCGATCCGGGTCTTGTCCGCTCTCGAGAGCCTGTCGCGCGGTCTCCAGTTCATAACGCTCGCGGCGCTTGGCAGCCCGCAGAGCATTGTAGCCGAGGCGGGTGGCCACCCGAAACAGCCAGCCGGCTGGGTTTTCGAGTTGGGCGGGCGACTGTTGCCACAGCTTCCAAAAAGCTTCGAGCGCCAGGTCTTGCGCGTCCTCCTTGTTGCCGACAACGCGAAAGAGGACACGGTATACGAGCGCATAGTGTTGGAAGAAAAGGGACTGAAAGTCCGTTGTCTCCATGCGTTCCTTTGGACGTGCTGCCTGCAGGTGTTTGAAAGTCACAGTCACCGTTCACCTTGCCCTGGGTAGACTCGAAGGACGCTCTATCAAGATGACACCTACCACAACGGGTTTGTGACATGCTCGGAGAGCGAACATCCTTCGACTGACCCTTCACTTCGTTCAGGGCTGCGGCTCAGGACAGGCGCCCGGCACCTCGGCAAACTTGATAAAAAGAAGAAGCGGTGCTAAACTGGGTTTATTGTTCTCGTAGATTATAACACGAGCCACCTCCGTGACACGGATCACGATGGTCCAGTCCGATGCGCCCACAGGCGCGACGAAAGCGAGATGGGCATGTTTTCCTCTCATGTCATTCAAGCCTCGTCCCCGCGAATGGCGGACGGGGGCGAAACGGACGTTACTGCCTTTGCGATATCGCCCTCCCTTGCCCGACCGATCCCCTCTGCTCGTCGCCTTTCACGCACGATCCGATTCCACCGCCGGGTGATTCCGACGGCCTTTGCCGTCATCGGCCTCGGATACGTCACCTGGGAAAGTATTATTGGAGGCGGCTATCCGGTCAACGCGCCCCAGGTCGTCGTCGGTTTTGTCCTGCTCGGCATCGCCGCGCCGCTCCTCGCTTTTTTCACCTTGTCGTGGGCCGCGCAGGCGGCCGGCTCGTACGAAGAGGCGGAAGCGGTACGTGAGCAGCATCGCGAACGGCTGGAGGCGCTCAATACGATCGGCGAAGCGGTCAACCAATCCCTCGACCTCGACACGGTCCTGAACCGCGCGCTGGACCTCGTTCTGCACATGCTCCACCTCGAATACGGCCAAGTCCGCCTGGTCGAGGGAAATGACCTCGTCTTGCAGGCGGCCCGCGGCGTCTCTCCAACCTTTATCCACTCGGAGCAAAAGATTCCAGTGGGACGCTGCCTGTGCGGCCGCTGCGCGCGCAGCGGCGAATTGGCGGCGATTGAAGACCTCACCGCACCGTCGGCCGGAGCCGACGAGATGACCTGCTGCGTCGAGGAACGATTCCGCGCGGTGCTCACGGTGCCGGTACGGACAACCGACCGCGTCGTCGGCGTCATCCACCTGGCGAGCCGGCAGAAACGTTCCTTCGACGCCTCCGAGCGCGTCCTGCTCGCCGCGATCGGCCAACAGGTCGGGGCGGCGATCGAAAAGGCCCAATTGCACGCGCAGCTCAAAAGGCTCAACCAGGAATTGGAGGCGCGGGTGGCCCAACGCACCGGCGAGCTGTTGGCCGCGAAGGAACAGGTAGCGCGGCATGCGGATGCCCTGCGCGAGGTGCTCGTCGAAGAGCGCCGCGTGGAAGAGCGCACCCGCGCCCATATTGCCCATGATTTGCACGACGGCATTCAGCAACTCATCATCGGCGCCCTTTATGAAAGCCAGGCGGCCCGGGACACTATACGCGAACGCCCCGAGATGGCCCTCACGCGGGTGGACGCGACTCAGGAACTGCTTCGCCGCATCGAAGCAGAGATGCGGCACGCGATCTACAGCTTGCGGCCGGTCGCACTCGACGCGCAGGGACTGGTGCCCGCCCTGCGCGAGTGCGTGGCCAGCTTTGCCCGCATCTCGCGCGTCGAGTGCGATTTGCACGTCGAAGGGACGGCCCGCCGCTTTAATTCGGATGCCGAAGTGGCTGCCTTTCGCATCATGCAAGAAGCGTTGAACAACGTCGAGTCACATGCTGAGGCGACCCATGTGCGCATCGTCGTTGGCTTTGGCGACGACGAATTGCAGATGGAAATCGTCGACGATGGTTGTGGGTTTGATACGGCAAAGGTGGCGCAGGCGCCGCGCGCTCATCTCGGTCTCATCGGAATGCAGGAACGCGCCAAGAGCGTCGGAGGGACGCTTGAGGTGGATTCCCGTGTGGGCGAAGGGACGCAGGTGGGGGTCATAATACCCATGAGCCAATTGGCCAACTCCCCCAAGCTACCGCTGGGGATAGCGGGATCTGCCATCGCGCGGGCCGCCTGACCGCGCCCACTTGGCGAGGCTCCGCGGGATCGCAGATCCCGCGCCCACGGCGAGGCTCCGCAGGATCGTAGATCCCGCGCACTTGGCAGGGATCCGCGGGATCGTAGATCCCGCGGGTCGCTTGGCCCCGCGCACTTGGCGAGGCTCCGCGGGATCGTAGATCCCGCGCACTTGGCAGGGATCCGCGGGATCACTTGTCACAGTTGTTTTGGGAGCGTGCATGGATACGATACGAGTTTTGCTCGTGGATGATCATCCGATTGTTCGCCAAGGTGTGCAGAGTGTGCTGGCCAACCATCCGGACATCCAGGTTGTGGGGGAGGCGGAAAACGCGGTGGCTCTTTTTGGCAGCTTGGCGACGCTCAAGCCGGATGTCATCCTCCTCGATATTCGGATGCCGGGTCAAAACGGGATTGAGACGACGCAGCGACTCAAGCGAGAGTACCCCCGAGTCAAGGTAATTATCCTGAGCACCTATGATGACGACGAGTATCTGCTCGGCGCGCTGCGTGCGGGCGCCGAAGGCTATTTGCTCAAGAGCGCTTCGGCCCAACTGCTTGCGTCGGCGATCCGCCAGGTCGGCCGCGGGGAACGGTTACTCAGTCCGACCCTTGTCGGCAAGGTGATGCGCGAGTTCCAGGAACTGGCTAAAGACAAGAGCAGTGCCGATTCCGGTCTGACGAACCAGGAACTCCAGGTCGTCCAAATGATCGCCGGCGGCGCGACCAACAAGGAAATTGCAGAAAAACTGTACTGGAGCGAAGTAACCGTCAAGCGCAAGGTGCAGGACATTTTTGAAAAAATGGGAGTGTCGAATCGCGCGCAGGCGGTGGCCGAGGCGGCCAAGCGAGGGTTGTTGTAGGACATGTGAAACCGTGCACAAGATCGACGTCCCCCCATTGACGTGGCGTCCAAGTGGATTATAATCGCGCCCAATCGTAGTGAGAACACAAGGAGTCCGACAAATGGAAGGTGGATTGAAGCTCAAGAACCCCGTCGCCGTCAATCAAGAGCTGGAAGGCGAGGTTTTCTATCCATCGCCGGAGGTCGTCAAAGAGGCCCGCATCAAAGATTGGAAGGCGGTCGATGAGCTCGCTGTGCGCGATCTCGAAGGGTTCTGGGCCAAAGAGGCCGAGGAACTGGACTGGTACCGCAAGTGGGACAAGGTCCTCGACGACAGCCAGAAACCGTTCTTCAAATGGTTCACCGGCGCCAAGACGAATATCATCCACAACTGCTTGGACCGGTATCAAAAGACGGCGCGCCAGAACAAACTTGCGCTGATCTGGGTGGGAGAGCCCGGAGATGTGCGCACCTATTCCTATTTCGGCCTCAACCGTGAGGTGAACCAATTCGCGAACGTCCTCAAGGCGATGGGCGTCAAAAAGGGAGACCGGGTCACGATCTACATGCCGCGCATCCCGGAAATTGTCATCGCCATGCTCGCCAGCGCGAAAATCGGCGCGGTCCACTCGGTCGTCTACGGCGGCTTTAGCGTGGATGCTCTGCAGGGACGCATCGACGACTCGGAATCCAGAGTGGTCATTACCGCGGACGGCGGCTGGATGAACGGCAAGGTCGTCGAGCTAAAAAAGACGGTAGATGAGGCGGTCAAGCGCTGCCCCACGGTCGAGACGGTGATCGTGGTCAAGCGAACGAGGCAAGACGTGAAGATGGAGGCCGGCCGGGATTACTGGTACAGCGACCTCATGAAACTGCCGATTGCCAATGGCAAATGCCAGACCGAAGTCATGGACGCCGAAGACCCGCTCTATATTCTCTATACCTCCGGCACGACAGGCAAGCCGAAAGCCGTAGTCCACGTTCACGGCGGCTATATGGTGGGGATTTACAGCACGCTCAAGAATGTCTTTGATCTCCAAGACCAAGACCGCTGGTGGTGCGCCGCGGACCCGGGCTGGGTGACCGGCCACTCGTACATTGTGTACGGGCCGCTGCTCGCGGGTGCGACCTCGTTCATGTACGAAGGAGCGCCGACGTATCCATACCCGAACCGGTGGTGGTCGCTGGTCGAAAAGTACGGCATCAGCGTTCTTTACACGGCGCCCACCGCGATCCGCGGGCTCATGCGTTTCGGCGAGTCCTGGCCCAATCGACACGACCTCTCCTCACTCCGGCTGCTGGGTTCGGTCGGCGAGCCGATCAATCCAGAAGCATGGAAGTGGTATTACCGGGTCATCGGCAAGGACAAATGCCCGGTCATGGATACCTGGTGGCAGACGGAGACAGGCATGTTCATGGTCACCCCGACACCGGTCGTTCCCCTCAAGCCGGGGAGTGCAACCCGACCCTATTTTGGCATTGAGGCGGAGGTCGTCGACGAGCAGGGGAATCCGACGCCAGATGATCAAGAAGGTTATCTGGTACTCACCAGGCCATGGCCGGCGATGCTGCGGACGATCTACAAGGACCCGGACCGCTATGTGCGGCAATACTGGAGCAAGTATCCGGGCAAGTACCTGACGGGCGATTCGGCGAAGCGGGACAAGGATGGCTATTTCTGGATCATCGGCCGGACGGACGATGTGATCAAGGTGTCGGGTTACCGGCTGGGGACGGCGGAGGTGGAAAGCGCACTCGTAAGTCATCCTGCCGTCGCCGAGGCGGCCGCAATCGGTTTGCCGCACGAGATCAAAGGACAAGCGATTCACGCTTACTGCATCTTGCGTGCGGGACACAGTCCTTCGCCGGAGCTCGCAGAGGAGCTGCGCCAGCACGTCGGCACCCACATGGGACCGATTGCCCGGCCGGAGCAGATCACGTTCGTCGACAAACTGCCCAAGACGCGGTCAGGTAAGATCATGCGGCGAGTGCTCAAGGCGCGGGCGCAAGGCCTGCCCGAAGGGGACGTGACGACGCTGGAGGAATGACTTTTTAAAAGCCAGGAATCAAGTGTCAAGTCAAGCGTGATGCATGGCTGGGTCTCACACTTGCGGAAAGGAAACGGGCCGGTCACACCGACCGGCCCGTTTGTGATACCTTCGCGCCCCGGAACTGAGCCGTTTGTACCTTAGTCCAATTGCCGTTTGTGTTAGAATGGGGTCGACGTCCCGCCTCTGGATAGGAGCTCTTATGTCCTCAAATCCACCCTCAGACTTGGCCTACCGCGTCCTGCGCCTCGAACGCCAATTGGAATCGTACCAACGCTTGCACGCGGAAGAGCTGGAGGAAATTCGGCGCGCCGTTGAACAACTGAAAGAACAGCTCTTGAAGGATGAAGAGGGAAGGCTGAAAGCCGATGAGCCAATGAGCTGAAATGCGCCGGCCCTTGCCCCTACATCGCACCGACACCCTTTCCTGCTCTCTCTACAGCCCATCCCCGCGTTGTCTGGTTTTTGATCTTGGCCATTGCGAGCCGAGCGCATATTTCCTGGGGTAACCATTCTATGAGGAATAGTCGAAGGGTTGCGCCTGTCCTCATGTCGCTCGCTCCTCTCGTTCTACTGACTCTGACCCAACCCCATGCCTACCTAGAAGCGTCTGTTTTGCCTCCGCCGGCCGCCCGTCATTCAAGCGGTCTGCCTCTCGCGACGCAAGCAAAGGCCGCGGTGGCGCCGCGTACGTCTTTGTCCAGTCGGGCAGTAACTGGACGACTACGACCCGGACGGCCAAACTCACCTCATCGGAGCCATTGGAGCCAACACGGACAGGGGCGGCGCGATCCATGTCTACGGGATGGCGGCCGGCTGCCCACGGTACCTGCTGCTGCTGGTGAGACAGTAGACTCGATTTGGTTCCCATCCCGCAGCTGGATATAATGAAATCAGACAAGACGCGCTCGGAAAGCTGGCAGATCGATGCACGAGATGGGTATTGCTCAGGACATGCTCAAGGTGGCGCTGGAATATGCGACGAAGAATAAAGCGCGCCGCATTACGCAATTCAACGTTGAAATGAGCGCCGCTGCCGACGAAAGCGAAGATTCGCTCCGTTTCTATCTGGAGAGCCTCACCCGCGGCACCTTGGCCGAGGGTGCTCAGGTACAGATTGCACGTGTCCCCACGCAAGGCAAATGCTTCGATTGTGCAGGCGACTTTCTCTGGACACCCGACCTGGTCGCCTGCCCTCATTGCTCCAGTCCCCGCGTGCGCCCCGTCGTGCATGACGAGTTCCGTTTAACCAGTATTGATGTCGAATAGTTCTCAGGCGGCAAGATGCCACTGTGCAAGATTCATGTAACCGGAGTCGTGCAAGGGGTCGGGTTTCGGCCGTTTGTCTACCAATTGGCGACCCGTGCAAACCTGTGCGGCTGGATTGCGAACACCTCCTCCGGTGTCGAGATAGAGATCGAGGGTGACGACGCGGCGCTCGACGCTTTTGTCCGCGCGCTCCAAGACGAGCGGCCCCCTCTCGCCCGGATTGATTCGCTTCACGTCGAGAGCCAGGCCACCAACGGAGATGGGCATTTCAGCGGGTTTGAAATCCGCGCCAGTCTCCCCCAGCCGGGTGCGTTTCAACCCATCTCGCCCGACATCAGCATCTGCCCTGACTGTCTGCGCGAGCTTTTTGATCCCAACGACCGTCGCTATCGCTACCCTTTCATCAACTGCACCAACTGCGGGCCCCGCTTTACGATCATTCACGATATCCCTTACGACCGGCCCCTGACGACCATGCGCGCTTTTCCAATGTGCGACGACTGTGCGCGCGAATACCACGATCCGTCGAACCGGCGCTTTCACGCACAACCGGTCGCGTGCCCAAAATGCGGGCCGAAGGTATGGCTGGCAAGTTCCAGAGTTCAACTTCAAGATTCGGAACTTGGAACTTGGAACCGGGAACCGAGAACTCGCAACGGCGACCCGATTGAGCGAGCGCAGCAGCTCCTCGCCCAAGGCGGCATTGTGGCCGTCAAAGGGTTGGGTGGCTTTCATCTGGCCTGCGATGCGACGAGCGACCGCGCAGTGGAAACGCTGCGGGAACGCAAGGGCCGCGTCGACAAGCCTTTTGCGATCATGGCCTATGATGTCGCCGCGGTCGAGGAGTTGTGTTACGTTTCCGAGGCCGAGCGCGCGCTCTTGGAATCGCGCGAGCGGCCGATCGTCCTCCTGCGCCGCCGCGCCGAGTCGCACGTCTCGGAACGAGTTGCGCCGAACAACCAGTTTCTTGGGGTCATGCTGCCGTATACGCCGCTGCATTACCTTCTCTTAAACAACAGACTCCAGCCGACAGAGGACCGCGCGGAGAGATTGGTGCTGGTGATGACGTCGGGGAACTTGGCCGAGGAGCCGATTGCGACGGACAATGCGGATGCCCTCGAACGTTTGGCGCCGCTCGCCGACTATTTCCTCCTGCACGACCGGGATATCGAGACGCGGGCGGATGATTCGGTCGTTTGCCTCTTCGAGGATCATGAGCTTCCCATCCGCCGCTCGCGCGGCTATGCGCCGTACCCGGTCCACTTGCCGTTTCGCACACGCCCCACGCTCGCGGTCGGCGCCGAGCTCAAGAACACGTTCTGCCTCGCCCGCGATCAGTATGCCTTTGTTTCCCAGCATATCGGCGATCTCGAAAACTATTCCACTCTGCAGTCCTTTGCACAGCAAATCGAGCATTTCAAGCGCCTCTTCCGCGTCCAGCCCGAGGTGATCGCGTACGATCTCCACCCCGAGTATTTGTCGACCAAGTATGCCCGAGCGCAAGATGCAGGTTTCATCCCGCCGGGTACGCCCCGCCGGGGATCGCGGGGTCTTGGACGGGATCTCCGCTCCGCTCCCGAGTTTCAAGGTTTCGGGTTGGGCGACAAGAGCGAGTCCTTGAAACTTGTTCCCGTCCAGCACCACCATGCTCACATTGCGGCTTGTATGGCGGAGAACAGATTGGGGGATGACGAACCGGTGCTGGGAATTGCTTTCGACGGGACAGGGTACGGCACCGACGGCAAGATCTGGGGAGGCGAGTTCTTGCTCGCGCGCTATGCCGAATTCACACGGGCGGCCCACCTTGCGTATGTTCCTCTCCCCGGCGGGGATGCCGCGATCAAGCGCGTCTACCGCATCGGCTTGGCCCATCTCGCCCAAGCCGGAATGACCTGGGAGCAGGATTTGCCGTGCGCCGCGATCATTTCCCCCACCGAGCGAGACGTCATTCGCCATCAGCTTGATTCGCATCTGAACGCGCCCGATACGTCGAGCATGGGCCGCTTGTTCGACGCCGTGGCGGCGATCATCGGCGTGCGCGAGGTGATCAATTATGAGGCGCAAGCCGCGATCGAGCTGGAGAACTGGGTCGTGGAAGGACTGGAGGGCATTTACGATTTCGGATTTATGAATTCCGATTTCGGATCAGGGAACCTGGTCGGGCTTTCTATTCTGAAATCAGAAATCAGAAATCCTAAATTAGTTGTGGATCCTGCGCCCGTCATCCGCTCCATTGTGATGGATTACCGGAAACAGGTGCCCCCATGGGTGATTGCAACCAAGTTTCATAATGGCGTGGCGGAGATGGTTCGTGTGGTCGCGACCGAGTTGCGCACGCAGTATGGAGTGAACCGGGTCGCGCTGAGCGGGGGAGTGTTTCAGAATGTCACGCTCCTCAGCCGCACGCTCGCCCGGCTGCGCGACGCCGGCTTTGAGGTCTATACGCATCATCTGGTGCCGCCGAACGATGCGGGTATTTCGCTTGGCCAGGCGGCGGTGGCGGCACATGCCGCGCGTGCGGCACCGCCGACCGACTCGGCGAAATGAGGCCGGGAAAAGATAGCGTGGCCCGAGTCTGATCTTCGTTGCTCGGGTTTGCTCGGGGCGCCAAACAAACACCCCGCCCCGCAAAGTGGCGTAAGCGCAGGGTGCGGCTCTGCCGAGTCACGAACCTTTTGTGAGGTGCATATGTGTCTTGGAGTACCGGGGAAAATCGTAGAGATCCATGAGGTCAATGGCCTGCGGATGGGACGCGTGGATTTTGGCGGTGTCGTCAAAGAGGCCTGCCTGGCCTATGTGCCGGAAGCCAATGTCGGCGACTATACGATCATCCACGTCGGCTTTGCCCTCAACGTGCTTTCCGAAGAGGATGCGCAAGAGACGCTTGCGCTGCTGAAGGAAATGGATGATTTGGGAGCGGGTGAACAGGTGATTGAGTGAAGCGGGGCAATTGATATGCAAAACGTCGATCAATTCCGTGACGAGAAAAAGGTGCGGGTTGTTTTGGACGAGTTGGCCCGCGTCCTTACGCGCGACTGGACGCTGATGGAGATTTGCGGAGGACAGACGCATTCGATCATGCGCTACGGCCTTGACCAGCTTCTGCCCAGGCAAATCGAACTCGTCCACGGGCCGGGTTGTCCGGTATGCGTAACGCCGCTCGAACTGATCGACAAGGCGCTTGTTATCGCCGCGCGCCCCGAGGTGATCTTCACCTCTTTCGGCGACATGCTCCGCGTCCCGGGGTCCACGACGGACCTTTTCCAGGTCAAGGCCCACGGCGGCGACGTGCGGATCGTCTATTCTCCGCTCGATTCGCTGCAGATTGCGCGCGAACACCCGGACAAGCAAATCGTCTTTTTTGGCATCGGCTTTGAGACGACTGCTCCCGCGAACGGCATGGCCGTTTACCAGGCCGCCCGGGAAGAATTGAAGAATTGGTCGATGCTCGTCTCGCACGTGCGGGTGCCGCCCGCCATGTCCGCGATCTTGGAAGCACCGGAAAATCGGGTGCGGGGTTTTTTGGCCGCGGGCCATGTCTGCGCCGTGATGGGCTATTGGGAATACGAGCCCCTCGCGGCCAAGTACAAGGTCCCTATCGTGGTGACCGGGTTTGAGCCGCTCGATCTGGCAAATGGGATTCTGGCGGCGGTGCGTCAGCTCGAGCAAGGCCGTGCCGAAGTGGAAAACGCCTATCCCCGCGCGGTCCGGCGCGAAGGAAATCAACCGGCGCAAAAGATTATTGCCGACGTGTTTGAGGTGTGCGACCGTAAATGGCGCGGCATCGGGGAAATACCGGAGAGCGGCTGGCGGCTGCGGGAAGCGTTCCGCGCCTTTGACGCCGAGCACCGCTTTCAGGTGAGCGATTTGCGCGTGAGCGAGTCGCCTCAGTGCATCAGCGGCCTGATTTTGCAGGGGCGTAAGAAACCGAACGAGTGCGCGGCGTTCGGCAAAGCGTGCACCCCCACGCGGCCGCTCGGGGCGACGATGGTGTCGAGCGAAGGCGCGTGCGCGGCGTACTATCGATATGGAAGAAGGATAGGCCAATGACAAGCCTAAAGAACCTCGAGTCGTTCACATGTCCGCTGCCACTGCGGGATTATCGGAATATTGTGATGGGGCACGGGGGAGGCGGCAAGCTTTCGCACGACCTCGTCCAGCACCTCTTCGCCCCTCTCTTCGATAATCCGCTCCTTGCCCCTTTGAATGACCAGGCCGTCTTTGCCGTAAACGGAGCGCGTCTTGCATTTACGACGGATTCCTTCGTCGTCAAACCGATCTTTTTCCCCGGTGGGAACATTGGCGATCTCGCGGTGAATGGCACGGTGAATGACTTGGCGATGAGCGGCGCGACCCCCTTGTACGTGAGCGCCGCGTATATCCTGGAAGAGGGCTTTTCGCTGGACGATCTCACGCGCGTGACGGTCTCGCTCGCAAAAGCCGCGCGCCGGGCGGGCGTGCAGGTGGCCACCGGAGATACCAAGGTTGTGGAGGAGGGACACGGCGACGGCGTCTATATCAATACCGCCGGAATCGGCCTCGTGCCGGAAGGCGTGAATATTGGTGCGGCGAACGCGCGGCCCGGCGACGCGGTGATCCTGAGCGGCGCAATCGGCTTGCACGGCATCGCGATTTTGTCCCAGCGCGAGGGATTAAAGTTCGATTCCGAGATCGTGAGCGACTGCGCGCCGCTCTACGACCTGGTGGCACAGATGCTGCAGGTCACCCGGGACATCCACACCTTGCGCGACCCAACCCGCGGGGGGATGGCGAGCACCTTGAACGAAATTGCCGAGGCGGCGCGGGTTGGCATTGAGATTGAAGAACGTGCCATACCCGTGCCGAAAGACGTCGCCGCGGCGTGCGAAATGCTCGGCCTTGATCCACTCTATGTGGCGAACGAAGGCAAGTTGGTTGCGTTTGTCCCCTCGGAGTTAGCTTCGGCCGTGCTTGAAAAGATGCAGAGCCATCCGCTCGGGCGTGAGGCCGCCATCATCGGGCGAGTGGTCGCCGAGCATCCCGGCATGGTGATCGCGCGCACGTCGATCGGCGGGACGCGGGTGGTGGACATGATGGTGGGAGAGCAGTTGCCCCGCATTTGTTAAGTGGCCCATCATCTCCTCCCCGCCTCCCCCAGGAAAGCGGGGGCGTTTCTTCGTGAGGAGTGGCCGAGGCGAAGCCTCGGCCACTCCTCACTATTCTCTAATGTGTTTGCCATTGGTCTCGATTGATGCTATTATCCAAAGCGGAGGCAGAATGGCCTATCGCGACCTGCAGGATTTTCTCGCCCGGCTGGAAAAGCACGATCAACTAAAGCGCATCACCGTACCGGTCAGCCAAGAGCTGGAGATGACCGAGATTGCCGATCGCGTGGTCAAGGGTCCTGCGAACGAGAACGTCGCCCTCCTCTTTGAAGATGTACGCGGGCAGACCATGCCGGTCG
>JAMDCU010000102.1:15430-15859 GCA_023489485.1 Chloroflexota bacterium
TCCCTGGAGATGCCCAAGGGCCTGGTCGAAAAGGCCCAGCGCGGCCTTGGGATGTTGAGCGCGGTCCGAACGACGGAGCCGCATCTGGTCGGCAAAGGCATCGTCCAAGAAGTGATCGAGGAGGAGCCCAAGCTCTCCGCACTCCCTGTCATCCAGTCGTGGCCGAAAGATGCCGGGCGATACGTCACCCTCCCCTCTGTCTTTAGCCGCGACCCTCGAACGGGCAAGCGGAATGTGGGGATGTACCGCCTGCAGGTCGTCGACGAGCGGACGCTGGGGATGCACTGGCAGCTGCAAAAGGACGGCGCGGAGCATGGGCGCGTCGCCCTCGATATTGGCGCCGAGCAGATACCGGTCGCGGTGTCGTTAGGAGGCGATCCGGCGGTTATTTGGTCCGGCTCAGCGCCCCTGCCGCCGGATATTGACGAA
>JAMDCU010000107.1 GCA_023489485.1 Chloroflexota bacterium
GACGGGAATGCCGACGGCCTCCTTGGCCTTGCGGATATGCTCCAGGTAACGGTCCGGACCGAGATTGTAGGTCTGCAGGTCCGGAAAGTAGGAGAGCGCTTCGGCAAAACTCTCGGTGCCATAGTTCAGCGCACGGTCGAGCTCTTCACTCTCGAGCGTGATCTGCTCCTCGAAGAGGGAATGCAGAACGACGGCGGCCGCACCCGCGTCTTCCATCTTTTTGATGTTGTCAACCTTTTGCATGAGTGGCGACGAGGAAGGGACGATCGGATTTTTGAGTGTGAGGCCGAGGTAGGTGGTGGTCAGGTCGGGCATAGAAAGACCTCCGGTGAGTGCGTTTAGTGATTAGGTGATTAGGTGATTAGGTAATTGGCAATGACAAAAGGGAAATGAAAAGCGTGAAACGACAGCACCTCACGTTTCACGCTTTACGTTTTACGCTCTACTTGTTCTCAGTACCGTTCCATTTCATGGCCGCGAGCTGTTGGTACATGTTCCAGCTCTTCTCGACGTCCTCTTGGGCGAGTTTGAGCAGCCGCTCGGCCGCTTCCTCATCGCTTTGGACGAGCATGGTGTAACGGGTTTCGTTGTAGGCGTATTTTTCGAGCGGTATGCTCGGCGCTTTGGAATCGAGCTGGAGCGGATTCCTCCCTTCCTTGGCGAGGGCGGGATTGTAGCGGAAGAGGGGCCAGTAGCCGGCCATCACGGCCAATTTTTGCTGGTCCAGCCCCTGAGCATTGTCGATGCCTTGTTGGATGCAGTGACTGTAGGCGATGATGAGCGACGGTCCGGGGTAGGCCTCCGCCTCCATAAAGGCCTTGATCGTTTGCGAGTCGTTGGCGCCCAGAGCGATACGGGCGACATAGATGTTGCCGTAGGTCATCGCGATGAGGGCGAGGTCCTTTTTCGCAAGCGGCTTGCCGCCGGCGGCGAATTTCGCGACCGCGCCGCGGGGGGTCGATTTGGACATCTGCCCACCCGTGTTCGAATAGACTTCGGTGTCGAGCACGAGGACATTGACGTTGCGGCCGGAGGCGAGAACGTGGTCCAATCCGCCATAGCCGATGTCGTACGCCCAGCCATCGCCGCCGACGATCCACACGCTCTTTTTGACGAGTATATCGGCGATGGACAGAAGCTCGCGGGCCTTGGACTGCGTGGGCGAACCCCCATTCGCCCCCACCAGGGCCTGCAATTTCTCTTTGAGCAGTTGGACGCGGCCCCGCTGGCGCAAGATGCCAACCTCGTTCGATTGGTCCGCGGTCAGGAGGTCGTGCACGAGGTCGCCGCCGAGCGTGTCGGCGAGCGCGTGCAACAGTTCGCCTGCGTATTCGTAGCGCTTGTCGAGGGTGAGGCGGAAACCGAGGCCGAACTCGGCATTGTCCTCAAAGAGCGAGTTGGACCAGGCGGGCCCGCGGCCCTCGGCGTTCAGCGTCCACGGCGTCGTCGGGAGATTGCCGCCGTAGATGGAGGAGCAGCCGGTCGCATTCGCGACGAGCGCACGGTCGCCGAAGAGCTGGCTGATCAGGCGCACATAGGGAGTTTCGCCGCAGCCGGCGCATGCACCCGAGAATTCGAACAGAGGCTCGAGGAGTTGCGAATCCTTGACGAGCAAGGGATTGATTTTGGTCCGGTCCATCTCCGGGATTTTGGAGAAGAACTCCCAGTTCTCGTTTTCCTGTTCGCGGATGGGCGGCTGGGGCGCCATGTTGATCGCCTTGAGTCCGGCCTGACTCTTGTTCTTGACCGGGCAGACTTCGACACAGAGTGTGCAGCCGGTGCAGTCTTCCGGCGAGACCTGAAGCGAGTATTTGTCGTTCGGAAATTCCTTCCAGCGCGCGGCCGTGCTCTTGAAGGTCGCGGGTGCCCCCTCGAGATACTTGGGCTCGTAGACTTTGGCGCGGATGACCGAGTGCGGGCAGACGAGGACGCATTTGCCGCACTGGATGCAGATATTCTCATCCCAAACGGGGATTTCGAGTGTGATGTTGCGCTTTTCCCACCTGGCGGTGCCGACCGGGTAGGTGCCGTCGACGGGGAGGGCACTTACAGGCAAATCGTCGCCGCGGCCGGCAATCATCTCCGCGGTCACCTTTTGGACGAACTCGGGCGCCCGGGGAGAGACGGGCGGACGCATGTCAAAAGTGCTGGTCAGGGTATTCGGCACCTTGACCTCATAGAGACGGTCGAGGGTGCTGTCCACGGCGGCAAAGTTCTTTTGGACGACCGCTTCGCCGCGCTTTTTGTAGGTCTTTTCAATCGCGTGCTTGATGGCCGCAATGGCCTCCTCCCGCGGAAGGACGTTGCTGATGGCGAAGAAGCTGGTCTGCATCACGGTATTGATGCGGGCCCCCATGCCGGTCTTTTTGGCAACGCTGTAGGCGTCGATGACGAAAAAACGGAGCTTTTTGTCGAGGATTTGCTTCTGGACCGAGCGGGGCAGGTGGTCCCAGACCTCGTCAGGACCGTAGGGGCTGTTCAGCAAAAAGGTGGCGCCGGGCGCGGCGGCCTTGAGCATCTCGTAGCGCTCGAGGAATGAGAATTGATGGCAGGCGACGAAATTCGCCGAGTTGATGAGGTAGGAGGAATGGATGGGCTTGCTTCCAAAGCGCAGGTGCGAGGTGGTCATCGTGCCCGATTTTTTCGAATCGTAGACGAAATAGCCCTGGGCGTAATTGTCGGTATCTTCGCCGATAATCTTGATCGAGTTCTTGTTCGCACCCACGGTGCCGTCGGAACCGAGACCGTAGAACATGGCGCGCACCATGCTCGGGCTTTCGGTCGAGAAGGCGGGGTCGTAGGCGAGACTCGTGTGTGTCACGTCGTCGTTGATGCCGATGGTAAAGTGGTTCTTGGGCTGCGGCTTGGACATCTCGTCGAGAACGCCCTTGACCATCGCAGGCGTGAAATCTTTCGAGGAGAGGCCATAGCGGCCGCCAATAACTGTCGGGACGGCTCCAAAGTAGGAGGGATAAAGAGTGCGACTTTCGGAAATCGCATTCACCACGTCGAGGTAAAGCGGTTCGCCGGGGCTGCCGGGTTCTTTCGTGCGGTCGAGGACGGCAATCGTCTTGGTTGTGGCGGGCAGCGCCTTGACGAAATGCTCAATCGAGAAGGGGCGATAAAGGCGGACCTTGAGGACGCCGACCTTTTCGCCGTTCTCTTCATTCAGAAAGTCCACGGTCTCTTGCGCGACTTCGGCGCCGGAGCCCATGAGGACGAGGACGCGTTCCGCATCGGGAGCGCCGACATAGTCGAACAGGTGATACTGGCGCCCGACAATCTGGGCGAAGCGGTCCATGGTCTTTTGGACGATGTCGGGGGTCGCGAGATAGTAAGGGTTGACGGTTTCGCGCGCCTGGAAATAGGTATCGGGGTTCTGGGCGGTGCCGCGCATGACGGGGTGATCGGGCGAGAGGCCGCGGGCGCGGTGGGCGCGCACGAGGTCGTCGTCGATCATGGCGCGGACGTCGTCGTGAGTGAGCTGCTCGACCTTCATCACTTCATGCGAGGTGCGAAAGCCGTCAAAGAAATGCAGAAACGGCACGCGGGCTTGCAGGGTGGCGGCATGCGTAACCAGGGCGAGGTCCATCACTTCTTGCACCGAGTTGGAACAGAGCAGGGCAAAGCCGGTCTGGCGCGTGGCCATCACATCACTGTGATCGCCAAAAATGGATAGGCCCTGAGCCGCGAGCGATCGCGCGCTGACGTGAAAGACGGTGGAGGTGAGTTCGCCGGCAATCTTGTACATATTCGGGATCATGAGGAGCAAGCCCTGGCTGGCGGTAAAGGTGGTCGTGAGCGATCCCGTTTGCAGGGCGCCGTGGACGGCGCCGGCGGCGCCCCCCTCACTCTGCATCTCGACGACCAGGGGGACGGTCCCCCACAGGTTCGGGCGATGCTCGGCTGACCATTGGTCGGCCCATTCGCCCATGGGCGAAGAGGGTGTGATGGGAAAGATGGCGATAACTTCGCTGGCTTGATGAGCAATATAGGCAGCCGCCTCATTGGCGTCTAGCGTGACTTGATTTCGAGACATGGTATCCCCACTCCTTTGGGTTAGTAGCGCATCCTATATGATAGTCTCGCGCGGTATCGAAATGGTTCTTTTTAGGTCAAAATAGAGTCGGTATCCTAAATTGCGGCTCAGAGAAGGGGTCGGGGCCGCTCAAACGCCGACATATTTGGAGTAGAGGCTGCGGGCAATGGCCGGATCGTCGGTGCCCTTGATAATCGCGCGCGCATCAGGAAAAATGGTCAGCTCGTAGTTGTCGGCGGTGAGACGGACAAGGTACTCGTTCGCCGAGACGGAGCCGGCGCTGCTCAGGCGCTGGGCGATGGCGGCGAGGTCGAGTTGATGGCCCCGCCCTGGATTGACCTGGATGGCATTGCGCCCGCACAAGGAAACGGCAGTGGCTCCGGGCCGCTCGCCTTCGAGGTATTCAAACCGGTCCTGCCCGCACGTGACGCAGTCGCTCCTGCGGGTCACGGCAAAGACCTCAAAGGAATTCTCCCATACATCCACGTGGATCAAGCCGGGGTTGCGTTCCCCGGCGCCGACGAGGAGTTTGATCGCTTCGGCGCAGGCGAGGGAGGCCATGACGTTCACGATCGGGGCGATCACGCCGGCCGTGTCGCAGGTCGGCAGGGTACCGGGCGGCGGCTCGTGCTGGAAAATGCAGCGCAGACACGCCGTCTCGTATGGAACAATCGTCATGGTCATGCCGGTGCTGCCAACGGCGCCGGCGTAGATCCAGGGGATGCGGTTCTTGACGCACGCATCGTTGATGAGGAAACGCGTCTCAAAGTTGTCGGTGCCGTCCAGAACGAGGCTGGCGCCCTGGATCAACTCCTCGATATTCTCGGCGTTCACGTCGATTGCGCGTCCTTCGATCCGGATGGAGGAATTGACGCGGGCGAGTTTTTCGGCGGCGGCGATGGCTTTGGGCATGCCGCGGGTGACGTCAGCCTCGTCAAAGAGCACCTGGCGCTGCAGATTGTTCAGCTCCACATAGTCGCGATCGACGATGATGAGGGTGCCCACGCCCGCGCGCGCGAGCGTATTGGCCATGACCGTCCCATTCGCGCCGCAGCCGATGAGAACGACACGACCGGCGAGCAGTCGTTCCTGACCGGCCGCCCCGAGGGAAGGAAAAATGATCTGGCGCAGATAGCGCTCTCGTTCGTTTGGCTCCATCCGTGTGATTATAGCGCGTTTCGATGCAGGTGGCAAAAGGCCAAGCGGCCGAGCGAGGAAATCGAACGTCGAAAGCGTTCTCTGGAAATATCCTTTGCCAACCCTCGGCGAGTGTGATATAATGACGGAAGAAATGACACTCTGGCCCATTCTTGGTCGCGGCGCCGCGCCTAGGATGAGCCGATTTTTTCATAAGGCGAGTACATCAATGGCGACGCTACTCCTGCGGAACGCCGAAGTGGTCGTAGCAATGGACGCCTCCCGACGCGAGATCAGGGACGGCGCGCTGTTCGTTCGAGATCATGTGATTGAGCAGGTGGGGCCGTCGTCCGAGCTACCCCTCACTGCGGACCGGATCATCGATGCGCATGGAATGATCGTCCTTCCCGGCCTCGTCAATACGCATCACCACCTCTATCAAACTCTCACCCGTGCAATACCTGCCGCGCAAGACGCCGATCTATTCCATTGGCTCAAGACGCTCTACCCGGTCTGGGCCGAACTCACGCCGGAGGCCGTCTATACGAGCGCGCTGGTGGGATTGAGCGAGCTCATTCTGACGGGCTGCACGACGGCGGCCGACCACCTTTACCTTTTTCCGAATGGTTCCCGGCTGGACGACGAAATTCGCGCGGCGCGCGAGATCGGCATCCGTTTTCATCCGACTCGCGGCTCCATGTCGTTGGGAGAATCCAAGGGGGGACTGCCGCCGGACCGGGTATGCGAGGACGAGGAGGCCATCCTGCAGGATTCGCGGCGCGTGATCGAGACTTTTCACGATCCCGACCGGCTGTCGATGTGTCGAGTGGGTGTCGCGCCGTGCTCGCCCTTTTCCGTCACCCCTGGATTGATGCAGGAGTCGGCACATCTCGCCCGTGCATACCATGTCCGGCTGCATACCCACCTCGCCGAGACGCGGGATGAAGAGGACTTTTGTTTAGGCAAATTCGGCCGGCGGCCAGTCGACTATGCCGAACACTTGGAGTGGCTCGGACAAGACGTCTGGTTTGCGCACAGCGTGTGGGTGAAGGATTCCGAGATCGGGCGGTATGCGCGCACCGGCACCGGCGTGGCCCATTGCCCGACGTCGAACATGCGGCTGGCGTCGGGAATTGCGCCCATTATCAAGATGGTGGAGTGTGGCGTGAGGGTCGGCTTGGGCGTGGATGGAAGCGCCTCGAATGATTCTTCACACATGCTTGCCGAAGCGCGGCAGGCAATGCTCTTGCAGCGCGTACAAGGCAATCCCGGGGCGCTGACGGCGCGCCAGGCGTTGGCCCTGGCGACGCGGGGCGGGGCGGAGGTCTTGGGCCGCGAGGACATTGGGTCGCTCGAGGCGGGCAAGGCAGCAGATTTTGTGGCGATTGATCTGAACCGGGTGGAGTACGCGGGCGCACTGCACGATCCGGTGGCGGCATTGGTTTTTTGCGCTACGCCGCGCGTGGACCTCTCGGTCATCAACGGCCGCGTCGTGGTCGAGGACGGGCACCTGACGACGGTGGATTTGCCGCCGGTGATCGAGCGGCACAACCGCATCGCGCGCGAAATGGTGGAGCGCGCGGGAGCGCGGTAGAAGGATTCTAGCTCATGGAAATCTCACTGTTGATCAAGGTGGCACGGGGCGA
Source organism: Chloroflexota bacterium (assembly GCA_023489485.1). Classification (GTDB taxonomy): domain Bacteria; phylum Chloroflexota; class Anaerolineae; order UBA4142; family UBA4142; genus JAMDCU01. The sequence continues at coordinate 6,823 of JAMDCU010000107.1, forward strand.
AGAGCCCGCCGAGTTGCTGCTGAACAATGCGCGGGTGGTCAACGTCTTTTCGGGTGAAATCGAAGAGACGGGGGTCGCGATCTCGCATTCCCGCATCGTCGGACTCGGAAATGATCATCCGGCTCAGCGGACCATCGACATGCGCGGGCGCTATATCGCGCCGGGGTTGATCGACGCGCACGTGCACATTGAGAGCGCGATGGTGCCGCCCTTTGAGTTTGCGCGCGCGGTGGTGCCGCACGGGACAACTTCGATCATCATCGACCCGCATGAAATTGCGAATGTGCTCGGGGTCGAAGGCATCCGCTACATGTTGGAGGCGAGCAAGTACACGCCGTTCAGCGTTTTTGTGATGGTGCCGTCGTGTGTGCCGGCGACGAATCTGGAAACGAACGGCGGCGTCTTGCGTTGGTCGGACCTCATCGGGTTCAAGAACGATCCATGGGTGGTCGGGCTCGGCGAGATGATGAATTACCCGGGGGTCCTCTATCGAGACGAGGAGGTGCTGGACAAGCTGCGGGCCTTTGGCGACCGGCGGATTGACGGGCACGCGCCCGGCGTGAGCGGTCGGGACTTGGAGGGGTATGTCGCGGCAGGCATCGGCAGCGACCATGAGTGTACGACAGTCGAGGAGGCGCGAGAAAAGATTCGCCTGGGGATGCGGATCATGATCCGGGAGGCGTCGAACGCGAAGAACCTCAAGGCACTGCTGCCGGTGATTACGCCCAAAAACCTGCGGCGCATCCTGTTTGTGACCGACGACCGCTTTCCGGCCGACTTGATCGACCAAGGGCATATCGATTTCATGGTCCGCACGGCCGTCCGGGAAGGTCTCGACCCGATCATGGCGGTCCAGATTGCGACGCTGAACGCGGCCGAATACTTTGGCTTGAACGATCGAGGCGCGATTGCACCAGGCCGGCGGGCCGACCTGATCGTCTTTGATAATTTTGAGAATTTCAAGATTGAGCAGGTGTACCGGGGCGGGCAATTGGTAGCCCGCAACGGACGGACCTTGCCGCAGGAAATACCGCCGCGCCATCTACCCGTACGCAACTCGATGAATATCGACTGGAGCCGGGTGGACTTGCGCTTGCCCGCTAACGGTCACCGAAAGGTACGTGTGATCGAGATTATTCCGGACCAAATCGTGACGCGGCAGAGTGTCCAAGTGGCGCGGATCGAGAATGGCAACGCGGTGGCCGATCCGGCGCGCGACCTGGCCAAGGTAGCGGTGATTGAGCGGCATCAGGGCACCGGTAATGTGGGCTTGGGCTTTGTGCATGGTCTGGGCCTCCACCGAGGCGCTATCGGTTCGAGTGTGGCGCACGATTCGCACAACATCATCGTGGCGGGGATGAACGACGACGACCTGATGACAGCGGCGCGCGCAATTGCGGCGATGCAAGGCGGACTCGTCGCCGTCCTGGATGGACAGGTGCTCGCTCGTGTCCCGCTGCCGATCGCGGGACTGATGAGCGATCAGCCGATTGAGCGGGTGCGCGAGATGATGGACCAGCTCGTGGACACGGCGCGCGACCTGGGGACGGAACTGCATGCCCCGTTCATGGCGCTCGCTTTCCTGGCACTGCCCGTAATCCCTGAATTGAAGCTGACCGATCGGGGCCTGGTCGATGTGAACAAGTTTGATTTCGTACCGGTCTTTGGGGATTAGGCTTGGAGTCAAGTCTGGCGATTGGGTTTGGGAATTGGGTAGGTGAATGACAAATGAGCCGATGACCTCATCTGCCATTGGCTCATGGACGAAGGAGGTGACCAGAGAATCGTCAACTCTGCATCATGCCATCGAGAACGTAAGTGATCGTGACATCGAAAAGGAGAAGCAAAATGAAGAAGGTACTGCTCATCGCCGCGTTGGTCGTGTTGTTTGCGGCACTGGCCGCGTGCTCGCCAGCACCGACCCCCGCCCCCACAGCGGCTCCGCCCACAACGGCACCTCAGGCAACGACGGCCCCGACGACGGCTCCGACCGCGGCGGCGACCAAGGCGGCCACCACCGCTCCGACATCCGCCGCAACCACCGCGGCGACCAAGGCGCCGACGACGGCAGCAACTACCGCCGCCACGACCGCCGCCACTAGCTCGCCGACGACGGCGACCAAGTCGATCACCTTTGGGGTCGTCTTGGTCGGTCCCTACAACGACCACGGCTGGAGTGAGGCGAACTATATTGCAGCGAACTACGTGAAGCAAAAGCTGCCGGGGAGCGATTTTATCTACCTGGACAAGCTCAACCCGTCTGACCGCCCTGGAACGACCCTGGAGCAGGTCGTCACCGACATGGCTTCCAAGGGCGTCAAGCTGATTCTGACGACTTCGGACGACTTTCAGACGGATACGACCACCGCCGCCCAAAAGCACCCCGACCTCACCTTCATCAACGTCTCGGGCGATAATGCCTGGAAGGACGGCAAGAACTATAAAGGGCTCAAGAACTTGGGCAACTTTATGGGCAAGATGGAATATATGAAGATGGTCGCGGGCTGCGCGGCGGCGCTGACCACGCAGACCGGTAAGATCGGTTTCCTGGGCCCCTTGGTGAACGACGAGACCCGGCGTTTGGCCGACTCCGCCTACCTGGGCGCCCGGTACTGCTGGACGACCTATGCCAAGAAAGACCCTTCGGCGTTAAAGTTCGACGTCAAGTGGATCGGGTACTGGTTCAATATCCCCGGCGTGACCCTGGACCCGACCCAGGTCGCGAATGGCTTTTACGATGCCGGCAACGATGTTGTCATCTCCGGCATCGATACGACCGAGGCCCTGGTCGTTGCCGGACAGCGGCAGAAGCAAGGTCAAAAGGTCTACGCCCTCTCGTATGATTACATCAATGGCTGCAATGAGGCGCCGGATGCGTGTCTCGGCGTGCCCTACTTTAACTGGGGTCCGCGCTATCTCAAGACGGTTCGGGATTTTGCCGCCGGCACTTGGCAGCCCGGATGGTATTGGGATGGTCCGGATTGGAAAGACATCAACAATCCGGATACGAGCGCGGTCGGCTTTACGTATGGCAAAGCGCTGAGCAACGCGAACAAGGCGACGATCCAGAACCAGTTCATCCCTGGCATGGCGGATGGCAGCATCAGCCTGTGGAAGGGTCCAGTCACTCTGCAGGATGGATCCACATACATCGCGGCGGGCAGCACGGCAACCGATCAGCAGATCTGGTACATGCCGCAGTTGCTCCAAGGCATGACGGGAGCCAGCGCGCCAACCAAGTAGGATTTCGATTACGTAGGGGCGACCGGATGGTCGCCTTGGCACGGTCGCCCCTACCCAAGGACAGGTAATGCGTCTGGAACTAAAATCGATTCACAAGTATTTTGGTCTAGTCCACGCCAATGACGGCGTTGATCTGACTGTCGAATCAGGGACGATTCACGGTCTCCTGGGCGAGAACGGCGCGGGCAAGTCGACTTTGATGAAAATTCTGTCCGGCTTTATCCGGCGGGACTCGGGCGAGATTCTGCTGGACGGCCGGCCGGTGGAATTCCATTCACCCGCCGAAGCGATCCGGATGGGGATTGGAATGCTCCACCAAGACCCTCTGGATTTTCCTCCCCTCTCTGTCTTGGATAATTTCCTATTGGGACGTGAAGACGGTTTTGTGCAGAACCGGGCACGCGCGTTAGCCGATCTCAAGAGACTATCAAGCCAGTTTGGTTTTGATCTCGATCCGGAGACGCTTGTCAGTACACTGACGGTCGGCGAGCGGCAGCAGTTGGAGATCATGAGGCTCCTCTCGCTCGGCGTGCAGATTCTGATCTTCGACGAGCCGACCACGGGGATTTCGCTCCCGCAAAAGGTCAAGCTCTTTGAGACTCTGCGTCTGCTGGCGAAGGAAGGCAAGTCGATCATCTTTGTGACGCACAAGCTGCAAGATGCCGAAGACTTGTGCCAACGCGTCACGGTGCTCCGGCGCGGCCAAGTGACCGGTCAGGTCGAGCATCCGTTTACGGCGAGCCAACTCGTCCAGCTGATGTTTGGCCAGAACCTGGCGGTGAGCGCACGCCAGGCCATTGAGCTCGGGGCGCCGATTCTGGAAATGCGCGATGTGGCGGTCGAAGACTATCGGCTGCGCGTGCCCAACCTCAACCTTCAGGTATGCGCCGGCGAGGTCATCGGACTGGCCGGTATCGAAGGGAGCGGGCAGCGCTTGTTCTTGCGAGCCTGTGCCGGGCTCTTGCCGCCGAGCGCCGGCGAGATCTGGATCGCGGGCGCCAAAATGAATCGCCAGCCGTATCACAAGTTTCTGGAGCGCGGCGTGGCGTATATGCCGGCGGGCCGCCTGGAAGAGGGACTCGTCCCCGGGCTGAACCTGGCGGAACATTTCGTCCTCGTCGGCCGGTCCAAGGATTTCTTTATCAACTGGGGCGCGGCACAGAGCGAGGCGCAGGTCAAAATCGAGGAGTATAGTATTCATGGCGTGCCGGCGACGCGCGTGGAATCCCTGTCGGGCGGCAATCAACAGCGGGCGCTTCTGGCGCTCCTCCGTCCCGATATAGATCTCCTTTTGTTGGAGCATCCGACGCGCGGGTTGGATATTGAATCGACCCTGTGGGTATGGAACCAACTGCTGGAACGACGGCGGCGCGGCACCGCGATCGTCTTTGCGTCGGCGGACCTGGACGAGATTTTGGAATACAGTGATCGGATTCTGGTTTTCTCGGGAGGACGGGTGGCTCAAGCGCTTGTGGCCAAAGAGACCTCCGTGACGCAACTCGGCGAATTGATCGGGGGCAAGGGGCTATGAAGGCCATGGGCGAGAGGACTGAGCCATCGAAAGGCCGGGTGGAGGAAACACCTAGGACTCGTGAGGGCGTGCCCGCCCCCGCGCAGGAAGCGACCGCGCGACGGGGCGCGGGAATGTGGGAGAACCTGGCCTGGAGCATCGGCCCCATCCTTCTGGGCCTCATACTGACGACCTTGGCTCTCCTCGCGGTCGGCGCAAACCCGGTCAGGGCGTACACTGTCATGTGGAAGGGCGCGTTCGGAAACGCCGCCCAGTTCAGCAATGTGGTCTCGTCCTGGGTGCCCCTGGCGCTTGCGTCAGTGGGACTGCTCATTACGTTTACGGCGGGCCTGTGGAATATCGGGATTGAAGGCCAGATCATCATGGGCGCCATCTTTACTGCCTGGACCGCCCGCACGTTTGACTGGCCTGCAGAAGCCTTGATTCCAGCCCTCTTTATCTCCGGAATCATCGGGGGGGCGGCCTGGGCGCTCCTCGCGGGTGTCCTCAAGACGTACGGGCATGTGCACGAAATCTTTGGAGGACTCGGGCTGAACTTTGTCGCGACCGGCGTCACGCTCTATTTGATTATCGGCCCCTGGAAGCGAGCAGGGATTGCGTCCACGAGCGGAACCGAGCTCTTCCGCCCCGCCGCCTGGCTTCCCACCTTTCCAGGCGGGATGGCAGTGGGGCCCATTGAGATCGCCGTCGCGGTCGTATCGCTCGTGATCGTCTATTTCGCACTGCGCGGGACACTGTGGGGCCTGAAGCTCAAGGCGATCGGCAAGAATATCCGTTCGGCCTACTGGATCGGGATTTCTACAAGGCTGCATTTGCTGGGCGCCTTTGCGCTCTGCGGAGCCTTCGCCGGCATGGCGGGCACCGTGCAAGCGATCGGGGTATGGCACCGGTTGATCCCCGCGATCTCGGGCGGATACGGGTACCTCGGAATCCTCGTCGTGCTTCTTTCAGGTTTTCAAGCTGCCGGCCTCGCACCGGTTGCTTTTTTCTTTGCGGCTGTCTCGAAAGGAAGCGTGGCCCTGCCGCTCGATTTACAGTTGGATTCCTCTCTCGGCGGGGTGCTGCAAGGGATTATCGTTCTCCTCGTCATCTTGAGCCAGGGGGTGCGGGCGCGCGTGCAGCGGGCGGGAGCCAGCGCGCGGATTGATTCCGCCGTGCTCGCTTCGCCGGTCGGCCCGACGGCGGCACCGGTCGAGGCGAACGAAAACCCGCCGCTGTAAAGGAAACAAGCGGACCGCTAGGAGTTTACGTGAACAACACGTTAATTCAAACGCTCGCGTCCATTCTCGCGTCGAGTTCGCCGCTGGTCTTTGCGGTCGTCGGCGAAACGATCAACGAGAAAGCGGGCGTGACCAACCTTTCTCTCGACGGGACCATTCTTCTATCGGCCATGGTCGGCTTTGCCGTCGCCTATACGACGAACAGTTTGTATCTCGCTTTCTTCGCGGCCATGCTGGTCGGGATGCTCGTCGCGGGGCTAGTGGCCTTTTCAAGCATTGCGCTCAAGTTGGACCAGATTGCCGTGGGTTTCGTGTTGACCCTGCTGTGCACGGACCTCTCCACTTTTTTCGGCAATCCTTTTGTGCGCCTGCCGGGCCCCGCGGTGCCGTATCTTCCCATCCCCATTCTCAAGGATATCCCCGTCATCGGCCCGATCTTTTTCGCTCAGAATGTCGTGGTCTATCTCAGTCTCCTGTTGATCGTCGCGGCGTGGTGGTACATTTTCAAGACTCAGCCGGGTTTGAAACTGCAAGGAATCGGCGAGCGCCCCGCGGCTGCCTTTGCCCGTGGGACGAATGTGAACAAGTTGAGGTTCCTTTATACGCTCGTAGGCGGCTCGCTCGTCGGGTTTGCGGGCGCGAGCTATTCGCTCTTTGTTCAGCTGGGGTGGAGTTATCACAAGACGTATGGGATCGGCTGGATCGCGCTCGCGATCGTGATTTTCGGCGGCTGGAATCCGGTCCGGGGCGCGGTGGGCGCCTACATCTTCGGGGCATTGCAGATGCTCGGCAGCTTTGCGCAAGGAGTTCCGGCGTTCGCCGAAATTCCGACACAGGTCTTTCAAACCGCGCCATTTGCCCTGATGATCATCGCGCTCCTCCTCGTCAGTAACGAGTCCATTGACCACTTTTTCAGCGGGTCGCCTGTCTCCCGGCGGATTTGGCGATCGCTGCGCGGGGCTCCGCCGGGAGCGCTGAGTACGACGTTTGAGCAAGAGTGATAAAGACGCGGAGGACGGTCCGCGGCAAGAACGCGGGTTCTTCCTCAGACAGACGCGGGAAGAATGAGAGGAAAGAACATGATAAAGACCGTGGAGGCGACTTTCGACGGGCAAGTACTACGCCCGGATGAGCCGCTCGAGCTAGAACCAAACACACGAGTTCGGATCACCATAGAATCTACTACAACCGAGGGCGGCAAGCCGGCGTCATTCCTTCGCACAGCACGATCGTTGAATCTCGAAGGTCCTTCCGACTGGTCCGCAAAGATAGAGGAATATCTCTATGGACCCACTGGTTCCCGGTAGTAGTGTGTTTCTCGATACGGCATATGCCATCGCGCTTTCGGCACCCAACGATGAGCATCATGCCAGAGCCGTACAGCTTGCAGCGCAGCTAGAGAGTGGCCCGGCACGGCTCATCACCACACGTGCCGTGTCGCTGGAAATCGGGAATGCACTTGCAAAGCAGCGCCATCGCCAAGCCGCCGTAGAACTATTGGATGCTCTTGAGCATGATCCGAACGTGGAGATTATCCCACTTTCGGAAGAGCTCTATGGCAGAGCTTATCGACTGTATCGTGAAAGGCCGGATAAAGAGTGGGGCATCACAGACTGCATCTCCTTTGTCGTTATGCAAGAGCATGGTCTAACTGTGGCGCTGACGACGGATGAACACTTTCAACAGGCGGGGTTCCGGGCCCTCCTGCGTGAAGGCTGAGCCGTCTGGATTCGGCTATTGTTCGAGCTATCGAGAGAAAAGGTATGACCGTGAGTGTAGTCGCCTCTATAAGGCGCATTAATCGTGGCCGGCTGGACTTGCTCCTCATTCCGGCGCTGGCGGGCGGCCTGGGGCTGCTCGTCGGCGCGATCATATTGCAGCTCCTAGGCGCGAACCCGATCAGTGCTTACCTGGCAATGCTTCAGGGCGCGTTCGGCAGTCCGAATGCCATTGCGGATACTCTCGTCAAAGCCTCGCCGCTGATGTTCGTCGGTATCGGAATATGTATCGCCTATCGCTGCGGAGTCATCAATATCGGCGGCGAGGGCCAGATGGTGATGGGCGCGATCTTCACCACGGGCATCGGGCTCACGTTCCAACAGGCGCCCGCGTGGTTCCTCGTCCCGGCCGGACTCATCGCCGGTTTTGTCGGCGGGGCGGTCTGGGGCGGCATTGCGGGCGTGCTCAAATCTGCCTTCCGGGTCAACGAAGTCCTGAGCACCATCATGTTGAACGCGATCGCGACCCAGATCATGTCCTTTTTGCTCACCGGCATCCTCATCGATCCGACGACGCGAGACAATGCCATCAAGATCCCCCAGACCCAACGGTTGCCCCCTCTGTCCGACCTCCCCCGCTGGGTGCCCACCCGACTTCACCTCGGCGTCCTCATCGCGGTGATTATGGCCGTGCTGGTCTACATCCTGCTGTGGCGGACGACGATCGGTTATCGCATCCGCGCGGTCGGCCTGAATCCCAAGGCCGCGCGCTATGCGGGCATCTCGGTGGACCGCTATCAGGTCTTTGCCTTTTTGCTGAGCGGGGCTTTTTCAGGACTGGCGGGCGCGGCCGAACTCCTCGGGGTCACCCATCGCCTCTTTTCGGATGGCTCTGCCACCGGCTTTACGAGCAATGCCGGTTTCAACGGCATCGTGGTCGCGCTCTTTGGTGGGCTGCACCCGATCGGGACGATCCCCGCTGCGATCCTTTTCGGCGCGCTGCTCGTGGGCGCGAACAGCCTCCAGCGCACGGTCCAAGTCCCCTCGGCGTTTGTCACGACGCTCGACGGACTCGTGGTCGTCTTTGTCGTCGCGAGTCAGATCTGGAGCCGCCGCCGCAGCCCGCAGCGCCTGTCAGCAGAGCCGACGGCGAGCCGAGGAGAGGCGCCGCCACCGCTCGCAGAGCGGGAGGCGACCCAATGATCACCCAGCTGCTCTCGACGACGGTGCTGGTCGGTATTCTGGCTTCCGGTATCCGATTGGC
>JAMDCU010000090.1 GCA_023489485.1 Chloroflexota bacterium
ACCGTCTCTTTTCGCCCTCCCCCTTTACTTGTCCCCTGCTAGACACTGTAATACAATAGCTAGTAGCTGCATCTGCGGTCATCTGTATCATCACCAGTCATTCATACTGTCATTTCTCACTCGAAACTCAACACCTGCTCTATTGACTCGAGGTTTTCATGCGAGGTCCGTGGCGCATCGCACGCATCATGGGGATCGACATCTCTGTCGATCTCAGTTGGTTCCTGATCGTTTTTCTTCTCGTCTACACCCTGGGTTTTCTCCAATTCCCCCAGGAGCTGCACCCGCGTGCTGCGTTTCCTCGCGCCGACGGCGTCTCAATCCTCTTAGGCGTGTTGACGAGCCTGCTCCTTTTTGGCTCGGTCCTAGCGCATGAGCTGTCCCATTCGTGGATGGCTATCCAGCGCGGCATCCCGGTCACTCAGATTACCCTTTTTATCTTTGGCGGCGTCGCGCGCATTGCCGAAGAACCCGACCGTCCGAGCACCGAATTTGTGATCGCTGTCATGGGGCCTCTCATGAGCCTCGCCCTATCGTTCTTGTTCGGAGCGGCCTGGCTCTGGTTCACCGTCATTCAAAGAGCCCACTGGATCGGCATTTCGCTGACGCCGATCATTCTACTCACGAGCATCTTGTTTCAGGGGAATGGCACCCTCGCGCTCTTCAATCTCGCGCCCGGCTTTCCACTCGACGGGGGCCGTCTTCTGCGCGCCTTCCTGTGGGGAGTGTGGCACAATGTGCGTAGGGCCACACTGTGGGCGACGCGCGCCGGCGAGGCACTCGCGGTCATCCTCATCGCCGTGGGGGGCTGGCTTCTTTTGGTCAGTTTTGACTTTGCCGGTCTCTGGTATGCGCTTATCGGCTTTTTTGTCTGGAATGCGGCGCGGGAAGGATATCGTCAGATGCTTTTTCGCGAGGCGATGCGCGGCCTCACGGTCAGTCAACTCATGACGCGCGCGGTCGAGACCGTTCCGGCGGGGATTTCGCTCCAGGAATTCGTGGATACACATCTCCTCCCCGCGCGCGACCAGACGTTTGCAGTGTATGAGGGTGGCCTATTCGAAGGGACCATCGCAAGTTCAAACGTCGATCGCGTCGCCCGCAAGCACTGGTCGACCGTTAGCGTGCGGGACACGATGACCCCTTGCGAATTCGTTTCGCCCCTCGCGCCCGATCAAAGTGCCATGTCCGCCTTTGCTCATTTCGCTCGCACCGATGAGGACGAGGTACCTGTGGTGGCAAACAGACAGGTGGTGGGGTTCCTGGGGCGGCGTGAGTTGTCTCGTTATCTCAAATTGCACGACGGACAACTCTAGGTTGTAGAAATTTGCTTTTTTCAATTGGCTAGTGTATAATTTAACTCGTTGCCTAGAGGCCAATGAGGGGGACGTGCGCGAGACTATCGCTTCCGTGACGGTCATTATGCGACTGGGAGCAGTTGTAATTGCCGCCACGCTGTTGCCTCTCTTCTTGGGCCTTGCGCTGGACAGGATCTTGCACACGGCTCCTTGGATGGTGCTAATTGGTCTCGTCGTCGGGGTAATTGGCGCGATGGCCGCGGTCTACAGAACCATCTCGGGCCTGTATTCGAAATCGGGTTGAACGGTTTTTCGCTTCCACCTCTTGAAGGATGAGAATCCACGGTTAAGGCGATGCCAAACGTTGCGCGATCAAGTGAATCACGCAGGATGGTGGCGAGGTCGGGATTCTCAAGATGGGCGGGGACAAGACTCCACTTGACGGTGCGGTGTCCGAGCTCCCGCCGAGTACGCGGGGATTGCGATGGTGCGCCCCGCGCGTCGTTTGCCTGGCAAAGCGCTGAGGGGCCGAACATCGCGCTCGTCCCTTCTTATCAGCCACGGTTTGCGCGACCACGTGCGGCGGGCGGATACTTTGGCAGCGCGATCTGCTCTGTCGCACCCCGCACTGTTCGCGGGTTCTTGTTCCCGCGCAGCCTGCGGTAGAAACCATTGGAGGTTCGTGTCCAGAATGTGGCGTATCCTCATTATTAGCCTGATCGCTCTGGCACTCATCGTAGTCGTCAGAATTTTATTCCCCTTTCCTGTTTCCCCTATCACAGTGGCCGCCGAACCTCTGCCTGGTCTTGTCATTCCCGGTATTAATCTCCCCATCACCAATTCGCTCTTGACTACCTGGATCGCGATGGTGCTCTTGATCGGTTTCGCGCTATGGGCCGGCAGAAACCTAAAGCCCATCCCGACGGGCAAACAGAATGCCGCCGAAATGCTCGTTGAGGGCCTCTACGGTCTTGTCGAAAGCATCGCGGGACCCAAGTGGGCACCTTCGTTCTTCCCGACCGTGACGACGATCTTTCTTTTCGTGCTCGTTTCCAACTGGATCGACCTCCTCACTCCCATTTTGGCCGCCGTTGGATTCACCGAGCACGGAGAGATTATCCCGATCCTACGGTCCCCGAGCACTGACCTCAACTTCACCCTTGGCCTTGCCCTCATCTCTGTCGTCTTGACGCAATACTATGGGATTCGCTCCAACGGCCTTCTCACCTACCTGGGGCGATTCATCAACCTCAAAGGTATTGTCCGCTTCTTTCGCGTGCTCACAGGCAAGGAAAAGGGGAATGCCTTCGGAGCTCTCTTCATGGGGCTCATCGACTTTTACATGGGCCTGGTCGAGATTGTGAGCGAGGTGGCAAAAATCATCTCGTTCTCCTTCCGACTTTTCGGCAACATTTTTGCAGGCGAAGTCCTGCTCCTGGTGATTCCGTTTCTGCTTTCGTTCCTGGTGCCACTGCCATTTCTTGGACTCGAGACGTTTGTCGGTCTCATTCAGGCCTTCATCTTTGCCGTTCTGACACTCGCCTTCATGTCCATGGCCACGGTCGTGCACGGCGGCTCCGAGCATGCCGAACGCGCTGCCGCAACACCTGATAATGTGAGTGTGTAGACAGGCGCGGCGACGCCAGGCGTCCCGGCGCGAATAATCGCTCTACCAGATCATTCTTTCCAGGAGGCATCTTTTCAATGGACATCAACTCGGCACGACTCCTCGCATCGGGGCTGGCCATCGGTCTGGGCGCCATTGGGCCGGGCATCGGCATTGGTTTGCTCGTGAACGGCGCGCTGCAGTCCATCGGCCGCAACCCCGAGGCCCAGGGCTCGATTCAAATCAACATGTTTATCGGCATCGCCTTTGCAGAAGCCGTGGCCATTTACGCGTTGGTGGTAGCTCTGATCCTGATGTTCGTCATCAGCTAGCAGGCAGGTCAATATCGCGCCTCTGGCGGCGCGTCCCAATACGGGAGGAGAGTTTATGCAAGCGCTTGGGATCAGCCCCAACCTTCTGATTACGCAAATAGTCAACTTTATCATTCTCCTTGTCGTCCTGCGCCTGCTCCTTTACAAGCCAGTCCTGAACATGCTCCACTCGCGCCGGCAAAAGATCCAGGAAAGCCTCGAGTACGCAGAGCGGGTAAAAGCGGAAGCCGCCGAGCAGCAGAAAGAGTTCGAGCGGAAACTCGAAGAAACTCGGCGCGAGACGCAAGCCGCCGCAGCAGCTGCCGCGCAAGTGGGCGAGAAAGAACGTGAGGCTATCCTGAATCAGGCGCGCGAGGATGCCCGTAAGCTGGTCGAGCAGGCCAAAGAGCAAATCGAGTACGAGCGGAAAAAGATGATGGCCGATCTGCGCGACGAAGTGGTGCGCCTCTCGCTTCTCGCAGCCCAGAAAGTCATCGGGCAATCGTTGGACGATCAAGCCCATCGCCAGCTCGTCAGTGAGTTTATCGCGCAGGCGGACCAGTTGCCGGCGAACGGCCACAACGGCCACTAGGGAGATACGCCGTGGCTAATGACCAAACGCCTCAGACATATGCGCGGGCCATTTTTGAGCAAGCGGCCGCGGACTGGCTCACGCCCCTGAAGAAGGCCGCGACCTGCTTCACGGGCGTCGAAATCGACCAACTCGATAATACCGGCATCCCCTTTTCCGAAAAGCAGCAGATCATCCAGCGAGTTGTACCGAACGCCTCCAATGAGGTCAAGAACTTTTTGTCGCTTCTCGCGAGCCGGAATGAGATGCACCTCCTGCCGGAGATCATTAGCGAATTCGATCAGTACACCCAGCGTGGTCCCTCGCGCCATGTGGCGCGGGTCAAAACCGCCATCGTGCTGACCGACGACGAAAAGCGCGCGCTTGAGGGTAAGATGCGCGGGCGCTTTGGCGCGGACACCGAGTTTGAATACGTTGTGGATTCGTCGATCCTGGGTGGAGTCATTGTCCGTTTAGGCGATCAATTAATCGATGGGAGCGTGGCGAGCAAGCTCAACGCCTTGCGTGAAAAGCTCGCACACGGGTAATGTGGTGCGTCTCGCGCAGTCACGAAATCGGCTCGAAGCGGCGCGGAGACCCGGTCCAAGACATGGGGGGCAATCACCCAAGAGGGGTCCTGCGACCCGGAGGTTTGGATGGCAGTAAGGGCTCAAGATATCACCGCAGAGATTAGGAAACAGATAGAGAGCTTTCAAGCTCCGGTGGAATCCGTCAACGTGGGTACCATCGTCGAAGTGGGAGACGGTATCGCGCGTGTGAAGGGTTTGGCCAATGTGATGGCAGGCGAACTCGTGGAATTCCCTAGGACGGGAGTTCTCGGCCTGACACTCAACCTTGAAGCCGAATACATTGGCATCGTCGTCATGGGCGATTATAGCGAATTGGAGGAAGGCGACCTTGTCCGCGGCACGGGGCGGATTGCGTCCGTTCCCGTGGGGCAGGCTCTGCTCGGCCGTGTGGTCAATGCGCTGGGCCAACCGATCGACGGCAAGGGACCTGTCGATACGGACCGGCTACGCCCTGTCGAACGCATCGCGCCGAACGTTGTCATGCGCCAGCCGGTGAGCCTACCCGTGCAAACCGGTACCAAGGCCGTGGACTCGATGATTCCCGTTGGACGTGGGCAGCGCGAGTTGATCATCGGCGACCGCCAGACGGGCAAGACCGCTCTCGCGATCGACGCCATCATTAACCAACGCGGGCAGGAGATGTACTGCATCTACGTCGCGATCGGGCAAAAGCTCTCGACTGTCGCCCAAGTCGTGGCGACGCTCGAGCGGTTTGGCGCCATGGTCTATACCACCGTTGTCACCGCGAGCGCTTCGGACCCTGCCGCTCTTCAATACCTGGCCCCCTACGCCGGCTGCGCCTTGGGCGAGGAGGCAATGGAGAACGGCATGACGATCGACGGCAAGCAGGTCAAGGACGCCCTTATCGTCTACGACGATCTCTCCAAGCACGCCTGGGCCTACCGCCAGGTTTCCCTCCTCTTGCGGCGCCCCCCTGGACGCGAAGCGTACCCGGGCGACATTTTTTACCTGCACTCGCGACTGCTTGAACGCGCGGCCAGGCTTTCCAAAGAGTTGGGAGGCGGTTCCCTGACGGCCCTCCCGATTATCGAAACCCAGGCGGGCGACGTCTCGGCCTATGTCCCGACGAATGTCATTTCAATCACCGACGGGCAGATCTACTTGGAAAGTGATCTATTCTACGCCGGAGTCCGTCCCGCGTTGAATGTCGGCATCAGTGTGTCGCGTGTCGGTTCCAAGGCGCAGACCAAGGCGATGAAGAAGGTGGCCGGCAGATTAAAGCTGGACCTCGCCCAATTCCGCGAGTTAGCCGCCTTCGCCCAGTTTGGCTCAGATCTCGACAAGGCGACGCGCGAGCAGTTGGAACGAGGCCAGCGTCTGACCGAGTTGCTCAAGCAGCCACAATACGAGCCAATGCGGTTGGACCACGAAGTGATGATCATGTATGCCGCGGCAAACGGGTTTATTGACGATGTGCCGGTAGACAAGGTGCGCGCGTTTGAGACCGGGTTCCTGCGTTTCATGGACGCAAGCCATCCTGAAATTGGCCGCAAGATCATGGAGACCAAGGACCTCGACGGAGACACGGAAGCCGCATTGCGCAAAGCCATTCAGGAGTTTAAGGTCGCAGGCGCGTTCTAAAGGGTGAATCCTATTGATCAATGACCGTTGGCAATTCATCAAGAGGGTACCCTGGCTCGGTATCCTGGTTTGGGCTCTGGCCGCTTGCAGCCCGGGCGCTGCTAGGCCAACGGCGCCGATCGCACGTGTGGCCACGCAGACTCCCTGGATCATTTACATGCCTGTGACCAACACGCCAGAGCCTCCGATGGTGACGCCCCTGCCAACGATTACACCTGCGCGGCCCCCCCCGGACGGCGACCGGGTTGCGACCGCGCGGCCGGCTGCTCCGACGAAAACGCTTGTCAAGCGCACAGCGACGATCGCGCCGACGCCGGTCGTCGTCGTACCGCCGACGGCGGCTCCCGCTTGCTCCGCGGGGAGCATCAGGCTGCTCTTCCCTGAAGATGGAGCACCGCGTGCGACCAAACAGAATGGGCCCGGCCCGGATACTTTTGTCTTCAAGTGGGTCCCGCTGCAAGAAGGGAACGCCGATGCGAGCATGGGGTACCGCATTTCGATCGTTTCTAAAGCCGTCGGCACGACCAAGCAGATCAACAGCGATGCGGTGTACGTTTCTCACGACACGTTCATGAAGAACGGGCAGCAGTACATTTACAATGCGAACGCTGTTCACGGTTTGGTAGGGTCCGGAGATTCGAATGTCACGGTTTTCTGGAATGTGACCGTCGTCAAGACAACCGGCACCTTTGACGATAAAGGCGGAGTGACGGGCTCGGTGATCGACTGTGGACCGCCGAGCCAGACCTGGACAATCTCACTCACCATCAGCGGTCTTTAAGCCAACACTGTCTTTATCCTGGAGAGGCAAAGATGCTTTCAAAGAGTCTGTACGTTCTGACGGTTTTGGTTCTGGCAGTTGCAATGGTCGGGTGCGGTGGATCTACCGCCACCCCGACCAAGTCCGCTCCTTTGCCCGCGCCTACACAGGTCATCGTCGTCGTGACGGCGACCCTACCGCCGGCGACGGCGACAACTTCGGCGACGGCGACGCTAATGCCGACAACCGCGGTGACGCCGACCCTGGAGACAACGCCGGTGAAGCCGACGAACACGCCAGGCAAGCCGCGTCCGACCGCAACCAAAAAGGCGCCGACCGCGACCCCGACACAGACGGTTCCGGCTGCTAACAAGTATCCGGCACCTAAATTGATTTCGCCCATGTATGTGCAGGGGGGCCCCAAAGATGAGCGGCATTTCCCCGGGGACGCTCTCATTTTCCAGTGGGCGTCGGTAGGCGGGCTGCAAGGAGATGAATGTTACCAGCTCTCGGTGAATTTCGTTCCCGGTGGGGGCGACAGTTTTCTCGTCGACTGCGCCGATCAGACGCCTCCGCCAAAGCCCGTGTCGTTCACTTTGAACAAGCCAAGCGGCCCGGGGCCAAACTATAGCTCGTATTTGCCATACCCCATCTCGGATGTCACCGTCAACTGGACAGTGACCGTCGTTAAAGACGCGGGGAAAGCCAGTACGGGCGCCCAGGCATCGGACGGGACTCGGCACAAGACGATTCCGCTGAGCCCCACCAGCGCTCGAGCGCAGTTCCCGCTAAAGGGTTCGTAAAAGAGGGCAAGTTGCCTACACCACGTGCGATTCAGCGACGTATCAAAAGCGTCCGGAATATATCTCAGGTGACGCGCGCAATGGAGATGGTCGCCGCCGCCAAGATGCGACGCGCCCAAGCGGCGACATTGGCGAGCCGCGCATACGCGGAAAAGGCGTGGCAGGTCTTGACATACGTCGCCTCTCAGCCTGGCACGGGCCGCTTGATGCACCCGCTCCTGGAAGTGCGGCCGCACATCACGTCGACGGTACTCGTGTTGATTACATCCGATCGCGGTCTCTGCGGCGCATACAACGTGAATATCATCCGTAAGGCACTGGACTATGTGCACAAGCTGGAAAAGCCGGTACGCCTGATCACCATTGGCCGGCGGGGACGCGATCTTGCTGCGCGCTATGGGCTGAATATAATCGCCGAGTTCACGGGCATGAGCGAACGCCCTTCCGTGGCGGATATTGGGCCCGTTTCCAAGATCGCGATCGAGGAGTTTGTATCCGGTCGAGCGGACCAGGTTCATATCGCATATACCGAGTTTGTCAACGTGCTCGTCCAGCGCCCCATGATCCGTGAACTCCTCCCCATCCGGCCCGCCCTCCAGAAGCGGACAGGCGCAGAGGCAGTCTATCTTTACGAGCCGAATCCGGAGGCAATTCTGTCGTCTGTTCTGCCGCGTTTCACGGAGCTTCAGCTCTACCAGTCATTACTCGAATCGGTTGCTAGCGAATATTCCGCTCGCATGGTGGCGATGCGCAACGCGACCGATAATGCTCATGACCTGATCCTCGATTTGACTCTGGCCATGAACAAGGCACGCCAGGCGAGTATCACGAAGGAAATGCTTGACATCGCCGGCGGGGCCGAAGCGCAGCGCCAGGCGCAATCCGCATCCGGCCAGGCTGTCGGCTAGCGCCTGAAATCGCACATTGATCTCGGAGGAAGGAATGGGGAAAGGTACAAAGGGCCTCGTCATGCAAGTGACCGGTCCCGTCGTGGACATCGAGTTTCCACCGGACGAGGTGCCCGAAATCTATAATGCCATCGACATCCAACGCGACGGCGAGGAAAACAAGCTCGTCGTCGAAGTCCAGCAACAGCTGGGAAATGACTGGGTGCGCACCCTCGCCATGGATAGCACAGACGGCCTGCGCCGAGGAATGGCGGCGATCGATACCGGCGCTCCAATTGAAGTGCCGGTGGGCCCGGCCACACTGGGGCGTATCTTTAACGTGCTCGGTCAGGCCATCGACGAAAAGGGACCGGTCAACGCTCAGACCCATTATCGGATTCATCGCCCGGCGCCCTCCTTTGAAGAACAGGTAACGACACCCCAGTTCTTTGAAACCGGCATGAAGGTCATCGACCTCGTCGCGCCTTTCATCAAGGGCGGCAAAATCGGGATCTTTGGCGGCGCGGGCGTCGGGAAGACGGTGATTATCCAGGAGTTGATTCGGACAGTCGCCACCGAGCACGGCGGCTATTCCGTCTTTTGCGGCGTGGGCGAACGGACGCGCGAGGGAAACGACCTCTTCCTGGAAATGAAAGAGTCCGGCGTCATCGACAAGACCGTGATGGTCTTTGGCCAGATGAACGAACCGCCCGGTGTCCGTCTGCGCGTTGGCCTGAGCGGCCTCACGATGGCCGAGTACTTTCGCGATGAAGGCCGCGATATCCTCTTGTTTATCGACAACATCTTTCGCTTTGTCATGAGCGGCTCTGAGGTGTCAGCTCTCCTGGGGCGTATGCCAAGCGCTGTCGGTTATCAACCGACGCTCGCGACCGAGATGGGTGAGTTGCAAGAACGCATCACTTCGACAAAGCGGGGCTCGATTACGTCCATGCAGGCCATCTATGTGCCGGCGGATGATTACACCGACCCCGCCCCGGTAGCCACCTTTGCCCACCTCGACGCCACCATTTCGCTTGAACGCTCCATCTTTGAAAAAGCCATCTTTCCGGCGGTGGACCCGTTGGCTTCTACATCCCGCATTCTTGATCCGCGAGTCGTCGGCCAGGAGCACTATGACGTGGCCCGCGGCGTTCAGCGCGTGCTCCAGCGATACAAGGAACTGCAGGATATCATCGCCATCCTCGGCATCGAGGAGTTGAGCGAGGATGACAAATTGGCCGTCGCCCGAGCACGCAAGATCGAGAAATTCCTTTCCCAGCCCATGCGCGTGGCCGAGGTCTTTACGGGCCTTCCCGGCGTGTACGTCCCCGTGAAAGAGACGGTCCGAGGCTTTCGGATGATCCTCGATGGGGAACTCGACGAGATTCCCGAGCAGTATTTCTATATGAAGGGCACGATCGAAGGAGTGCAGCAGGCTTTCCGCGAAGGCAAGCTGTCATAGAGGTTTCCAGGGGACGATGGCCGCGTAGGTCAGGATGTGAGCGACATGCCAAAGATGCAACTCGATATCGTCACGGTCGAACGTCTCGTCGTGAGCGAGCAAGTGGACTATGTGAGCGCTCCGGGCATTGACGGCGTGATCGGGATACTGCCCGAACATGCTCCCCTGCTCACCGCCCTCAATGTCGGCGAGCTGCGCTACAAGAAGGAAGGCGAGGAGCGCAGTTTTGCCATCGGCGGTGGCTTTATGGAAGTGCGGCCTGATCATGTCACCGTTCTGGCCGACACTGCGGAACGGGCGGAAGAAATTGACGAAATGCGCGCGGAGCAGGCGCGCGAGCGGGCGCAGCAAGTCCTCAAGGAAAATCCTTCGAACACAGCAGAGGCGGCTCGGATCGAGCAGGCCCTGCGGCGCGCGGAGGTCCGCCTGCGCGTGGCGCGCAGGAAACGGGGTACGCAAAGGTCGATGGAAGGTAGAGAAAGCTAGCCTCAGAGTGAACCATGTTTGACCGGCAGATAGGGATTGACCTAGGTACGGTGAACGTCTTGGTCTATGTCCGCGGGCGAGGGATCGTGCTTCAGGAGCCATCGCTCGTCGCGCTTGCTCTGGCCGATTCGAGGATCATGGCCTTGGGCGCGGAAGCGAAAGCAATGCTGGGCCGGACACCCGAGACGATGGAAGTCATGCGGCCAATGAGAGATGGGGTCATCGCCGATTACATGGTCACCGAGGCGATGCTGCGCTACTTTATCACCAAAGTATGTGGCCGGTTTCAGCTCTTGTTCGGCGTCAAACCGGACATTTCCATCAGCGTCCCCGTCGGCGTGACGAGCGTGGAAGAGCGCGCGGTGCACGACGCCGCCGTGGCAGCCGGCGGGCGTTCGGCACACCTCGTACCGGAGCCGTTCGCCGCGGCCCTGGGAGCCGGTCTCCCTGTCCACACGCCGACCGGCAACATGGTTGTGGATATAGGGGGAGGCGCAAGCGAGGCAGCCGTCGTCTCCACGAACGGCATGGTCGTCTCGAGCTCTGTGCGCGTTGCCGGGCTCAAGATCGACGAGGCCATCGTTACCTATATTCGCAAGAAATACAACCTCATGATCGGCGAACAGACCGCCGAAGACATCAAGATACAGATCGGCAGCGCGCTCCCGATGGACGAGGAAATGGTGCTCGAGGTTCGTGGGCGTGACCAAATTGCCGGCCTTCCCAAGACGATCCGAGTGACCTCAAATGAGGTCACCGAAGCCATCTCCGAGCCTCTGCAAGCCATTGCCGCCGTCGTGCGGTCCGTGCTTGAAAAGACACCACCTGAACTCGCTTCGGACATCATCGACCGCGGGATGGTAATGGTTGGCGGTGGGGCCCTACTCCGGAATATTGACCGCTTTCTCACCCGCGAGACCGGAGTGCCCTGCTACGTTGCGGATAACCCAATGGCCTGTACCGCGATCGGCGCGGGCAAGGCGCTTGAGCAGCTGGAAATGCTCAAAAAGAGCATGCCTCAGCTCTAGTTAAGGAAGCACAAGAGGGGAGGGCGGGCTGAGCAGCCCGCCCTCCCCTCTTGTCATGCCGCTCTCAGGCGAGGTAATACGTCATCGTCTGCAAGCCGACGACAGGGTCGAGGTAATATACTTTGGCCCTGGGAGGTGTGCTGAGTGTGATGGGGGCATAATTCAGAATTGCTCGTACCCCTAGCTCCACCAACTGATCCGCAACAGATTGGGCCACTTCGGGAGGCACGGCGAGCACCGCAATCTGGACCCGCTTCTCACGGACAACCTGGGGCATCTCGGCCACGTCTTGGATCTTGATGTTCCCGACCATCGTCCCGATTTTCTTTTCCGAGTTGTCAAAAAGGCCCGCCAGGCGAAAACCATGTGACTCGAAGCCTTCATAGTGCCCCAACGCGCGGCCCAGGTTCCCAGCGCCGACAATGATCATATCCCACACGCGGTCGATCTTGAGAATCTGGCGGAGCTGTTTTTGTAGGTAGCCGATATGGTAACCGGTGCCCTGCTTGCCGAATTCGCCAAAGTAAGAAAGATCTTTGCGAATCTGAGCGGAGGACAATCCCAGGCGGTCGGCCAGTTCCTGAGAGGAGGTGACCGACTTGCCTTCCATTTCGAGATAGGCGAGCATGCGCAGATAGATGGGCAGCCGGCCAATCACAATCGCGGGTACGGAATCTTGGCTCATGCGAGTCTCCTGATGCGCTTGTGAAATCACCTACGAGCTAATCATAACACAACTCCCGCTATCTCGCAACGGGGAGAGCCAGCCTGTAGAAAAAGCCGATTGACTTATTACTCTATTTCAGCTATCCTTACGGCCTATGCCTAACGAAACCCTCTTCTTCGACGAGGCCAAGATCTTTGCCGAAGCCGGTGCGGGAGGTAACGGAGTCGTGAGCTTCCGCCGAGAAAAATACGTCCCGCGCGGTGGCCCGGACGGCGGCCACGGCGGCAAAGGCGGCGACGTCATCCTTTCCGTCGATCCTCATCTGAACACTCTCTCCGCCTTCCGCAGGCGCAGTCAATTTAAAGCCGAGCGGGGAGCGCATGGACAGGGTAGCAACAAGCAGGGCAAGGCCGGGGCCGATTTGTGATCTCAGTTCCTCCCGGAACGGTGGTTCGAGATGCCGAGACCGGAGATTTGGTCGCCGATCTTGTGAAACCCAGCGCGCGAGCGGTCGTCGCTCACGGGGGTCGCGGTGGACGCGGCAACTCTGCGTTCGCGAGCTCGACTCACCAGGCGCCTCGCTTTGCAGAAAAGGGCGAGCCAGGCCAGACGCGCTGGGTTCTCCTCGAACTCAAGCTGCTCGCTGACGTCGGCATCATCGGCTTGCCGAATGCCGGCAAGTCAACCTTGCTCTCTTCGGTGACTTCTGCGCGCCCAAAAATCGCCGACTATCCTTTTACGACACTGATTCCGAATCTCGGCGTCGCCATCGTGAACGACCGGGAGATCGTCCTCGCGGATATCCCCGGGCTTATCCAGGGAGCACACGAGGGCGTTGGACTGGGCGACAGGTTCTTACGCCATGTCGAGCGGACCCGCCTGCTCATTCACGTGCTCGACGGCGCCCTGGACGACCCGCTGGCCGCCTTTGACGCGATCAATCGTGAGCTTGACCAGTTCAACCCCCGGCTCGCGGCCAAGCCGCAAATCGTCGCATTGAACAAGATGGATTTGCCGAGCGCAAAGGAGGCGTGGCCGAAGGTGCAAAAGACGATGGGCAAAAGGCACCTTGATGCATTCCCTATTTCCGCGGCGACCGGGCAGGGCGTGGCCGAGCTGCTGCGCGCCGTCGCCTATCGTCTCGCAGAGCTGCCGACAGAAGAAGCGCCAACGGAAGAAGAGCTACCTGTGATCCGGCCCACCGCGGATGAGAATGTGTTCGAGATTTCGCGCGAAGGGAATGCGTTCAGAGTGCAAGGAAAAAAGGCCGAGCGTGTCATTGCGATGACGGACCTGAATCAGGAGGAGGCAATTCTGCGTTTGCATCGGGTCTTCCAAGCCATGGGGTTGACTCAGGCGCTCGAAGAGGCCGGCATCCACCCAGGAGATATGGTTCGCATCGGCAACGTCGAATTAGAGTGGCAAGAGTGAGAATTGGCGTGCTTGGGGGGACTTTTGATCCGCCTCACATCGGTCATCTTGTCATCGCTCAGGAAGCCATGGCTCATCTAGAGCTGGACCGAGTCCTCTTTGCTCCGACCTCCAACCCCCCGCACAAGCGCGCCCAAGACCTGACCCCCATTCAGGACCGTCTGGAGATGGTTCGTCTTGCGATTGCGCAAGAGCCGCGCTTTGTGATCTCCCGTGTGGATGTCGACCGCCCGGGTCCGACTTACACAGTGGACATGATCCGATTGCTGCATCGCGAGTACGGCGACGCAACACGGTTCTACTTTATCATGGGACTCGACTCGCTGTCCAATATTCTCTCCTGGCGGACCCCTGAAGATCTGATCAAGCTGTGCCGCCTCGCGGTGTTTAACCGTCCTGGATTCTCGGCGAATCTTGACGAACTAGAACGGCACTTGCCAGGCATACGTGAGCGCTTGGTGCTTATTCCCGCTCCTGCGCTTGAGGTGTCTGCAAGCGACCTGCAACAGCGGGTTAAGAAGGATGAGCCAATCAGGCATCTGGTCCCCGACGCCGTCGCGGCCTATATCGCAGAGCATGGGCTGTATAGATAGCCACGGAAGAAGCTGACGTCGCGGTTCCTCCGGACCTCAAAAGTCGGCAAGCTCAGCTACCAGAGGTTGGATGTCCAGTCCTTGTGCACCAACCCGAGTACGAGCCAATTCGGCGACCGAATCCCTCATGCCGATGGCCCAGAGTGATCGCAAGAATCCCCCCGCGTCGCGCGATTCGTACCATCCTTCGCCGAAATGTTCCTCTAGAAAGCTCTCCAGCTGTCGCTCGAATATCCACGCGCGCAAATAAGCAGCCACATAGAACGCGTCGTCGACGTCGTCCAAATACCTTTCGGGTGGAATGGCGACATGCAGTATCTCGCCAAGTATGTCGCGATACGCAGTATCCATCCCTTCCGGCCCCTGATCGTGCAAAAGCAATTCGTACCGTAACTTGGCGGCATAGCGCCTGACCAGCCAGAGCTTGTTGAAAAGACCAAAGCGGCGGTACTTTTCTGCATCGCGCAGCGGCACACGGAGATAGTCCACGAGCCAGCGAGGGTTGAGCGTGAGATGCTCAAAGAGAAAAGCAAATGTCTCGCTGACGGCCTCCTCGCCGAGATAGCGAAAAGCAAAAGGAAGGCCCGGGTCGATGTGAGTGAAATGCTCGGCATGACCCGCTTCGTGAAACAGCGCGCGATAATCGTCCTGTCCCCCAACAGGCTTGATGACGAGATAAACCTCTTTGGGAACTCGCACGGGCGCGCAGAACGCGCGCGGCGATTTGAGTGGACGCTTGTCAGTGTCCAGAAATAGCCCCGGCGTGGATTCCAGAGGCATGGCCATCTGAGTTACAGTTTTTTCAAAGAGAGGAACCAGCCGATCGCCAGGGAAGAGAGGATCGTACTCTGGAGCGCGCATGACATACGCAATGTCGCTCGTGTCGACTTGCCCGCGTGGGACACGCGCGTTCCCGAGGTTCTTGACCAACTGGTCTTCGAAAATGTCCTCTGTTTCGGCCAGCAGCGGATCCAAGGCTTTGGAGAACTGGGTCAAATCCCAATCCCGCAGTTCCTCAACGAGAGAGCGGTAGCTGGCAAATCCCAATCCCCTGGCCAAATCATCCTGAGCAATGATCCTGCGGCTTCGCTCCGGATTCTGCTTCACGGTGACGGCAAGTCGACGGTGCTCCAACTCGTGTCGCCTTTTATAGTCCGGTTCACGCACAAGAATCGAGTGCACATTCTGGTATGGGACCTGCTGTGCGTCCCATTCCACCGTCGCTTTCAGTTCGGCATTGGTGATGGCTTCGGTCAGCTCCTTGGTTGCGTTCTCAATATAGCTGCTGACCGAAAAATCCGCCAGGTGGCGTGCCTCTTTGGAGGCACGGTCCCGCCGCATGCTACCAATCCGTTGCTTAACGCTTGGCTCCGAAAATAGGTCGGCATAGCTGTCATAAATAGGGGCGATTTCAAGATCGGCTTTGAGCCCGGCACCAACCTCATAGTGTTCGCGCATGAGCTTGGCATAGAATTCTTCGGCTCGCTCCGTAAAGGTTGATTCGGCCATAGATTCTCCAGTTGAGAGAGACCTTTGGATTTCGACCTCGAAGGTCTTGCTACTCTCTAAGGACGGCAACTCCTCTCATGG
>JAMDCU010000067.1 GCA_023489485.1 Chloroflexota bacterium
CCCGCGACCTCAGGCATGGACGAGACATTCGAGGTGATCACCGGGACACCACACGCTAAAGCTTCCAGCACCGGCAGCCCGAACCCTTCGTAGAGAGATGGATAGACAAAGACACTGGCGGCGTTGTACAGGACAGGCAAATCTTGCTCTGGTATGTACCCGGGAAATAGGACTCGGTGGGACAGGCCCAGTTCGTCGACCGCCCGAAACAGGTCTTTATACATCCAACCTTTCCGTCCGGCGATAACGAGTCGTTGCCCGACACCAGATTGAACAAGCCGTGCATAGGCACGAATCAAGGTGATGATATTCTTGCGCGGCTCAAGCACGCCGACGTAAAGTATCATCTGCTCCGGGAGATGATAGCGCCGGCGCAATGGCTCGATTCCCGGACCTGCGGGCAAGGGCCCGAAAGCGGGGGAGACGCCGAGGGGGACCGAGGTAACCCGGCCGGGATCCGTCTTAAAGAAATCAAGGATATCCCGGCGCGTGCTGTCCGAGTCGGCGATCAGCATGGAGGCATGCCGCGCCGAAAAACGCATCATGTATGTGAAGAAGAGTTTCTTGTAGGCTCTGTGCACCTGCGGGTAGAGGAAAAAGGTCATATCGTGGAAGGTGACGACGGAAGCACAGCCTGCGGCAAAAGGCATGGTGTAGTGCGGCGAGTGCAGGACATCGAGGCGCGCACGGTGCGCAAGCACGGGCAGCATCGTCTGTTCCCACGCAATGCGGAAATAGCGCGAGGCAAGGGGGACGGGAACAATGTGAAAGCGCTCGCGGTCCGGGAAGAGCGCCCTCTGCTCGGGCTTGGCAAAGACCGTATACTCGTTCACGAAGTCGACCTGCTCCAGTGCGCGAACGAGGTTCACCGTATAATTCGCGGCTCCATAGAGCCGCGCGGGGAGCGCGGTCGCGTCTATGCCGATGTGCATAGTGTGCCGCGCTCCGCGCCCAAGTTGCACGCTACCAACCCTTGTCACTCACCTTAATAGTAATGGGATATTGGAACTGAAAACTTGACTTACTACTTGAACATGAATGGGCACATCCGCGACTCCAGTGTGCAGCTTAACCTGGTAACTCCCCAACGGGGTCGATGTGCTTGCGGATAACCTGATGGTCGCCATTCCCCAGGGGGGCTGCAGGGTGGTTGGCGTTATCGCCGAACTCATTGAACTAGGAGCCGAAACGCTAAGAGAGAGCGGACTGGAATACAACCATCCTTGGAAGCCAATGGTCGCGCTACCACCCGGAACTAAGAAGATAGAACTCGGCGAAACGCTCATCGACGTCGCTCCGGTACCGCAATAGGTCCCGGGCGGGGTTGCCTGCGCAAGTGACGGTAGATACTTGGTGTAGATTGACGACGCGATGGCATTCTTGTAGGCATTGGTCCAAACACCGCTGTTGGACGGCAAAGGATTTACAATGGTCGGAGGAGGAGGATTACTCGATCCCGTGTGGGTAGTGATGCGAAAGTCCGCGGACGGATTGCTTGCATCCAAGTCATTATACCAGATCATGGCACGCAAGAACGGATAGTTCGGCGCCTGCTGGTAGGCATCCGCAATCCAGGCGGCTTTCGAAAGAGTCGCCCCATCGCCTTCCACGCTCGCAAACTCGTGGATGATCTGCGGCTTGGGGTATCGGCACGCGAAATCCTTCAAGATGGAATCAAAAATATTTGTGAAGGGGAGCCAGGGCTGTGGCGATCCGATGAGCTGATTGTAGTAATTGTACCCCATCGGGCCGACCCAATCCACATAGTTGTCTCCGGGATAAAACAAATGCAGATCATTTGAGGCGTCATTCGGAGAGCTCTGATAAATAGGGCCCCAAACCCACTCCACATTCGTGACCTGCTCCGACCGAAAGATATCGACCACGTGCCGCCACATGTCCACGAACTTGCTCGGCGGCTCCCCAAAGTGGCCGGGCCAATAGGGCCGTCCGCTTGAATTCATTTCATGCGCAAACTTGATCAAAAAGCGCCAGCCGGTGGCCTTTAGCGCCCTCGCATAGTTGCGTATGTATGTATCACACGCGCCTTGAATTATCTTGTCGGGCGGTATAGCGACATTAAAACCATAGTCCTTATCACACCCCAAGGACGCAAGTCCATTGGTGGGTTGCCAAGCGATCATCGCCACAGGGACGTCGCTCACCGACATCTGCCGGCGCCACTGATCTTGCAAAAAGGTACTGTACATCGTGGACCAATCCACATAGTAGAGCACGAGACCGTGTACCTTACCTGTCAGTGAGTTCACCGCGTTCATCTCGTCACCATAATTCACAGCAGGCGGTTGCTGAATCCCAAGCGTGATACCCATTGTCTGGGCCGGCGCGGATACCGTGTTAGGAGAGGTCTGGGCAGGCTGCGGTGCATACAAGACTGAAACCATCACCACGAGAAACAACGCGGCAATCATCCATTTCCGGTTCATCAAAGCAACTCTACTCCCGATTATTTCTCCCCTGCCCCATTGTAAGCCCGGCGAGAGGTGCCCTGTCAATGGCACCAAGGTACCTTACTTGTCACCTTATCGCAATCGTCGGCGGGCTAAGAAAGTTTCTTGAGAATAGTTATGATTTCGCTCTCATTCTTGAACAACAGTTGAGCCTCAAAATGAATACCCCCTTCTCGGGTCATTTCTTCCTCAAGTTGCGTGAGGAACCCCAGAAACGACATGCACGTCCACGTATGATAATGAACACCATAGTCCATCTCGAGCAACTGATTGACTCTCGCACTAATGTCCTGGTCGGTCCGCGCCTGCTCTGCCTCCCAGGTCCTCACCCACTCCTCAAAGTGCTGGCGCTTGGACCAAGCCGGCCCCTCCCGATGATCCCTCAAGAAATGCTGATTCGAGGTTGCGGAACGATGGCAGTCCAGCCGGTAGCGCATATCTGGCACGATCAAATAGAGAACCCCATCTTCCCTGAGAACTCGCAGCATGTTGGCGATCGCGCCGATGGGATCTTGACAGTGCTCGATAAAGTGGCTCGCCACCGCAAAATCCTGCGATCGATCGGCGATGGTCGCTAGCCGCTCTCCATTATCGACAATATCCACCGGCAACAGCTTCTCCGCGGCCAGCTCCGGATACTGCCTTCTAAGGACGCGAGCTGTAATCGGGTCCCATATTTTGCGCGTGTATTTCTGGGAACCTTGAGACGCTTGCGTAAGGCGCCAATTTCAATCCCGTTTCGGTGAAGGCAGATTCCCGTCGTGAACTCTCTGCGCTGCTCGATCGTACGGGCCGTGCTACCCGACCATTTCCAGTAAGGAAAGCGCTCAGGACCCCGTACAGACCTATTCCAATATGCGGCGCGAGGACCGTCGGCGGTATACGCCGGGCCAGCCACGCTATAATCAAGCCAAAGAGTACCAAGCCTGAAACGCCGGCCGCCACCGCTACCGCCGCTACCTGATCGCAGGCCAGTCCATAGGCTACGCATTGGGAGGATCCAACCGTCACCGGAATGCCGAGATAGACCAACAGATACTGGAGGTATAGCAGCGGTTGCTGTAACGCAACCAAAAGCGAAGGGTGCTGGCCAGGAGTGTGATAATCGTACATGTACGAGCCAATCGTCAAAATGGCCGTTGCGGCCCAGAGGACCAACCGAGATGTCCTCAACCGTCTGTCGTCAATCGCCAAAAGCAGCAGAGTAAACAGACCGAGAAACCAATACAGGACACCATTTGCGAACGAATAGGTCGTGATGATCCCTAGCAATATGGCTCCAAAGAATGCCCAGCAATGGGCGGGCTGACCGAGCAGGACCAGACCGGCTACGACTGCCAAAACATTCATAAAGACCTGCAGCTCGAACCCCCATAGCCAGTTTTCGCCCTGAGCCAGCGAAAAGACCATGACCGACACAATGGGAAGCAGCCACCTCAATCGGACTTGGAGCCGCGTCTCTGTATTTCTGATTTGCCACACGAGGATTGATAGAATGCCAACGGCCAAGAACAGGCTGAACGCGAGTTCATACGAGATATTCCATCGGCTAACCTCGGCGAGGAGCAGCATCACGATCTGAGGGAACACGAGTCTATGTTCATTGTGCTGCAGCCAAAGATCACGGATGGAGAGTGTTCCTTGATAGAATTTGCCCAGTATGGAGACAAAATTCCATTGGTCCATGAAGGGCACATCTACGCGGTACGTGTTCACTTGCACGACCAAATACAGAAAAGGCAATGGCATCAGGAAAACGGGCAACCACTGCGAGACTTGGCTGAGAATGCGACTCTGGTTGGTTCGCTGCATTAGAGGCCCCTACCCACTGATTTGCCACGCGTAGCGGGCCATGGAATGTATCGACTCGCTTTACGCAAAAGCACCCGCGGGCCCTGAGTGCGCAGCACGCGCAAGGCTGCTTGCCCGGTCGCCCATCTAAACCTCGGGCGAGGTTCCTCCTCGACGCTCAGTCCGATTTCCAATCCCCTCGACCGTGGCGGCATACTCAGAATGCGGTTGTACAAGTCCCAAGCCTGCTTTGCCGCGCTTTCCCATTTGAAAAGCGCGGCTCTGGCTCGAATGGCGTCGACTTGCCTCTTGCCGACCTCGGGATTGCAGAGAAACGACCAGACCGTGTCGGCGCTTGCCTCAGAATCAAGCGTCTCTAGATAGATTACCTGCTCCCCAAGAATTTCCGATAGAGATGTCGAGCGCAAGGTCAATGCAGGGGTTCCCACAGCCGCTGCCTCAAACGGGACCAAACCAAAACCCTCGACCGTCGAAGGATAGAGGACCAAGCTGGCTTTCTCGAAGAGCCATCTTTTTTCCGCCTCATCCACAGCGCTCAGATAGAGAACGCGAGAACGGAGTGCAGGCTTGGCGGCCAACTCCAGAGATTCTTCGGTTTCGGACCCTCCGCATGAGGGGTTCGGCCCGGCCAGCACCAAATATCCAGTCCACGAGTGTTTTTCCAACAGCACCTTGAACACTCTCAATCCAAATACTCTGTTCTTATGCCTGAAACTGGTCCCCATCATCAGAACAAAAGGCAGGCCTCTTATTGGCTCACAGGCGAGCGGAGCTCGGGCATCGGCCGAATAATGAAGGCGGTGGTCGACGCCCGCATACATGACACACGCTCGCTCCTCGGGAATACGCAGGCCTTGGTGTGCGGCGTCCTCCGCCACGTCCCGACTCAGAAAAGTGATCCCATCCGCTAACGCAAACGCGTGCTCTGTTAAGGATCGATAGTGTGCCCATGCTTCCGGGCTCTCGGCATAACTGGGATTGGAATAGGCGATGCAATCGAGTTGCGAAAGGATGAATCGATAGGAGACTTGGCGCAATAAAAGGAGGTCCCTGGTCGAGCGCACTTGATACGGCCTGTGGATGAGATCAAACTGAGGTTCCTCCAGGTGCTTGAGGTCCGACACTCGAATTACTTGGTCCACGAGCCGGTCAACCCCGAGCAATACCTCTTGCGGCACCGTATCTGCGATAATGACCGCGAGATGGCCAGTGCGACCGGGTAAATGAGCCAGAGCGCGGATCAGTTCCAGCGTCAATACCTGGGTTCCGGTGGTCGAGCCATCTACACGGGTGGCATCGATGGCAATCCGGTAGCCCAGGAGGGCCCCGCGCGCCCTTTCAATGGCAAACGCGAGCGGGCTATTCACATCGGTGGAGGCCTTGATTCTCCAGGAGAGATACCACGGGTAACGACGATTGAGGATTTGCTCGTGCGCCCCCTGGACTCTCCGCCGTATTTCCTCGCCCTGTGCTCCAAAGGAACGAGAGCCCTTGTGGAACACAAAGACGTCATCGGCCAAGACGTGCAGAAACCCTGCCGCCACCGCCCTCTGCGAGAAATCCACTTCCTCGCCATAGCCCGGGGAGAAAGTCGGATCGAAATACCCCACTCGATCGAGTGCCTGTCGCTTGAAATACGTGCAATGGCCAATCGCGGTCGGTAGAATGGGCAACAGACACAGCGAAGCCGCGCGTATACGAGCATCGACTTGGTCCGTCGTCATAACGCCCGGCAGATCCCCAGAGGGCTGGTTCCGATGAGGAATGGAGACGATCGTCCCGTTGTTGGTGAATGGTGTGGCCGTAGCAATGGTGGACCGGGAACACGCCGCGCTCTTCAGCCGCTCTAGCCAACCGGTGGATACAACCACATCGCTGTTGAGAATGACGACATCACGCGGAGCGCACCACTCAAAGGCAAGATTGACCGTCTCGACAAAGCCTGAGTTCACCAGTCGGCGGACATAGATGTAACCGCGCTGCTTTGCCAGCGGCTCCAGCTTGCTTGCGAGGCGTGGATCAGTGCTCGCGTCATCGAGGAGCAGTATGGGGGCGTCAGAGGGTGTCCCTGCGGCTAGGCTATCAAGACACTCGACCACATCTTCAAAAGCATTGTAGATGGGAACGACGACGACGGGAGCGTCAGGAGGAAACCGGCAGAGCCACTCCTGCACTTGCCGGAATTCAAGGTCGGGAGTTCGGGTCGCCATAGCCATCTATTGCCGCTTGATTTTTCCGAGCCAGCTGGCCGCTTCATCAGCATAGCGAACTGCGCGCCGTCGTCGGAATTCTTCCAACAGAACTTTCAGGCTGTTGTTCTCAGCCCTCAACTGGGCATTTTCGGCTCTCAGAGACTCCCACTCTCGGCGTAAGGGAAGCAGCTTCTCAAGCTCGCCCCTCGCTTCCTCGGCATCGGGCGCCAGCTGAGGATGGCTCACGAAATCGATGATGGGCTGCACCAACGAAGACCAGCGCAGTTGTTCTGCGTAGGGCCGGGCCTGTTCGGAAGCCCGGGCGCGCAAATTCTCATCGCCGACCATTTGGAGAATCGCGTCGGCGACTCCTTCCGTATCGCGAGGAAGCACCAGCCTAGCTAGACCGGCTTGACTCAAGAGCTGAGCAGAATCGTCCCCCTCGGCAAGTATGCAAGGGAGTGAGGCCCAGAGGCAATCGAGGACGCGAGCCCGCATGGCATACCGATTCTCGACGGTACGCAAATTCAAAGTGACCCCCAGGTCAGCCTCCAGCAAGTAGCTCGCCCGCTGATCGTAGGGAACCCAATCCTGGAAGAAAACGTATCTGCCCAGCCATCCTTCGCGGTGGACGAATTGCATCACACGCGCCGCTACAGACATCTCGGGCACAACTTTTCTCTCATAGTGATGCAGGGAACCGAATACGACGCGTACATCATCTCGGTGAGCAAGTACCCTCTTCAACGCCTCCAACAGAGTGAAAGGATCATTCCAATCCCAAACCCCTCCTCCCCAAAAAAGGACCTTGTCGTGGGCACCGATGCCGTCAATGACTCCTTTGAGTAATCCGGTCTCGGCCCGCGGAGGCTCGTCGGGGATCCCCAAGGGTACTCGGCCGATCAGGTGATCGGCGGTCCAATCAATTCCCAACGTTCGACTGTTCAGCCGGCCGACCGTCAAGAGGGCTCCGAGCCAAAAATCATATTGCTTCTCCGAGCCGCAGATGAAAAAATCACCCTGTCGCAGATAGACAAACAACTCGTCCACAAAGGCACGCGTCGGATCAAAATCAAACTGACCGATACTGAGATTCAGGAGGATGCGTTCAATCTCTGGAACATAGTAAGCATCCACAATGGTGGGTTTTTGAATCGGCCCGTTGAGCAGTCGAATAGCGCGGGTGAGAACCGGCCCAATCGCCATGACGACCCGTGACTGGTCCACCAGATTGGCAAGGGCGGAGGCCTCCTCCCAAGAGAACTTGCGAATCTCCACGTTGGCAGTTTGCCGTCCGCTATCGAAAGGAGTCGCAAGAATAACCTGGACACCCCGCTTGCCCAAGGCGCGCGCGACCTCCCAGGCCCGAATCCCCGGGCCCGCCATCTTGTCGCCGATACTCTCATGGGTTATTATCAGGAGGTCAGCGGGAACTGAGCTTGCCACGGAACCATTCTCCAGATCCGTCGAGTTGTACCTGCTTCCGGCTGTTCTATCCTGGCAACGCGGAGTCCCTAGCGCGACCGTCGAGGGACGAGGCGCTGGACTCGATCCAGCAAACGGACGATTCGTCGCGTTTCAAACGCGCACACTTCGCTTCTGAGCTTGAGGATTTCGCTCATGTAGAAAGGATTTCCCAAGTTGCCCTTCATGGCAACTTTATCGGGCGCCCGGTAAGGTTGCCGGCAAAAAGCGATGAGGGGCTCGGCCGCTCGCTCCCAAGTCAGCGTCGGCCGTACCTTGTCCATTCGCCTCTGCCAATCTTGGCGAGGCGAATCGATCAGATCTAGTATTGCATTCGCCACGCCATCGGGATCCTGGCTCTCGACCAGAGTGCCGATTTCGTTCTGAGCGACCACTTCGCTTGTCGCATCTCCTCGTGTCGTGACAATCGGCAGCCCTGCCCAGATATATTCCAGGATCCGGCTGCGAAAGGCCAAGCGGGTCTCCAGGGTACTTTCATAATGCAAAGTCAAAGCCACGTCACTCTCTAGGAGCACATTGGGCCATTCAGTGTAGGGTACCCAGCCGCCAAAGAAAACGGCCTTATCGAGCAAGCCGAGTTGGAGAGCCAGATCGCGCGCAGCCTGTTCGTGGGTCGCGATACCCACCAACGCAGGATTCGGGCGTCGGGTGCCCGGAAAGACAAGGCGAGCATCAGGTCGACGCTCCCAAACGCGCTCCATAGCCCGGATGGCTGTAAGTGGATCTAGCCAGGACCAGAGCCCTCCTCCCCAGAGGATGACGCGGTCGGTGGCAGAGATGCCTGGCCAGATTCCCTTAATGACCGGTCGAGAAGGCTGGGGCGGAGTCTCGGGTAATCCGTAGGGCACAACGTCGATCAAGCGCCGGAGGGACGCATCCTCGCCGTACGTGTAAGGGTTGATGCGTCCATTGGCTTCCAAAAGGCCGAGCCACCAATCCCGCTGGCGCTCGCTCGCGCAGATAAAGAAATCACCCATGAGGTACTGAAAATTAAGCAACCGCATCCGCGCGAACCATCGGGACTCTTGTTCCGACAAACCTTGGTCATGAACAAGAGGTAACCATTCGGCCAGCATCGGATCATAACCATCCACCACGAGGGGGACACCGCTTTCGGCGAGTTGAGGCAAGTCGCTGGCAATATCGCTGGGAAAAATGACCGCACGGGCGCCGTCGACCTGCGCGGATAAAGAGTGCCAATCGCCGGGCCGGTAGGAGACCGTGTGAAAATCCACTGTTGGGAGGTCCCGAGCACAATCTCCCGGGAGAGCGAGAAGAACTGGAAACTCGCGACCGAGTGTTCTGGCCAGGTGATAATAGCGTATTCCCGGCCCTGCCATCTCTGCGCCAACCACATCCTGACTGATCAATAGAATGTGCGCTTTTCCCAGTTGCGCTACGCTCATGTGCCCCTCATTGACCTCCGACGGCGTGGGAAAAGCTAAACATGCAATCCATTCCTGCTGCTACCGGGCGCCTCAAGAGCGGTAGAGGGCGCCGACCAAGAGGGTGTATGTTTCCATGTCCCCCCTAGGCTGAAGAGCCCATACTGCTCTTTTACTTTACCGTTGACGTTGATAACACGGAAAGTGTAGGCTCTGTCGTGAAAATCGTGCATCACCAAGCCATCCTTGGGGTGAACCGCCACAGAGATGTAATAAAGACCGTCCAGCAAGGGCAGGTTCGGTACTCGAAAAGTCACACAGCCTGTCCCTTTCAGTTCCGGCAGTTCGAGTCCGGCAAAGTCAGTATTCGGGCCCGAGATATGCAGGCCGTCGTGGCGGTGTATACCGATCCCAAACACCGGTGAAGGAACAGGGGTGTTTGTTTCATAATCCATCTGCACGACTAGAGAATCGCCGGTCTCAAAAACGGTTTGCTCCTCCCCCTGCCCGTCTAGCAGGCGCACCTGGATGATCTCGACCTGGCGGTCTCCCCAACGTTGTGACTCGGTCGGCCCTACCGCTTTGGCCAATCGTATGGACTCAGAGCCCACCATTTGGTTCCGGTATTCCTGTACTACTGTCTCTGCCATCCCATCCGCCACGACGACGCCGTGGTCAAGCCAGATCACTCGATCACACATCCTCTGTACGGTTTCAAGACTGTGCGTCACCAGCAGAATGGTCGTCCCCGCCGCACGAAAGCTCTGGATCCGCTCGATCGATTTCCTTTGAAAGGCGGGATCGCCCACAGATAGCACTTCGTCGACGATGAGGACGTTCGGTTCCACATCGGTCGCGACCGCAAAGCCGAGCCGGGCCACCATTCCGCTCGAATAGGTGCGCAGCGGAGCGTCGATAAAATCTCCCAGCTCCGCAAAATCGACAATCCGCTGGAACTTGCGCTCCATCTCCGCGTGGGAAAAGCCGAGGATGGCGCCATTGAGAAACACATTTTCGCGTCCCGTCAGTTCGGGGTGAAACCCGGCGCCAAACTCCAAAAGGGGCGCCACGCGCCCCCTCACCCATACATGCCCGCGGGTGGGGCGCAAGACACGGGAGATGACTTTGAGCAGGGTGCTCTTGCCGGCGCCATTGCGACCGATGATCCCGAGGACTTGCCCTTGCGCGATGTCTACGTCCACGTCCTTCAAGGCCCAAAAATCGTCGTACTGGACGCGCCTTTGGAGCCAGCGGATGGTGTGCTCTTTGAGAGTCGCGTAACGCTCGTGTGGGAGACGGTAGCGGACAGAGACTTGTCCGAGACGGATAACGTTCGCCGACGACCGAGCCGGGCTCGGGACATTAGACACGGTAGGCAAACTCATCCTCTTTTCTCGTAAAGAACCACCAGCCGAGGATAAAGGCTCCAATGGCAAGGAGCGCCGCGCGGGCCGTCAGGTAACCTTCTGGTATGCGCCCCAGGTAGACCGGAATTCGAAAAAGCTCTACGAAATAGTACATCGGATTCATATGGTAGAAGGATACGTACTGAGGCGGAACTACATTCTCCGGGTAAAAAATCGGCGTCAGATAGGTCAGAATCGTGAGGACTACCCTATAAATATCCACAATATCGACGAAAAAGACCGCCAGCGCGGACATAAAGAGCCCTACGCCAAGCGCAAAGATGAGCGCCAGGAGAATCGCGACCGGTAGGTAAAGGAGTGCCCATGAAAAAGAGGCGCCGGTCGCGAACATGATCAGAGCGAGGGGGACGAGCGCGAGCAAAAGGTTGACAAGGCCCACCAGAACCGGCGAGATGACAAAGGCCGCTTTCGGGACGTAGATTTTGTGAATCAGCCCACCGCCCCAGACCAGGCTGTCAATAGCAATTGTCGTACTTTGGGAAAAGAAATTCCAGAGCAAGAGGCCGGAGAGGAGGTAGACCGGATAATGCTCCACTGGGAACCGAAAGGCGGTTGAAAAGACCACGGCCATCACGAGCATCGTCAAGAGCGGGTTGAGCATCGTCCACAGAAAACCCAGGGCGGAGCGTTTGTACCGAACCGTTAGGTCGCGCCGGACAAGACTCAACAACAGGTCATGATAGTGAACGAGTTCACGCGCGTCCTCGAGAATCGGAAAACGCGGGCGGCTTGAATCATACGTGGGGAGATTGGCTTCAGAAGTCAGCATTTCTCATGGCTCGCATAATCGGACCGTGGGTCATTCTACCCGCATTATCAGAATATGCAAAACCGCGGGAAATCCATCATACGGGGCGGCGGCCCCCTAAAAAGCACACTGGCCATTTGACAGCAACGCCAAGAGCGAGTATCCTCAGCCCATTCCAGAATTTCACTACGAGCGGTTATGGAAGAGAATGAGACGCTGAGCGAGCGCGAGCGTGAAGTGTTGCGACTCGTCGCCACCGGCGCGAGCAACAAAGAGATCGCGCAAAAGCTGTTCATCAGCGCAAACACCGTCAAGGTGCATCTGCGCAATATCTTTGCCAAGATTGGCGTCGCTTCACGCACCGAGGCCACCTTGTATGCAATCCGCGAAGGCCTGATACAGGTGGGCGCTCTTCCTGCAGATGCCAACCCCTCTGCGAGCTTGCCACTGCCAGAATCCGTCATTTCCCCGCCTATCGAACGGTCAAACCGCATGCGGCTCCGTTCCTTGTGGTGGGTCGCCGTTGCTGCAATCCTTCTGGTTTCTGCCGGCAGTTTGGTTTTCGCGACAACCAGAACTCCTGTCCAAGTTGCAGCCAGCCCGCCTGCCCCTCCACGCTGGCAAGAGAAAGCCCCCCTCCCAACAGCTCGTAGCGGAATGGCGGCGACAATCTACGAGAACGAAATTTACGCCATCGGGGGCGAATCCACGAATGGAGTTACGTCCGCCGTTGAGCGTTACAACATCTCTGCCGATACCTGGTCATCTCTCACCCCCAAGCCGGTTGCAGTGGCGGACGCCAGCGCGGCCGTTATTCTGGGCAAGATCTATGTTCCAGGAGGGCGTCTTGCATCTGGAAAACCGACAGATATCCTGGAAATCTATGACCCGCAACATGACCGCTGGGATCAAGGAGCATCGCTACCCTCAGCGCTATCCGCGTATGCCATGGCAGTCTTTGAGGGAAAGCTTTATGTATTTGGCGGTTGGGATGGCGCCAAATATCTGGATTCGAGCTTCCTCTACGACCCCGGTCAGGATACTTGGAAGCCCATATCACGCATGTCAGTACCAAGAGCTTTCGCTACCGCGGCAGTAGTAGGAGGAAGGATTTATGTAATTGGTGGCTATGACGGAACGAACGCTCTTAGGCTAAATGAAGAGTACACCCCTGAACGAGATAACGGCAACAACAATCCATGGACAACTCGCGCTGCGCTGCCCGAGGGGCGCTACGGCGCGGGCACGGCGGGAATTGCCGGCTCAATGCTGCTGGTGGGTGGTCTGAGTGACAAGAAAATGGCGATACCACCTTTGGACTATTTGCCTCAGAATGATCGTTGGCAGGTTCTTGACAGCCCAATTTCCAGTTCCTGGGTTTTCCTCAGTCTTGTTCCCACAGACACACACCTTTATGCGATAGGAGGAAAGCTAGATGGCGTGTCCAGCCCCATGAACCTCTCATACCAAGTCGTCTACACCATCACAATCCCATCCGTCCGCTGAGATATACCCAAATGGATTATTGACCTGAAGGCATCCATATGTTATTCTGTGTTCGGTAGCCTGAAGGTGTGATAGCAATCTTGTCGTTCTCAATCCGCCACGCACTTTCGCAATCAAGAAGGAGAGGAAAAATGTTAAACTTGCGCAGCATTCTCACCGCCATCGTTGGTCTCGTAGTCCTGGTTGCACTTGCCATAACGGGGACTGCAACATTCGCAGCCGGTCCAACGCCTACACCGGCACCGAAAGCACCGACGACCGGGCATCCCGGACCGCGCGCAATTGGACCTTCGGGTAACACGGATACGTCTTCATTTACTATCCAGAATATCGATACGACCCAGGGCACTGTCTTGGTGGATTTCTATGATGGGAGCGGGAACAAAATCGAGCCCAATCCTCTGAACGGAGGTCAGGCGAATCCAATCCCCCTAAACCCAGGCCAGTCGTTTGAGGTCGTCACCGCCCAAGTTCCCAACCTTACTCCCGGCCAGTACTCGGTCGTTCTTTCAGCAGGGATGAAAATTGGCGCCATCGCCAATATTCTAAGCACCGGCAGCATCAACTTTAACGAAAGTTACTCCGGCTTGACTCAGGGAGCAACTACTTTTTACATGCCAGCTATCGTATTTAACTATTATGGATGGTACAGCCTCATCTCGGTTCAAAACGTCGGATCCGGCACCACCAATGTCACGGTGAGCATAAAA
The DNA here is from genome assembly GCA_023489485.1 of Chloroflexota bacterium. GTDB lineage: Bacteria > Chloroflexota > Anaerolineae > UBA4142 > UBA4142 > JAMDCU01. The sequence continues at coordinate 13,737 of JAMDCU010000067.1, forward strand.
TGCCTGGATGGCACCATTGGAACGCTTCAGAAGACTGGCTTGGCTCAGAACGCCTCGGTTCACTTTGACCTCCTGGCCCAAACACCAACCGGATTCTCCTCAGGTACTTCTTGCAACGGCTCAGCGACCATCACTTCGAGCGCTCAGCCAGTTGTTGCCGTGGACAACCAGCGGGTCCCCACGGGTGGAAACATGCAATCGTACAGCGGTGTACCAAGCGGCGCGACGAGCTACTATGTTCCAGCTCTGTACAACAGTTACTACGGGTGGAACAGCAGTCTGAACATCCTCAAGATCGGTGCTGGCAACCAGCACGTGGTGGTGACTTTTAGTGATTCCGGAAGCACGAGTTGCGACCTCACAGATGCTGTCCCGAGTTGCCTCCTCTATATGCCGAGCAAGCACCCTGCCGCTGGCTACTTTGGTGCAACGATTACCTCGAATTCGCTGCCAATTGTGGCCGTAGTCAACGCGGCCAACGGTTCCCAGGCGCAGACCTACAACGCCGTGCCTACTTCGGGCGCTACAAATGCGTCGGGTATCCCTGCAGTGATGAAAGCCTACTACGGCTGGAATACTTCGGTTACCTGCCAGAACGTAGGTGCCGTTGCGACAACCTTCCATGTCGCCTACGATGGGTATGCTGGAAACGCATACAACACAGCGCAGACGTTCTCGCAAGGGCAGACCAAAGAGTTCTACACGCCTGGCGAGTCTTTCCTGCCCAATGGTTACCGCGGAGGAATGACGGTCAGCGGCAATGCAGCCGGGTCGCTCATAAGCTGCATAGTGAACTTTAACAACCCAGGCCAGATGGCTTCAACGAACGGCAGCTGGTCGATGAGTACCAACGCCTTCAGCAAGTAACCAACATGTCCGGCTCGTAATGGTCAATAGGCCTCAACAGGTATGAAAAAGGCCTCCTGATTGTGCTTCATCGACGATCAGGAGGCCTTTCGGTTTTCGAGCGTGAGCACGCGATCCGGACTTACTCAAATGAATGGAGAAAAACGATGCAAATCGGCAAGTATCTCAACACTCTCAGCAGTTTACGAGTGCGCCCTTACTTGGGCGAAAATGCTTGGCGCAGGCGACCAATCTCCAATCCGATTGTCGAGCGGGCGTGGCTTGTCATTCTCAACACAGCTTCTAGGAAAAAGGTTTGCTTAGTGCTAGCACTGCTTATGATCAGCACCGTTAGTGCTTGCCGCAACGACAATCCTGCAATCTCTACTCCAAGTGCGAGCCATGTATTTGTGAAATCCAAACCGGGCTACGCGACGGTACACGGCCAATTGGTCTTGACAAACCCGGCAAATCTTGCCCCACAGAAGGATGGCATCTTTCTCTCCCACCTGCAAGAAGGGGCGACCGTAGTTCCTCCGGTTGCGACAGATCAAGCCCCGCGATCCGATGTCGATGAGGCAACCGGTGAATTCATTATCCCCAATGTGGAACCCGGCCGTTACGCGGTTGTTGTTTTGACGGAGAGTGGCCTCCAAGTCCCAGCCCACTTGTTGCAGGCAGATGAATTGGCCATAGTCTCCGTCAAAGATTCGGACTTGAACCACACAATCGACCTGGGGCAGGTACGAATACCTTAGGGACATGGCAGAAAAGCACGTGAGCTGCGGAGGAAAGGGGCAGCAGTTTTGTGGATGCGGCACTTGATGCGGCGTAGTGCAAGGGCCGACTTCAGGGTTGAGGGCTTTCAGGGCGTAGCTGGTACAGGCGAACTCTTACATTCGTGAATTGCTTGTCCGCTGCTAGGAAGGCATGCACAGAGAGCCAAGATTCCAGAGCGCCTGAGGGGTCCCAAAGCTGGGGGTAGGATTCCACCAGCCAAATACGCGTGTGCTGTCTCACCTGAAGCTGCATGGCGGTATCAGCAATTTGCGGAGTGATCGTTTGGCCGTTCTTCCATCCTCCTGAGAGGATCGAATAATCGGGAGGGTAGCCGTCGTAGACAAATTGAGAGGGGGCGTATAGCGAGAGCGCCAACGCCGATGCCGCCGGATTGCTATACACGACATCACCGGGGCCATATCCCTGTTGAATATACTGTGCTGCTCCCCGCCAATCATCTTTGTGCAGTATCGATTGCTGAAGCAAAACCGAGGCACCGGCAAACAGCAAAGAAACAAAGAGGAGCAATACCCCGGCTGGCCGCGGCAGCAACTGAACGATGAACGTGAAGAGAAGTACGAATGCACCCACTAGGAGTAGAAACTGTTTGGTTTGGAAAATGGGATAGTATAGAGACGTCAGCACAATGAGGAAAAATGGGATGAGTGCCCAGAACGCGATGAGCTCGAATCCCGACCAGTTCGCGGGCCTCCGCCGGTACAACTTAAAGACTCCCCAGAGTATCATTATTCCCAAACCTGCAAAGGCCAACCAGCGGATTCCCGTTGGCACGCCCATGGCCTCATTTCCCCAGAAGAGCGCCAGCAGAGCGTCGCGGATGGACCCGATATCTGGGCGACCAATCCACGGCATCATGTGGAAGCGCATCTGGTTCAGGGCTACCGGGAGCCACACTCCAAATCCTAGCGCTACCGCTAACATTGCCTTTGTCCACTGGCCAAGGAACATCAACCGCCGCGACCTTGCGGCCTGCAGCACAACGAGCAGTCCATGTGCTATGAAGATGAAAAGGGCAAAGTACTGGGTGTAAAGGGAAAACAGGCAAAACAACGTGTAGAGCAACCATCTCTTCCTGCCTTGTAGACAGAGCCATAATTCAGTGGTCGCCGCAGTGGTGAAGGTCGCCAAGAGGATGTACATCCTCGCCTCCTGCGAGTACCACACGTGAAATGGCGAGATGGCTAGGAGCAACCCGACTCCGCCCCCGATGGCACTGCCTCCCAACCTCCGCCCGAGTGCCATGACTTGGGCAATGTTGATGATCCCAATGAGGAGGGATAGGAAGCGCGCAAAGAATACGCCGGAGCCAGGCAACATCCATAGATGGAGGAGGAGGTAGTACAAGGGCGGATGTTGATCCGCAGCTGTCCCCTGAATGATCTTGTCCAAAGGAAATCCAGCCAGGGCGATTGAGTATGCTTCGTCCATCCACGCGCTCTCGGCCCCCAGGTTCCGCACGCGGAACGCGAATGCCAAAAGCAGGACAACGATGGCAGCTCCCATCCATCGTAATCGCGTATGTCCCGAGTTCAAAAAGACCCCTTCCCTCTCATGCTTGCGTTCAAGCCCGCAATCCCAAGGCGCTCTTTCCCATGAGCCAAGCGAAAAAGAGAGCCCAGACAAGCTCACCTGCAGTGAGAATGATGCGAAAGAGGATCGCGAGAATCGCAGCAGCAAATGGGGGCATGATTGTGCTCAGCAGCGCTGCCAACGTTATCTCGCGAATGCCGATCCCCTGAATGCCGACTCCCACCGTCAGACTCACCGCGCCTGCGGCTCCCCAGATGCCAATGATGGTCGGCAGGGCAGACCAGCTCGGCGTCATCACTATGTGGGCTGCAATGAAAAGTAGCACGCCGCCTCCGCACCACGCGAGAAGCATCCACACGAGCACAAATGCCATTCCTGTCCTGCTCACCGGAGGCGCTCGGTCAACAGTTTCTTGACCCGGAAGCAATCGGTGAACGATCCGATCTAAAAACGGCGCGCCGGCAACAACGGCCAAGAGGACAGCGATGGCAATTAGCGGTGCCACGCGAACGGTCCCCATGCTTTCGACCAAGGGTATGTTCGAGGAGAGAGCCAGCAGCGTAGCCGTAGCAAATCCGGTGAATGCCAGGAGCAAGGTTTCCGCGACCGAGCTCGCAACAATCCAGCTCGCGGGGACCCCTTGTTCCTGGTAAAGAAGGGAACGACTCGCAATAAACCATACAAACCCCGGGACGTTCCGAGGGAGGCAGGACAGGCTGTAGATCCTTAGATTGACTCGGAATCCTTTGCGGGCGCCGATGGACCCGAGCAGAGTATGCCACGCCGCCGCTGTAGGCAACATTCCCAAGGGATACAGAAGCAGAGCGAGCACTGCATACTTGTAATCGAGCTCAACGCCTTGCGTCCGCAGTTGATTCCAGTTACTGACGAGCGCATAGGCAATGAAAATACCACCGGCTAGCAGGATGATGACCGAGACGAATCGCCCGCGATGCCCTTGCGGCCAGGATCGTCGCAACACCAGATTAGCAATTCTCACGGCCTGCTCTTTCGAGCTACAAACGTAATGATTCCCCCTCTCTTCAGCGCATATGCCATCTGCCGGTACGGCCACATAAGTGCGGTCGCGAGTCCAATAACCCTATGGAAATGCCTTCCCCCGAAGAGGAACTCGACGCTCAACGCAAATACTCCTTCTTCTCCTAGCACGCAAGCACTTGCTTCCAACCGGAATCCGTGCATTTCCAGCAACTGCTCGATTACATTGTCGGTGAACAAGTGCAGATGCCTCGGAGCATCCCAGCCCGCCCATGTCCGACCAAACAGATGGCGGGTGAAACTTCTCAAATTGGGAACAGAGAAAATTATTGCGCCGCCGTTCCTTAGTAGACGGTGACCCTCCGAGAGTGTCCCGCTAGGATCGGGCACGTGTTCAAGCACATCCCATAGTGTGACTAGATCGCAGCTCTCCCCCGGTAAAGCAATCCGTTCGCCAGAGCCGATCAATACCTCCAGACCGTAATAGTCGCGTGCCAGCTGTGCCGCCTGCTCAACCCATTCGACTCCGACGACTCTCCACCTGTTTTCCCTGGCCCTATCGAGAAAGCTCCCTGTTCCGCAGCCAATGTCCAATAGCCGGCCTCGCTGAGGCACAAATCGTTCGACGAAAGCAATCTGAATGTCAAGCGCCCTCCGCAGCCTCCAGGCCTCCAGGCGCGTTTTTGGGTCCGTGATGTAGTGAGCTTCATAGTTGCTCGGATAATATTTGATGAGCTCAGAGAGATTCGGACGGGGATTGAGAAATATCAATCCACATTGCGAGCATACAGAGTACTCGAAAAGCTCTCCGCCGAACCGGTCTGCTCGGCGGAGAAATGGAACAGGAGATGATGCACCGCAAACGTTACAAGCCACGTGTTCCACGGCAAACCTGTTCCTTTTGCCTAATCAGCCGGGCTCCTTCTCGCGCTCCCCTCCAGAAATCTGCCAGGTGCGCCGCATTACCTTTAGCTGTCTCTCGGGCAGTCGCCCAAATCAAAAAGGTCCCTAGCATCCATACGGGAAAACGATTATCTTTCCTATAGAACAGAACCGTATTCCGTCCCATGTACCACCACCACTTCGAGGAGTACTGGCCAAAACTCTTTGAGACCTTGTGCAAAATCCGGGCGTCCGGAACATACCCGATCGTGAGCTCCGCTGCCCGTGCCCGAAAGCAAAAGTCATAGTCTTCCCAATAACTCACAAATTGCTCGTCAAATAATCCTACACGCTCAAAAACATGCCGCCTCACCATAAGCGCACAACCTGTGGCATACTCTAGAGGATAGGGCTTGTTCCACTGAGGACCGTCTAGGGTGCCCCGGCCCCAAACGCCGTAGCCAAGCATTACGACCGAAGGGGGAAACCTTCGCCACCTCGCCCCGGCGGCCCATATTCGATGAGGAGCGGAATGAAACAGGATCTTGGGCACAGAGATATCCCATTCGGCCGAGCGTAGAGCCATCACCGATCCGGGTTCAACGATCACATCGTTGTTCAGCACAAGGACCCGTTCGGCGCCAAGTGCCAGCGCCTTTTCAATTCCGGCATTGAATCCACCGGCAAATCCCAGATTTCGACGCAAGCCTAAAATTGTCAGTCTCGGGCAGGCTGCTTGGATTTCGCGAACAGAGTCATCTTGTGAACCGTTGTCCACGACGATAATCTGATCCTCAAACACCTCGCGGGGAACAAGAGAGCGCACGCACTCAATCGTGTCCTCCGATCGTTCCCAGTTGACCACTACCACAGCCTGGCCCCAATTTACGCCTGACACGCTGAATCCTAAGCTACATTGTAAATCTGAACGAAATCTCGCACCAGACGATCCCAGCGGTAGCACTGACTCGCAGCGCGGGCGGTGTTCGCCATCGACTCACGGCGCGCCGGGTCTTGGAGTGCAGCCATGATTCCGTCGGCCAGCGCTTGAGCACTTCCTGGCTGCACCAGTATCCCAACGCGGCCGTTGGCTATCATAGCGGCACGGTCGCCTACGTCTCCGGTCACCACGGGGACTCCCATTGCGAGGCTCTCAACGATCTTGAGAGGGCTGCGCGCGCGCGCCGCATAGTCATCATATACTGGATCCACGGATAGTTCACTGGCAGCAAAGATGGGAGCCACCGCGGCCGGGTCGACACGCCCTGCCAATACAACCGACGAAGACAGTTCACGGTCTCGAATCATCCGAGCAAACTTGTCATAGTCGTCCCCGCCACCCACGACCAGGAGTACCGCCGAAGGAACGGAGCGCCGAACTTGCTCAAAAGCCTCCAAGAGGAGGCCAATCGGATGATTGGTCAAACTTATGCTGCCGAGATACAGCACAACGCGCCGATTGTCCAATCCCCAACGACGGCGAACTGATTCTATCTCCGGCGCGGCCAGGGGTCGAAACCGGTCCGGGTCGAAACCATTCGGAATCAGACGCACTCTATGCGGGGGTACTCCCATGCGGAGGCAGCGGTCACGAAGAAAGCTGGTATTCACCGTGATGCCCCGGGCCACTCCGGGAAGGTTACTTTCCCACCATCGAACGATACTCCTCTGCCACTCCGACCCGAACCGATTGGACGCCGCCTCATCATCATCGCAATCCAAATACAGCTTGCGGCTCCCGAGCCAGCTGCTTAGCCATCCGGCGAGGCCGTTCATAGGCTGCGCCTTGGCTATGTGAATGACATCGGCTTGGCGGCTCAGCGCGATTCGGGCAAGTGCTGCAGTCGCTGCGGCTGTGACTCTCACCAGCTCTAGTGAGCCGAAATATTGCCGGCGGTTCCCGCCCGCGTCCTCATATACATGCATCTGCCCGACGTATGTAACCCTAACACCGTCCTGAATGAACTCTCGCTGACGCAGGGACAACCATGCAGGGTGAAGCGCTGCGATTTCGACCTTAAATCCAAGTCTGACCATTTGCCGCGCCAAGGGCCAATATCGTCCCAACCCCGACGGATAACCCAAGCTTTGCGTCAGCAAGAACAGAACTTGCAAGAACCCTCCAGATGCATCTGTCCTTTTTCGTGCTTCATGAGCCGATAGTTCGCGTCCTTGGTCTTTCCTGTTCAGAGGACTCTTGGGGAACGAGTGCCTGGTGCAGGCCGCTCAAATTCCAGCTCCTCACCTGGCGTGGCCAACTCCTCGATCAAATCTATCAGAGGCGCCCAGGAAGCCGACTGTTCCTGAAGACGGATATTCTGTGCATACTTTTCACCCAATCCATCACGGAAATACCTCACGATAGCATCGCTGAGAGCAGTGACATCTGCCGGAGGCACAATCAATCCCGTTTCTCCATCGCGAATGGTCTCTCGCATTCCCCCGACCGAGGTGGCAATCACTGGTTTCTCAAAACCCAAGGCAATTTGTGCCACTCCGCTTTGGGTCGCTTCCAAGTAGGGAAGAGCGACCACGTCTGCAGCAGAAAAATAGACCGCTAGTTCATTATTGGGCACATATGTGCTGTGGAACATGACCACGTTCTGCAGGCCGAGCCGCTGTACTTGTTCGTGGTAGGGCCTTGCGTCCTCCCAGAACTCTCCGACGACCAAAAGGCGAACCGGGATTTGCTCGCGAGTTCGAGGCATGGCATCTATCAGGTATCGCAGACCCTTGTATCGTCTGACAAATCCAAAGAAGAGCGCAACGGGCTCATGTTCCTCTAGTCCGAGCCGAGCGCGTGCTTCGCGGGAAGACAATGGCATGCGGCAAAATACGTCGTATGGTGGATGGCTGACCCCCTTAATGCGCGCCCAAGGCAATGCTCTGCGTAGGAGGGCAAAGTCCTCCTCGCTCATAACAATGAAAGCCTGACTTCGCCAGAAGATGCGGCGAGCCAAGAACCAATCGAATATGCCTCCTTCGGGAGCGATTACGTGGTGGCAGAGAAAGAGAACGCGAATCTTGGTGCGGTGGTGGACTAGCCTCGTGAGAAAGAAGAGCATCGGTGACCAGAAGGGCGTCCACCACTGTAGAATCAAGAGTTCAGGGGAATAGCTCCTTATTCTTGTGAAAGCGTGCCACCATGTGAGTGGGTTCAATGGAGTCAGTATTCGTTCGCATTCAACCTGCAAGGTGCTGGATTCAAGGCTGGGATCCAGATCTGTATTCCCGGGGTACAGCCATTTCGGGTACTGCTTCAGGTATGAAACAAAGAGTACATCATGTCGCTCTCGCAGGTGCTGTACCAAGAGAGTAGTGTAATGGGCAATTCCTCCGCGGAACGGATAGGTCGGACCGATCAAGGCAATCTTCAAGGCTGATCTCCACCAACAATCTGGAATATCTCCACCCCATCGGAGGAGTAGACCTGACGAAAGGACGGGCTCGCTTGCAGCGCGGCAGTGTCAAACCGGTCTGCCGTGTCCGGCCCGGGCGTCTGGTGAGCTCCACTGTAAACATAAGTGAAATGAGACTCCCGGAGAGCCTCTAATACGGCGGGGTCAGTCAGATTGATGGAGACTGGTCTCGGATCGGTCAGGGGACGGCCACGCAAAGTCACTGCAAAAGCATTAATCCAGGAGTACAGACCGTCAGGCTCTCCGCGTTCACTCCCATAAGTCAGCGGTGGGAGATTCGTTTCCCGCTGCGTCAGCAGCGGAATCCACCAGCCACCATCTGTTCCTGCAATCAGAGTTCCCCCATAGGCAGGAAAGCTGTTAACCAGAAAGCGTGCCTTCGGCGGGGTCTGTGTCCGAATCCATTCCATGGCTCGCGCGTCCGATTGAGTAAACAACTGGTAGCTAGGATCGACTTTGCCTTGCTGGAGGGTTGCCCCCCAGATGCTTGCGAGCATCATTGCCGCGATACCGACCCGCTGGAACTGGCAATGCCAATGCTCTAGTGCCCCTTGCGCGAGCCCCAGTGGATAGGCAGATAGAGGAATCACCGTGAGGTAGAGCGCGATGTAGGCGGTAAAGGAATCAACAATTCCCGCCCCCGGAAGCCCAAACACTTGCGGTATCGCCGTCAAGACTAACAGCTGACTCCAGACGGCGAGAAGCACAACTTGCCAATCACGCCGTGCCAACGCCGCCATCAGGCCTATGACGGCGAGCGCAAGGATTTCTCCCCTCAAGTAAAAGGGCACCGACGATGGGAGCGCTGAGTAGCCGGCGATGCGGTCCGCTCCGACAGCCCCATTGATGAACCCGGCTATATTACGGCCCAAGAATCCGTTCAACGTGTTTAGAAACCACGGAAGGACAAGAAGAAAAGCTATTCCGCTGACAGCACTTGCGATTGTGCCAACACGCCTAACTGTGCGCCAGGTCGGCTCTCGCACCCATAGTGCAACCAAGTAAGCCGAGATAAACAAAACGGCAAAAATCATTACGATGTAATGAGTGAGGGCCAGAGATGCAGTCATGAGTGCCGCTAACGTCACCAACCTCCACTCGATTCTGCTCCTTCCCAACGCTCCCATCCAAGTCAAAAGCACAACCGGCAGAACGACTTGACCAGCCAGTTGAGGATAGCGCCCCCAATTAGTATAAAAGGCCGGCTGCGTATTGAAAAAGCCAGTGAGCAGCGCAGCCCACAGACCCGCGACACGGTTGGTAGTCAAGCGCGTAGTGAGTAGGAAAGCAAGTGGAACGGTGGCCGCGTTCAAGATCTGTCCAACGTAGAGCAGACCTTGGGTCGTCGGGATACCTGTCAACCAATGAAAGAAAGCCACATTTGCATGGAATCCAAAATGATAGGTGAAGGTGGCTAGTTGAGCATACGGTTGCCAGGAAGAGAAGAGCCCGCCGTGGTCGACAAGCAGCTGCGCTATCATCGTGTGCTGGTAGGAATCTCCCCATAGACCGACGGGCAAATCGCGAATGACATAGAGTCGCAGGAGGAGAACCAGTCCTATCAGCCAGAGAAAAACGAGACCGTGCCATGATGGTCTTGCCGAATTCAGAGAAGGACGCCAACCTTTGAATAATGGAACCATGAGAACGAGCGCGCAGATGGCAAGGTAGATGACCAGCGGAACAGTTCCCCAGGGCAGATGAACGAGATAAGCCAGTTCAAGGAGGAGCGGGGGGATCGCAACGCCAAGGCCGGCTGCAAGCGACAATCTCTCTGGCCAATGCAGATTCGCATCCGGCCAGAACACCTTCAGCAGTGCCAGACCCGGCAGAAGATACAGCGCAGCTGTCGCCGCAACTATCAGTTCAATTTCTGGAAAAGTCTGTACAAGCCAGGTCGGAATTTCGGTCTTCTCCGCCGCTATCAGTCGTCGGCCTAATAGAATATGGCAAAAGGCATCGTAACCGTGAATTCCCGCTCTCTATCGGCCCAGCCTCCGGCCATTAATGAAATCACTTCAGAAGCGGAAGCCCTCACAGATGAGTATCGGCATGCGCCGTTTGGTCGAAGCGCTCTATCCTGGTGCGCAGGCTTCCTTGGTGCACGTAAGCCATTATATGCGATTAGCAGGCCGGGACGAAATCGGCAGTCGCCTTCATAGGCCCCGCGGTTCAAGCCAAAGCCCATTATGCTGTTAGCGGCCTGGATTGTCACACTTTCTCTGAACGACACGCTCCAAGGCCGCGAGTGCACCCTGGCTTCAGTTATTCTCTCACACCAAGGAACTCAATTGAACGGATAGTGACGTTCACGTTGGCTATTGCACCCGGGTCCAAACGAAGACCGGTAACCGGCCCGCTCCAACTCCAACTTGGAAACGAAGCGAGGCGAACGAGATAGAGATGGTCTTGGCCATCGGCCACTGCATTAAACAGAACACTCTTCTCCTCAGTGAAGCTGTCGTTACCCGAACGCCAGAAGAGCTGAACGCCGAGAGTCTGTTTCGCGCCTTCCTCAGAGGTCCTATTTGTACTGTATTCCGCCACAGTCATACTTATAGCCAGGTATGTCACGGATTGCGGATTTATCTCCACGTCAAGATTCTGCAACTGAGGATCCTGCCCGGATGTTCGGATATGCCATCCTTCTGGGCGAGTCTCCGACAACGGAATATCATTCCGAGTTTCCCATCCCATTAGAGTGCTGGCTGAGAGGAACGACCACTGAGCAACTAGAGAGGTATGTTGGGATTTCAGAATCTGACTCTTATCTTGCCCCCAAAGGTACGGAACATATCCCAAATTCACTTTAAATGGAGCCCCGACAGGATAAGATTCGGGTTCTCCTTTCTGAAGGATGACGAACCCACCGACAGTCTCAACCGGATGGTAGTTTCTCTGCAAATACTCCGCTACGAGAAAACTGCGCAAGTTCCGATCCACCCCGGCAATCGCATCCCACCCCGTGTTAGATCGGTAGAGTACGTACTCCGGCGGCCGGAGTGCCAGGGCGTTAATAACCTCATGTTGATTCTCGCCAGTGATTACATGATGGGTGGCGTAGAACCGCGTCGGACTTGTATGATTGGTGAGAAAAAACAGTGCACCATGATCAGTAAAATCCCAGAAAGATTCGGCTTTTCCAAGAAACGCCACGACCCTCTCTAGCGATCGCTCCTGCTCTTGAGGAATATACAGCGGGCCTATCCGCTCAATCTTGGATTGTACCCATGAAGGATCGATGGTGATCCGATTCTTATCCGGCAATCGATTCACAATGCTTGGCAGGCTCGCGTAGGAGATATCTTGAGTCGGAACTTCCAGTGGAATGGGAAGCATAAGTGCCAGACCAAGTGCGGCCGCGATCGGCACTTGTAGTCTATTCTGCCTTTTGGCATCCGCAGCGTGCAAAAGGAGAACTGCCAAAAGGAGCGGGGCAAACTGAGACCCAGCCTCTAGAGCGTACCCGCCGCTATAGCCACTGACAACGCCCCTATTGAATAGAGCTGGATTGGAAACCAAAAGCAGTAATATGACCCAATGTGCTGGAGCCCACCGCTTTCTGACAAAGACCAACGACAGCGCCACGATGGCGAGTATACTGCCCAGTGGGGACAGAAATGCGTCCCGTACCTGGATGAAACCCTCTGCAGATATCGGATAGGGCATTCCATCCCAGTCTCGATACGTTTGCAGAATTTGAAGATGCCAGTTTAGGAAAGGACCCAAACCATTCACGGCAGCAAAGTAGAGCATAACTATGGACAAACAGACAAGGAGAGGAAGACTATAGACAAAGAGGGGCTTTGTCATCTGTTTTGTTCGCTCGCTGAACCAGCGCGCAACAATTAGCGCTGCACTTGAGCACACGCTTACCACGCCTACGTCGAAAGAAGTGGCCAGTGCAATGAAGGAGAGTATGCTTGCCGCTCCTACCCAGGCGGCGGATCCCCGACGCACGTGTAGAACGAGACATATGATAGCGGCGAGCGCTGGGACAATCCTCCAGTCGTAGAACATGGGAATGAATCCAACGAGAGCAAGTAGAGAATACAAGAGTGCCCAAGCACCTCCCAAACAAACGAGAGCCAAGTAATAAGTTGCTACGAGGGCTAGTGGAGATAGCAATTGCTCTAGTGTGCGTAGCCCGGCGATTGTCGGTCCGAATAGCCGGAAAGCCGCCAGGGCCACACCGGGATCCCGTAGAAAACCGTGAACAAATACGACATCTCTGTAGGGAATCTGCCCTGCCAAGATGGCTTGAGCCGGGGCTACGTTTTCTCCCTCGTGAAAGAGATCCAGGGGATAATGAATGTTAGGAGTATAGGCAAGGGCATATAGCAAAATGGGCACGCTTACACCGTAGAACCCACGCCAAAAGTGTGTAGCCGAGATTGATCCTCCTCCACGACGTTCGGATCGTAACTGAGCGAGCAGGACCACAATGCCCCCAATGACCGCTCCTCCGATGACGAGGCTCATACCCCACCAGGAAGAACTCTCGAGAACTCGATTATCTCCTTGTCTTCCTTCCAACTAGAAGAGCTCGAGGAGAGGCAACACCGACAGTGGAAGTAGAGCGATCGCGGCTTTTCCTGCCAGCACCTCCCAACTCTTTAGCGAGTTCCGTGCCCAGAGGAATGTCCCCCCCATCCAGAGCAACACCGTCCCCAAGGCGCTTCCGAGGACTGTCCAAATTGGGGCGCCGAGAAACCATGTTCCCAACGGAGAGACCAGCAGCGAGATGCCAACGAACGCTCCGAGAACGGCGACCGCAGCCAATAAGGAGAGGGGTGGAGGAGCAAGCTGCGATTTCGAGCGACATTGGCCTTGTAACCAAGCATGTCCCAGCAGAATCATGTTGACTAGCGTAAAAGCCACTCCTAGATCGTAGGCGGAGAGTGTTGCGAAATGATGCGAGATCAGGAAAGTCAGGGGATCCACCCACCACACGAGATATAGAATGGTGGCCAATCTGATATAAGGCGGCTCGGACGCACTTTGTGCTTTCTGAAACCATGTGCCGAGACAACCCCAAATGGCATACCCAAGGATCGTTCCGAATGGCACCGCGGCAATAGCGAGAATATAGAGCCACCAATCCTGCTGCTCCGGGTAGAGTTGAAAAGCGGAAGTGGCGATGATATCTTCAAAGGAGTGATACTCAAAATGAATTCCTCGCGCAAGAAGCATAAAGAGCGATAGCCCCAAACCGAGGCTGCCGAACCAAGCAAGCGCACGCCACCAGCCACCCGCAACTCTGTCGCCGGCAGACAATAGACCGCCCAACCCCCGCTCTATTTCTCGCATGCTCCTCGCCTCTGCCAATCACGCTCAGGGATTGTCATCACACAGACCTACTTGCAGAAGAACACGCTGATGTCTCCCGGGAAATGATACTGCTTCCCGGCGAAGTATTGCGCGGGCCAACAGTGATACCAGATATAATTCTCCTCTAGACGCGGCATGACGTCTTCTTGCAGAACGATATAGTTGGGGTGATAGTGCTGCACCACCCAGATCGCTGCATCTTCATAGGTTGTCTTGGCAGTGAGTTGGGCTGCTACATCGGGTTGCAACAGTCCGGCAAAGTCCACGATACGGCGGCCAGCATAAAAGCCAATAATGCCCGCCTCCAATGTGCCCACCGTGGACCCGGGTGGAGTATTGGCATCGAGCCATTGACCGATAGAACGATAAATCTCGATCCTTCCATCGGGGATTTGGCTCATCTTTAAGACGTCGGATCCCTGAATGAAAAGGAAGAACAGGAGAAAGAAGACTCCCAAGCCCGGAATGAGCCCTACTTCAAGCCGGGCAATGGCGCCAAGCCGTTGCTTCGCCTGTCCATTGTGCAGATTGGGCGGAGGCCGGTGATTGGCCCGGGCGTGTTGCTCAAAGACGGAGATGCCCATCCCAATAGCCGCGACGAAGCCGGGAACCAAAGGTGCATAGTACCAAAAGTAGCTGCTTACTCCGAGAGCTGAGTAGGCCACAGCGTAAATGACCGGCCACAGCAGGAAGAGCATCCATTGCCTTGCCCTCCAAGCTGCGAACGCGAGTCCTAGCAGGGCGATGAGTGCTTCTAGCCAATACCCGCCCTTGGCCGCATACCCACTCGCGATCGTTGGCAACCCGCTAGCGAATTGCTCACTAATGAACATGAGCCCTTGGTGTTGCTTGGCCGCAAGGGTCGCCGGTAGAGGTGAGCCGAAATACATCCATGCAAAACTGAACCAGGCAAGAACCGGACCTGAGAAAACGATAACGGCCGACCATGGAATCCGTCGCCGATGTAGGATGTGATCGGCCCCCAGCAGAAGGGCGACCAGTACCCCATCTGTCCGCGTAAGGAGGGCCAATGCAGCGCAGAGGGCCGTGGTGTTATATCGGCGATAGGCAGAGAAAGCGAACGCGCTTAGGCAGAGTGCGAGATAAAGTGGTGTTTCAGAGCCAAGGGTACTGACGAGCAGCGGGAAGGTCGGATAAAGAAACAGAGTGGTCCACCCCACCACGGGTGATTCCCACTTCCGGGCCAGACTAGACATCGCGAGGGCGCCCAACGCGAGGCTGAGACTACCAATGAGATTGGCCAGGCGGGGAATATCAGAAGAGAAATTCCCGGTCACAGCCAAGAGCACTGTGAATAGAGGGCTGCTGGTACTTTGAATCCGCTCCCCAGAATTGTATACGAATCCGGCACCCTTTCGTATGTTATCTGCATAGCGGTACGTGATGAAGGGATCGTCATACGACCAATCGGAGAAAAGGTAAAACAGGATGAAGGTCACTCCAATGAGATAGACGGCCGAGAATAGCAGATGCCTGTTCTTGGAACACCATCGGCCCAAAATCAACCTCTTTTCCCCGAGCGCGGATCGAGCTTCATCCCTGGCAGCGTTGAAACCAGGAGCGAATTGACGAGAGCCCACCTCCATGGGTGGGCTCGATCGTGAGCAGTCATAAATCCAACAAAATTGAAATTGGTTCGTCCGGAATCTACGGACTCCATTCGATGTAGATCGGCTCTAGGGTAACCGTCAACACAGGACTTGGGCCAACCGGTGTTCCATCCACGTGATAGATGGCCAGTGGAACTCCAGGCAGATTCACCGCGTGCGGCGCGCCGTCGAGTGACCAGATGACCCAAATCCGCCGGTCGGGCAGGGTCACCTCATAGCCCGTGACGCCTGAAGCAGGAGTGATCGTCCGCCCTGACTGTGCATTTTCTAGTTCTGAAGCAGCGAACTTAAAGGCGTTATAGGCTGGAAGCGGACTTCCGCCAGAATCGAGCAATCCCGAGTTGGTCCATCCATAGAGAGAGTACCAAGAATTAGCCCGCAGCCCTTGAGCGATAGCCGCTGAATAGCCTTGCGCAACATAGTACGCCTTGGTCGCCTCGAAGTTAGAGTCCGCTGCGCCATAGTCGATGAGCCCCATTTCCGTGTTCATCAGAAATTTGCCCGTGACTCCGTACTTGGCCAAGATACTCTTGATAAAGACGGCCTTGGCACCAACTACGGGCCCCGTCGTATTCCACGCGCTGTTCCAATTCGGATTGTAATACTGGCCGAGTGCACCCTGGTAGTAATCGTACGCATGAAAACTCACTCCGTCAAAGAAGGGACCTCCACCACCTTGCAAGATGCCCTCGAAGAACATGGGCGGAAGCGGATCGTTGCGAATCGCATCCGCCACATGAGGATCCTTGTTCGACTCGGTGGCTTGACTTGAAGCATGGCTCACCGATGTACAGGGACCGCGCGGATCGCAGTCCAGAAGCAGACCACCGACCAAGACCTGAGCTAGAGGATCGGCTGCTTTGATCTGAGGGTATACCACTTTCAACATCTGAGCATAATAGCTGCCACCGTAGTAGAGGCGGTCGCTGCTGTTGCCCCAACACCCAAACGGGCTATCCGGAGGCACCAAGCTGTGATCAACGTCCGGCTCGTTCCAAATCTCCCAGTACTTGATGTTGTAAGGCGGCTGGCTGTAGCGCGCAACCAAATCATGCATGAAGGTCGCAAAGTTGCCGAATGTGGCCGTTGTCATGGGGCCACAGGAATAGCCCTGATATACCTGTGCCCATGCCGGTGTGCTACGGATATTGATGATGGGGGTGAGCCCGTTGTTCGCGGCATTGATCCATTGCTGTTCCTGGCTAGCCAAAGCAGCCCAATACCGAGTCCCAGGGCTAGACTCGACAGCAGACCAGCTGACCGAGCTCCCAACCCAGTAAGCTTTTGCAGTTACTATCTGGTTCAGCCCGCCGGAGGCATCGATGGACGTCAGTTGAATACCGAATACGGGCAACGGGGGGGGAAAATTCCTGAGAACATTGGGCAAATACAAAGCCGTGCTGCCTGAGGCAGAAAGCTGGGGAATCCCAGCCCATTGTATCGCCTGATCTGCTGAGGTATGGCGAAGGGCCTCTGTCGCGCTTAACAAATGCGTTGAAGCGATGATCCCGAGCAAAATCAATCCCGTAATGATAAATACCCGGACACGTCTCTTTCTTGCCATGAGTGACGCTAACCTCCGTAGAATCTGAGGATGGTTCCAAGCGAAACCATGTTCAGGAGAACGAACCCCACGCCGCATGCAACGGCATAAAACTTTCGGAAGCGGCCGAGCCATACCCACCAACCCGCTGTCAGAATGATCAGAGTGGGAATGACTACAGGAAACGCATAACGAGCAGCCGGAATAAAGAAGATACCGTCAATAAGCCCAAAGAAACCGCGCACAAACACAATAATCCATAGAGCTACCGTCGTCACCCCTAACCAACCCAAAGCCAACCTGCGCGGTGCCGTCTGGTGCCAGTATTTCTGCCAAAGGAGGAGCACTGCTCCAGCGAGCCCTAAAAGGAGCACGATCTTTAGAAGATCGTAGCAAGATGAGGGCATCGGGATGTGCCCCCATCCAAAGCGTCCCCAGAATGTCTCAAAAAGGTACTCAGCAGTGCTCGCATAGATGACCCTTGTCACTTGCCAATCCAACAGTGATGCCACTAATCCCGTCGGAGTCAAATGGGCCGTCCAAGGAAACTGCTTAGAGAGCTTTTCTACCCACGGCCTTACGGAAGGCCAAGTAATTTCGCCAGAGCCGTCCCGCACCAAATTAGTGAAAGGCTGGCCATCCCAAGTTCCTCTGTTCCCCTGCGGATCACTGAACAAAATTGTCCCTTCAGGAGAATACTCCCCCTTAAGCAGCACGACCCCATCGTAATAGACCGTTACGGGCTTGCCATTTCCTAGAAACTGGTCAGCCCGGAGGATGATGGTAATTTGTTTTACTTCGCTGGAAACAGTGGCTTGAACCACATGAAAAGAGGGCTCTACTCCGACAGCCTCCTGATGATCCACTGTCTGATTGCCATCCGATAGCATCGGAAGATGAGCAAGCACAGGAACGGAAGCCCAAATCCACGCACCGATCGTCACGCGCTTGCCATACAGTTGTTTTCCCTTCTCATCTGGAAGAGGTTGGCTGACCTCCGAGACCGGTGATTCGTCAGAACTGACGAGACGAATGGCGGCTTCACCCAAAGGTGCCTGAGTTGTTTGGACCCGGGTGGGCTGCTCTTGAAGAGAGCGCCGATACCATTCCGACGCATCTTCCCAGGAGAGCGCCAGACCGGCAATAACGATGAGAGAAATTGCGAAAAGCCCCCAGACCGCCAGGCGCCAGCGCAGCGGAAGCACGAGCGAAATTGCCACGAGTGCCAGCGGGAAAGCGATGATCACGGTATTCTTCGTGAGAAGGCAAAGACTGGTAGTTACCACTATCCCCACTAGTCTCCTCAGGGACGGACCGTGAAGCATCAGGCGCACCGCTGAATACATGAACAAAGAAAAGAAGAAAGTGGCACCGACATCATTGCTGACCGCTGTCATCAGATCGGCTAGACCTGGAAGAAGGGCAATCCCCAGCGGCACGCTCCACCGTAGAGGGTGCCCGGGCGGCACGAACTCAATAATGATCTTGTAAGCTAGCCAGATAGTCAGCAGGTACAAACCCAAGGAAAGGAACCGCCCTATATAGAGCTGCGTATCCACGTTCGTATGTAGAAAAAAGCGTAACGGTACCGCCACGAGAATATGGTAAAGTGGCAGAGCTCCGGTTACGTTCGTGCCGATCCATATGGGCTGGTCTTTAACCGCCAAATCGGGTACCCCCCCCATCCCTTTGAAAAACTGGTGCTGGATCATTGAGGACGCAATCTGCCGGCGCTCTTCTTGATCATAGGCTGGGTAATGAGGTAGAGATAGGTGCGACGCAATGAGCCACGCATATTCAAAATGGCTCGGCTCTTCGTAGTGCTGCCATGGCGGCATGGCGAAAACAATCAACAGCCCGTGCAGCAGCCCGAGCAAAAGCACGCCTAGTAGTATCTTGTGCTCTCGCTCCAATTGAATAGAGTGCAGCAGCGCCCTTGGCCTGGTACCTGCATTCTCGGCATTGGTCGCGATACCGGTCATTAAGCCACCACGGCGTCGACTTTCCGCCATCCCATTTTCTCCGAGAGGGTAGTGAAACCCATAACCGCCCAGATCATTGCCAACCCATCAATTGGAGTTCGGAATCGGGTTCCACTGAAGTAGAGCATCGAAACACCTGCGTTACTCAGGAAAATGAGGACAAACAACATATGCTCCTGCCAATGACCGCCGACGTGGGCCAATCCAATCAGAGCAAAGGGGAGGAGGAAAAACCAAGAGACGACGAAGAGGACACTTGCTACATCGAGCAATGATATCTGTGCCGCTCGATAGTTGCTTCCGATATTGGGACGGAAAAGGAAAAAGTAAATAAGCTTATGAGCCGCGAGATTGAGGAATTCTCCCGGCGAGTTACGAATGAATTCGATCCCCTTCGCGTAAAAGAATTGATCCCGGGGAACCTCGGGCCAATTGGCCACGCTTGTGACAAGTGCTTGGTCCATCTCTGTCGGAAAAACGTACTCTCCCGTAGCCTTTGGGTTATTCCCGATCCAGAAGTTGATTCCGCCGTTGGTCGAAGTCAGCAGCAGCGTTCCATGTGTCCGAAAGTTGTACGTGATCCAAGGAGAAAGCACCACCAAGCCAGCCAGACCCAGACCAATCACCGTCTTTGCCATCACGGCTCGTGCATGGCGATGATACCATGCAAGCCATGCGAGAGAGAGAGGCAGGAGCACCAACCATGTCGAGCGAGTGAGTGCCGCCAGAGAGATGAGGGCGCCTGCGGCAAGGGCGGAGGAGTATGATTGGCGCATGCCTGCTCTCACCACCAACCAGATGGCTGGCACAATGAAGAAAGATTCGAGTGTGACCGTGCTCAAATCGGCCACATAGCTGGCGGCAGGCGGATAGACCGCCCACAGTAGCGCGACCAGGTGTCCTTGACGGGCCGACCCGCCGATTTCACGGGCTAAACCATAGAGACTGAAAATCACCGAACAGGAGAGAACGACCTGAAGGCTTTTGACCACCCAATCTCCATTGGCTTGCCAAAGATATCGGCCAAAAGCTAGCAGGAAAGGGTAAAGGGGCGGAATGAAAGAAGTCGGTCGAGGCGAGCCAAGATGGTAAAAGGAATAATAGTACTGGCCGTGCGAGACAAGATTGTCCGCGATCTCTTCAAATTCGAGCTCCCAAGGGACTCGGGCGGAGCCAATCACAGCCATTACCAACACACGCAGGATGATTCCGAGGAGCAGAATGGCAGTCAGAGGCAGCCAGGTTCCCACATTTGGTTCTCTTAGAAAGTTCTTCCGAATTCCACTATTAGATAGCACCATCACCCCTCAGGACCGCCCCTACAGTCCGCCAGAGAATTTGAAGGTCCAGTGAGAGCGATGCATGGTCCACGTAGTAAATGTCTTCGTTAATATGCGCATGCATCGGCTGCTTGCGTCCGTTGACCTGCCACCACCCAGTCAGCCCAGGCTTGACATCAAATCGCCGCGTCTGCCAAGTCTGATAGCAGTCTAGAAGCGCCGCCAGTTCCGGGCGGGGCCCAACCAAGCTCATATCGCCGACGAGCACATTGTAGAACTGGGGAAGCTCGTCCACGCTCGTCCGTCTCAGAAATCCGCCTACCGGGGTAACCCGGTCATCGTTTTGGCATGGCTTGAGTCCGTTTCCGCCCGAGTTCACGTACATGGTCCTGAACTTGAACAAGCGAAAGGTCCGTTCATTCTTTCCCACACGTTCCTGTGCGAAGATGACAGGCCCGGGCGAATCTAGCTTGATGGCAATAGCCGTCGGAAGAAACACCAGAGTTGTGAAAACAAGCCCGATCAATCCACCGACCAAATCCATCAATCGCTTGATGATCAGGTACAAAGCGTGATTATTCCCCCCCCAATTCCTCGATTGACTCGGCGCGTCCCTTTGCATTTTGAGGCCGAAAAGAAAGAAGACCTGCCAACCCCCAGACAACTCCTAACGCAAATGCGAGTGCCCTCACCAGGACAAAGACCATGGCCCAGGGGACAAGGCGCTTGTCGACAGCCCCCACCCTGTGCAGAAAGGGAACCGCGCTCGCCAGAAGTAGCAGAAGAGAAAAAGCTGCAACCCACGCAGACATTGCCCAGACCGTAGCCACGACCCCAAAAAACAAGCTCAGGCCCAGGAGCAGGATCTGCAGCTTGAGTAATTGGGGAGTATAGGTATCACTCACGGCCTTGAAAGGGTGCAGCCGATATACGATCATCCGCCAATAGCCTCGTCTGGCCTTGAGGCGGAAATACGCAGACCAATTCGTCCGGTGATGATGGTAGACGACAGCTCGGCGGTTGAACATTAGATGGTGTCCTGCGTCTGCCAAACGATAGGAAAGATCTACATCTTCGTTGTTCGCTTCTGAAAAGGCAGGATCAAACCCTCCCATCTCTCTCAAGACCGCCGTCCGGAACCCTCCGGCATATGAATCTACAAAATCTATAGTTTCGAATCGATCAAGATAGTCATACCGCTCTTCGAACTCGTATTGGCACAACTGCGCGACGATTTCGCGCTGCCTAGTTTTGTAGGTTCCTTTGACGCCAACCACCGTCGGATCCATGAAAGGGCGAACCATCTCTTCGACCCAAGTTGGCGACGGCTCACAGTCAGCATCCGTGAAGAGGATCAAGTCACCACGGGCATTCCGCATGCCCAAGTTCCTGGCTGCTGCGGGCCCGTGGTGCCTTTGTATTAACACGAGCGCTCCATATTGTTGAGCAACGATCGCAGTGGAATCTGTAGAGCCATCGTCTACCACAATGACTTCCAGGGGTTTGCAGCTTTGGTCTCTTAAGGCTTCAAGACATGCCGGGAGTTTTCTAGCTGCATTGTAAGCGGGGATGACAACAGAGGACTTGCTCGCTAGCTCCGTGACCTCCGGCACCCGGTTATCCAACAAATCAATCCGGTGTCGTTCTTCGGGGATCATTTGGCTTTCCGCAAACGACCCAACGCCGCGGCTGCTTCCATCAGCCTCTGCCAAGTGATCCTCTCGCGCCACAGAAAATAGCCCCCCATGACAGTTATGGGCACATAAATGACGAGGTACAGCATGATGCTATACCCTAGCGCTGTCCCCTTATCTACGGCAAAAACTGAGAGGGTGAGAATGGTCAGATAGTGAAAGACACCAATCCGGCCGGGGGAGGAGGGCACCGCTACTCCCACCTGGAGAACGACGAGCAGGAGGAGGGCGGCCAAGGCGTTCAGATCCATGCCCATTGCGCCAAAGACTAGGTAGTTGGTGGAGATTCCCAGAATCCAGATGAGGAGAGACCAGAAGACCAGTAGGATGACCAGCCGAGGCGTGCGCAGGATCTGCAGACTTTCCAGGCCTTGGCGGGCCTTTTGGAGCAGCCAGTCGATCCAAGAAGGTGGTGTGAACCGTCCGAAACGTTCGAGAGTTCGGAGAACAAATCCGTTCACCCAGGCCAATAGCAAAAAGACCGGGAGTAGAATGAGAATGCTAACACCGGTAGCTTTGGCCGGCCCCGCGAGCCAATCTGGGAGAGCCATTTGAGAGAGGAGAAGGCTAACGGAGAACATTAGGAAGACTAGGTCGGCCACCTTTTCTATCGCTATTGTGCCGAGAGCATACATCTTGCTCCCCGTCTCCGCCTCACCAATTAGGAAGGCTCGCGCCAACTCACCAAGGCGCGCGGGAGCAAAGGAATTGAGCAAGACTCCAATGGAGAGAATGGAGTAGGAACGCGCCAGAGATGGCGGCTGCTGCAATGAAAAAAGCATTTTCCAACGCGCGGCTTTAGCCAGGCTGGTCAAGACGAAGCTTGCGACTGCAAAGACCAGCCAGACCGGGCTCACCTGTCTCAAGGAATTCGCGACGTCTCCAACCTGCACGTCTCGCAGGGCCAAGGCAATGAAAATCAGGCTGAAAATAGCGCCGATGAAAACTTGACGAGTGTCTATGAGTGACGAGCTGGGTGCCGCTCTCCTCTCAACGCCCAAAGTCATGACCTCGGCCGCCTGTGCTGCTGGATCTTTCCTATCTATTGCGATGTGAGCTCCTCACTGGTATCCATTGAATCCCTGATCTGGCACCGCCAGCATCTATGGATAGGGCGAAGGCTGCTCGGGAGGCATGCGCCATTCAAATGTCCTTATTTCGCTTGGTCGGGAAACGTCCGCCTGTGGTGTACATTGGTCACCTTGCAGTGTTCCGCGACGCACCAAGATGCGCCACTGATACCACCCATAATCCATAGGAGGTTTTACAATTTCAAAAGTCTTGGACTGGGTGCAACCAAAGTCACCTGGGTCTGTGCCTTGCCTCGATAGCTGTATCTCGAAATACTCATCCGGCGCGAGCGGCCGGTCAAATGTCCACGTGAGGATAACGGGAGAGCGATAACCATATGAGGCGTGCGCGCCGGGCAGGTTGAGTTGCGGCGGCTCCATCAAGACGATGGGTGCGTTTGTAGAAGTCGGCTGGAGAGCTCTCGTGGGAGTCGTTGTCGCTGATGGAAAAGGCGGAAGCGAAGTGGGTGTTGAGAGTGAATTGGTCGCCGGAACTGTAACCGCAGTCGACGGAATGGGATTCGTAGTCGCGAGCGGCGCAAACGTTGCCGTATCAGTAGGAACAGCAGCCGGCGCTGAGGTTTGCGTGGGCGAAGGAGCAGGAGAGCAAGCGACGGCTATGGCTGACCATCCAAAAACCGCCAAAAACAGACATGTTTTCAGAATCCAGGCCGAGTCGACATAAATCAAGCTCCGCCGTTCTAGATGCCTAACGGAGGCGCGCGCGCGATTTTGGGGGCAGTGGACTTGGGGTGAGAGCGGCATTTCGGATACCTCCATTCGAATTTGGGGCGCGAGCGCCGTGTTCGCGGCTGGATGGTTGTTCAGGAAAATTGCTGACCCGACTGTTCACATAGAGGTTTTGGGCGGGGCTGCTGTAGCGACCAGAGTCCGCCGGCGAGGCCCAACATGATCCAGAAGAGAATGCCCGGCTTGGCTCCGAGCGTGATTGCGTCCGTGAGGCCAAAGATCTGATGCGCCAATACACCCAACCCCACGGCAAGCGCAACGGTACGAGTATAGGCAGAAGCGCCTGTAATGGCAAGTTTGCAGACTATGTAGGCGAAGGCACTGAGGAGGGCGATGTAAGCGACCAATCCGGGCAGACCGAGGTCGACGGCAACCTGGAGGTAGATGTCGTGGGCGTGGGTGAGCTGGAAATCAGGCCCAACTCTAGAATAGGGATAAAGCAGCTTGGTAACCGGATCAAACATATTCAACCCAAGCCCAGTGAATGGGAAATCCCGGATCGCGTAGGTGGCATGCTCCCATACTTCCTGTCTACCAGAGAGATCAAGGGTGCCAATTGAACCGCCGGTCATTGTTGAGCCCACTTGATTCGGTATGCCCATACCGCGGGTTAGCGCGAAAATGAGAAACATCCCTAGACCCGCCGTGGCCAGCATGGCCGTCACGCGGAAACGCCACGAATAGACTGCAAGAAATGCCGCGATGGATAGGGCAACTCCAAACATCGCGCTGCGCGATTGCGTTATAAGGAGGACGACAGACGTGAATACCACAATAAACGAGAGACTGGTCCGGCCCAAGAGGAAGCCGACACGCGAATGCTCGTCCGGACGCGTTAAATCAACGCGATGCGTCAATGACTCTGCCAAGAGGACAAGAGAGAACGGGATGACCCAAGCAAGACTCCCGCCGACCTCATTGGGCTGAATCCAGCCATGAGCGGTTCCCGGGATATTGGTAATGAGGCGGGGCAGTCTCAAATATAGCTCGCTCGGCAAAATCTTCCCAGAAGCGATCCACTGTGTGCCAAGCAGCCCTACGATGGCAATGAGGGCCCCGAGGACGACGATGGCTATGGATAGGAACATGACATCCCATTCTGATTGAACCCGGTTAAGAACCGCATAGAAGACAGAGACTCCGAAAAGCACTCCGGAGAACTTTGGCAAACTGGCGTTCGGGTCGGCTGACGCGAGAAGGCTCACTATGAGCATCACGAGAAGGAACACAATCGGCCAGTCAAAAGGGGTGGGCTTGGTCAGGCGTCCCTTCGATCGCCAACGCAGCATCCAGAGGACCGGGATCGCGGCAAAGACCGGCACGAATGCTGGCCGCGGAAAGAGGAAGAGCGGACTGAGGAATAGGAGGATCCAGAGCTCATTTGTGGCCACCCAGTCTGAGAGCCGGATTAGAGGCAACGAGCCGCCGTGCGCTTTTGCTGGAGCAAGAGACTGGGCCTGCAGGATGGCTGCCCCGGCGACAACAATGCCGCCCAGAACCGCGACGAGAAGCCCCGCAACGGCCCAATTTTCCAAGACCTCGACCGCCACGAGAGTCGAGAGAACCCATAGTATGACGGGCATCAGGGTGGGGGTGCAGGCGGGGCGTAGATGAGATGACGCGTCTCAGGAAGTTGAGCCATCTCGAGATTGTAGACGGGTCTCGGTTCTCCGAGAGAAGATCATTTTCGAGAGTTGAGCCGGACCAATCCACTTTGCCCTCTGACTCGCCAGGACAATGGCGAAGATGTTTGGGTTCAGGTCATGGATTTGGCTGGTCGCACGCATGGCCGTTTCGCGAGCGGTAAGGCCGGGCGATATCAGGAGAAGCACCTGCTCTGCCGCCTTGGCCAGAGGAAGCGCGTCTGCGGAAGCGGCTAAAGGAGCACCGACAAATATCACTATGTCCGCATTGTCTCTCAGCCTTTCGACGACGGAAGGCAGTCGACGCGAGAGGGTGGCGGGAGTCACGTCGTCTGATGCTGCGCCGCTCGTCACAACTGCCAAGCCCTCCACGGCAGTCCTCTGCAGACAACGCTCCAGACCCTGATCCTGCTCTCCAATCAAGTTGCCCCAACCGCTCACGTTGGAGAGGCCAAACAACCGGTGCAATGAAGGTGAAGCTTGGCTCGTGTCCACCAGAATAACCGATCGCCCCGATTGAGCCACTACTGTTCCCAGGCTTGCGGCAAATGAACCGGCTCTCCCGTCCAAGTCAGGACTAGCAACCAACAGAGTCTTCTTGGCTTGGTCTTTCGAACCCAGAAAGAGCCGAGCCCAGAGGCTGTAGTATGAAGACCGCGGACCGGACGGGCCGATTTCGCCCCGAGGACTTGGGTCCATCTCGAGTTCAAAGACAGGCACTTTTAGGCGCTCGGACACTTCTTTGACTGACTGGAAGTTTGGGTCCATAAAGCCATTGGTGAACGCAATCCCCACAGCGAGGATAAATCCAATTGCAGCCGCCAGCAGCGCATTGGTTGTCTTCTTGGGCCCGATCGGCGCATCCGGGACGACAGCGGAGCCGGCGAGACGGACAATAGTACCCGTCGCATCTTGGCTAGCCTGCACCTCTTCGAGTTTGCTTGCCATTGTCTTGTAGGTGGACCAGGCCAGATCACGCGCGGAGGTAAGCTCTTGTTTCTTGGCCGTCTGCTGCTCCAGGTCCTTTTGCAGAGCCAGCAGTTGGGATTGCAGCGAGGGGTCGGCCAGCTGAGTGTCGATCTGCTTTTTTCGGGCGTCGAGGCTGGCGATCAATGCATTCAGCTCTTGGCGAACATCGGAGTCGGAAGCCTCGGTAAGCGAGGCGGATGAAACCTGAAATTGGACGGCTGATGCAGCCGGATTGGATATCAAGGGGCTGGAGCCGGACAATGCCTGCGCCGGATTCGACGCCCCGGACGACGAGTCGTGCATGATGGGCGATGAGAACGAGAGAGCCGCGGCGTTGGCTCGAATGAGGAGTAGTGCGAGCCGGTTGCCTGCGTCCATCGAGGGAGCAGTGTTATTGTCGACGACGGCTTGAAGCGCTTTGCTATCCTGCAAAAGGCGATCGAGGTTGCGGCTCGCGGCATAAAGATCGGCCAAGGTGTTTTGACGCGAGTCAATCTCGCGGGTGAGTGCGTCGACCCGATTCTGGCCGACGAATTGAGCCAGAGCCTCCTCCGCGGTCTGATAGTTCTGCCAAGCCTGGCCCGCCTGGGTCTGGATCTGGTCCAGACCGGTTGGTGTTTCGGTGTACAGTTCATTTACGCGCGCGGCAAAGTTACTGGCCCAGGCATCGGCGATTTTTGCCGCTTTCTGTGGATCGCGGTTTTGGACTTGGATGCGGATAAGATCGCCGTCCGCTGATACCTTTACCATGCCGATGAGACTAGTAACCTGGCGCTCGTCTACGGAAAGAGTTGGGCCCAGCTCTGTGGCAACTGTGGAAGCAAGGTCGGCCGTATGGGCAATCGCGATCAATGCCTTTTGCCGGCCGGTGACGTCTAGCCCCTGAGTCAACTGCGCTTCTGAAAGGGTCCGGTAATCCGGAGACAGGCTGATCTGCGAGAAGGATTTTACAGAAGCGATATCTGCCTTAGCCTCGTAGACCGGCGGGAGGGTCAAGCTAAACAGCCAACCTCCGGCGCCGGCGAGCGCCGGCAACAGGAGGATGAGCCACAGCCAGCTTCGAACAATGTCCAGGTACTTGGTCAGATCAATTTCAATTTCGTCCGTCGGCATGTTCCTCTCCGCTCACAGTTGATCGCCCTTGCGCGCAAGGCCTCGTCGGACGGTCATGTACGAGACATGCCCGCCCGCTCCGCTCCATTCGTTCATCCCCGATGTCAACCTGATTCCTTTTAGATTCCGAGAGCAGCCGGGCAGGGACTAGTATCCAGGGCCGCATCAATAGAATCGTCGCATTGCTCCCGATGGACGCTGCGCGTTTGACCAGAGTACGTATCACTCTTCACATCGGAGGCTATGCGAGAGGTTGATGGCTTCATCGAAGGCCTATAAGCTCTCTCCCGCCCCCATTCATTAGGGATTTCTGAGCCTGCTCGAGGATTCGCACCACCTTGACTCCCACGCGCGCCGTACTACAGGAAACCTGGTCCCGGCGGCTGCACCTCACGCACCGGGCCTGGGGATCCTGAATGCATCCGACAAAAGCTCTGCATTCGAGGTGGAGCGGCTCCTCCCACCGCACCGGAACGACCGTCTCCGGTCCATGGCGGTACGATAGATAAAACTCCTGAGGCGTATCCGAATAAGGTGGTACTTCAACCCCTTTGTCGTAAAGGACAACCTTGGTGTCCGCAATATCATCGTAGACGAGCATCTTTTTGCTGCCGACGACCGTAATCCGACGAGTTTTCACCGGATCGAGCCAAGATACCCGCAAGCTAGCAAGGATATCCCCCGGGAACCGGAGGGTCAGATACGCAACCTCATGAATGCCGGTCCTCTTTTGCACATAGGCCTCCCCCTGTGCACTCACTTCACACGGGTCCGTCCCTAGGATATGCAGAAGGATGGAGATGTCGTGAGGAGCCAAATCCCACATCACGTTGATGTCCGGCTGGAACAACCCGAGGTTTACCCGCGTTGCGTTGATGTAATAGATCTGTCCCAGCTCGCCGGACGCAATCAGATCTCGCACTCTATTGACGGCGGGGTTGTACTGGAAAGTGTGACCTACCATTGCGACAAGGCCATAGTTGTCCGCCGCGTCCGTAATGTCGAGAGCCTGTGCCACCGTTGCGGCGAGCGGTTTTTCGACCAGGATGTGCTTACCGGCGGCGAGGGCTTGCATAGCCAGTTGATGATGCGTAGAGACCGGCGTCGCGATGGCAACCGCCTCCACATCGGACGCCAAGACCTCTTGATAATCGCGTGTCGCGGCGACGCCTGGGTACAATTCTTGCATATGGGCGAGCCGATCCGTACGGAAATCCGCTACCCAACGAAGGTCTGCGCTCGGCAATTCGTGAAAGTTGCGCGCCAGCTTGGGCCCCCAGTAACCGCAACCGATCACGCCGATCTTTGTCTTGTGCATTTGGGCCTCCGAGTGCGTTGAGAGAATCTATCCGGCCCCGCGTCCTGAGAAAACGGCGAGTGGGGTCTTGACGAGAATCTGGATATCCAGCCAGATGGATTGGCGTTCGATGTACTCTAGATCCATCCGGACCATTTCATCGAAGCTGACGCGGTTACGTCCCTGAACCTGCCAGAGACCCGTGATTCCGGGGATGGCTTGGAAACGACGCCTGTGCCAATCCTTGTAGAGGTCGGCTTCATATGGAATAGGCGGACGCGGGCCGACCAAGCTCATTTCGCCGCGCAACACATTGAGAAGCTGCGGCAGCTCATCGAGACTGGTCTTGCGAATGAACTTGCCGACCCGGGTGACACGCGGATCTTGCTCAATCTTCAAGCTCGCGCGTTGATCCGCCATACCAATATTCTCTTGGATGAGCCGAGTCACGTGGAGCTTGTGAAGAGTAGGGTCCGAGTCCGTACGCATTGAGCGGAACTTGCACATGGTAAAGAGCCGACCGTCCTCACCGATGCGTTCTTGCTTGAACAAGACAGGCCCTGGGGAATCCAGCTTGATGAGAAGCGCGACGAGTCCCAAGATCGGAGAAAGGACGATGAGACCACCGGTGGCAGCCACGGTATCGAATGCCCGCTTGAGAAAACGGCGCCAGCCATGGATGCCAGGCCGGCCCAGGTCGATGACGGGAATGCCGCCAAACCCATCGAGAGTGGCATTAGGAAAGGAAAGGGCAAACAGGTCGGGAATGATATGCACGTGCACGGAGAGGTGTTGAAGCTCTTGACAGACTTTAATGAGGCGCTCGTGTGCGCGGAGAGGGAGCGCGACGACGGCGTCCTGGATGCCCCCGGCTTGGACAATCTCTGCAACCTGGTCGAGCGTCCCGAGGACGGGCCGCCCATCGATCTGCTGGCCGGACTTGCTGGGGTCATCATCGACAAAGCCGATCAGGTCGATATCGGCCCATGCATATTTCTGGAGCTCTCCGAGGACACTCTTGCCGACGGGGCCCGCGCCGATGATGATGACGGATCGGCGGCGGGCTTGCACTCTACCTCTGCCCGCCATTCGTACAGCCCATAAGGCTGTTCGACTACCCAGGAGAAGCAGCAGATCGAGCAGGAAAAAGATCAAAAACAGCACACGAGGGGTATCGCGGTACGTGAAGTACAGAACGCCCGCGAGTGTCATTGTGGAGACACAAACAGCTAGCAAGACGTTCATGAGTTCGGCCTTGAGGGATTCGTTGCGGCGGCCGTCGTAAATGGAAAAGACGAGGAGGAAAAAGGGCCAGATGACGGCGACCATCACGTAGACCTGGATGGGCACAACGTCGCCGGCGAAGGAATCGGGCCAGCTAATGAATGGAATCCCAAGCGCGTGAAGGGCGGTGGAAAGGGGTGGCGGAAGATCCCCCAGGCCTGAGCGCAGCCATGTTGCGAGGGCCAGGGAGAGCAGAGTGCCGATCCAGTCTACACCAGAGAAGAAGAGGATGCGTCGAGCGCTAAACTGTCGCAGCATAGAGACCCTTGCTCCCAGTGAGATCGGGGCTAGTCGTGCTTTGTTTTGAGGTCCCGATAGATCCCTGCGTAGCGGCGGGCAACTTTCTCCCAAGCAAAGTCGGTTTTCATTCTCTTCTGAGCTCGCCAGCTGAGGAAGCACGCTTGATCTTCATGGTCCAGTACCCATTGGAGCTTATCGGCCAACGAGTGAGTGTTCCCCGTTTCAAAATACATGGCATCATCGCGCATTACTTCACGATTCTCCTCAATGTCGCTGCAGAGAATGGGTACGCCTAGGGCTGCCGCCTCCAGGAGGACCATGGACATGGCCTCGACTGAAGAGGGGAATACGAGGCACAGAGCCTCCTTCATGACCCCGAACAGAACTCCTGGGTCTCGAATCAATGGCTGAAAGTGTGTGTTGGGGCCCGCCATTTCCTGCAATTGCCGACTGTAGGCGGGAACCTGTGTGTGGTCTCCAACGACTAACAGAGAGGTCTCGTGCTCCAGACGATTCGCCGCTTGTATAGCCACGTGGGCGCCCTTGGTGGGCTCAACCCTACCCGCCACGAAAACGATGTACCGTTTCGGCGACAAATTGTGCCTTTGCAGCAATACTCTTGCCTGCTCGAGGTCGATAATGGGCTCGCCATCCACTCCGTTTGGGATATAGGTGACCGGGCGTCCGAACCGGGCGGCAAGATCCCGGCCGTCCTTCGCGGAGACACAAGTGACCACGTTGGATCCCTTCACAAAGGGAACATCCATTGCGTGGATGAGTTGCTGCGCCCATGGGCCCCATTTTGCTCTCCTGTACGCGGGTCCATGGCTCGTTGCCACCACTGAAAATCGGGTGCGGAGAATGGGCAGCACAAAGCTTGCCTCAACATTGTGCAAATGCACCAAGTCGTATCGACCCCGTCCGACAGCGTGGAAGGCAGCGAGCAAGGTCAGGGTGGTCGAGCGTAGATGCTTGCCCTGCAAGGCAGGCAATCGTATCAGTTCGACCCCGGGGAGGGAAAAACCGCACGGGGTGTATCGTCGGTCGCAATAGACTGTGGGGGAGATGCCTAGCCCAGGCATCCTAGCTACGAGGGCTTCCACGACGCGCTCGGCTCCGCCGCGTGCAGGAAGACCTTTGATCCCCATGTACGCAACCCTCAAAGCAACCTCAAACGAGACCCATGGGCGGATTCGGGGTGAGTGCCTTCGCACGCCCACACCAGGGGGACAATGCTATTCGTTGAGGAACTCTCCAAGCTGCGCATAGTACGGGTCATCCCCGGTCTGCACATGGCGAGGCGTAGCGGCGTCTAGAAAAGACGGCCGCGCCGGGCCAACCGGGCCTTGACGGGCGCGCAATGGGTCAAGTATTTGGCCGAGATCGGCGGATCGGCCAAACGTAACTCGAAGCTTGTTCCGAGCCACCCACAGGATCGGGGCTGCTTTGGGAAGCTTTGGGAACCACTTGACTCGCATAGCAGTCTTGGCAGACCCTACCATCCAGCAGTTCTGCGTACATTTATCCACTAGCTCCCTTATCGAGCGAGCCTTCGGGCCGTCCAGAATTCCTTCCCAAGAACTGGTATTCAGGTTACCGAGCCTAAGGTCCGGTCTCACGTTACATGCAAACACATCTGACCATGGGTCGATGAAAACGAAATCGGCTGCGGCTGTGCACTTTAGGATTCTATCGTGCCCGAGGACTTTGGCAATCAGACCCAGGTTCAAGTAGGCGCGGAACCAGTTCTTGACGCTTCGCGATCTGAGCTGTTGGTTGATCAGGCTTTCAATATGCTGGGCAACTCGCAACCCGTTATAAGGCCGATTGTCATTCTTGTGGAATTGAAATCCATTGTGCAGCGTGGAGGTGGCAAGCTCCACCCCATGCTTTTCCGCGAATTGGAAGAGCTTCGCGAGCTCGGGACCGTTGTCATCCTGGATGGTAACCGCAAACCCCAGGTCTTTGCCCCCCAGCTCCTTCAGGCGTAAAAGTCCTTTGACCTTTCTGTCAAAGCCGCCTCGTTCTCCTCGGATACGGTTATTGGTAAGCTCGAACCCCTCGAGGCTAAACCGGATTTTGACATCTGGGTACCGCCTGATGATCGGTTCCAGTCTCTCCGGATACGAACCGTTGCTACTGATCTCCAACTGCATGGCCTTTGGGTGGAGCAGGTCAACTATATCAAGGAGATCTTCCCGGAGAGTCGGCTCACCGCCGGTCAAGTTCAAGTAGTCCACGCCGCTTGGGATTTTTGCGAGCGTAGCTAGTGGTACCTCCTCCTGCGGCAATGTGGGATGCTGCCAGACATAGCACATTGAACATTTGGAGTTGCATCGATACGTGAGAATTATGCTGACATCCATTCAGGGATTTTTCCTTGGAGTGAACAGGTTAGTCATAACGTTTGTCGGCTATCTGGGGATGCCCGGCGAAGTCGCGACTGATTTTACGCGGCGCTTGGTCAACCGGGTATACAGCTCCATGATCTGCATGTAGTGGCTTTCCTCGGAGTGATACTCGCGGGTGTATGCGTAAGCTGCCCGGCCCATCAACTGAGCCTCCTGCTGGTGGGCGATCAGCCACTCCATGGCATGGCTGAGCGCCTTGGCATCGGCGCGCGGAACCAAGACGCCGCGTTCGTTGTGCTTAACCAGCTCGGTCATTCCGCCCAAATCTGACGCGATCACTGGCTTGGCGCAAGCAAACGCCTCCAAGATACTGAAAGGTTGATTTTCGTACCACAAGGAGGGTACGACGACTGCCAGCGATCTCCGCAATAGTTGTCGCAATTCACTGCGATTCTTCATTCCAACATATTGAGCGTTCGCCGGCAGAATCGTTGGCAAGTCGCGCGCGAGGGGCTCCTCGATCCTACCTGCGAGAATAACCTTGAGGTGCGGGGAATGTCGGCAGGCATCCAAGAGCACACGAATCCCTTTGATTTCGTCCAGTTTGCCCATGAACAGGAAAAACCGATCGTTATCCTCATCAATCTCAAACGATTCGCTGGGGAGAAACAACGGGAGGTGTTGTACCTTGGGCGGAGGGAAACCGGAAGCAATGAGCTTGCTTCTCAGAAACGCACTGGGCGCCAGAAACGCGTCGACCTGGTCTCGCACCTTCATTACAAAGTGTGCATAAGCTTCTACCGCTGCCATCGTGCTCGCCAGTAACGAACCTTTCTTGCAGCGACTCAACGCGGCCTGATAATAGGAGCCCTGCTTACAAGCCTCGCAGATTTCCCCAGCGGCGTCTTTCAGGAAATGGGTATTGGGGCAGATCAACTTGTAGTCGTGCAACGTCCAAACCACTGGAAGCCCCCGCCGCCTGGCCTCAAAGACAACGGAGGGGGTGATGTGAGCATGGATATTCTGCAAGTGGATAATGTCCGGAGCGGCGCGATCCAGCAATCGTGAGAATTTCTGCCGCGCCTCCATGGAGTAGATCACTCGACCTAATACCCACACCCCTGATATTGGGGTTTTGTGTCGGTTCAACTCCCTAAAGTCAATGTAGCTGACAAACAGGTCGGAGTTGGGATCGGGAAGGTTCCTGCGATCTTGCATCGCAAAGAAGCTGACTCGGTGGCCCTTGCTCCGCAGCAATTCGGCAAGATTAAAGGTGTAGGTGCTGTCGCCGCCCCCATGGAAATGGCGAGTGTTAACAAGGACGATATGCATGCTCTAGATTTGCATCGGTGCGATTGCTCGCATTAATACGGGAGTGATCTTGCGGGGCGCTTTTGCGGTGCTCGTCAGCCTATACAACACCGCAATAGACGCCCAAGCGAGCAGATTTGTCGGTGTCCCGTTTATGAGACCAGAGTTCGAGATCCCTCCTAGAAGTACGCCGACCAAGAGGCAAGCCCAAATCGTCCAGAACAACGCACGATCGCCCAATGGCACGAGTCTACGTTTTCTGAAGGCGCTCCACAGTGGAACGATCCACAGTAGCAGGTAACTTAGGAAGAGAGGGATTCCACCAATCAGTGCAAGGAACGGGAAAAAGGCGTCGGAGGTGATAAAGAAATAGCCGTACCGGTTATTCATATCTGCGAGCATCTCAGACCACGATTCCGCGCCCAGCCCAACGCCCAAGGGAAACGCGGAAATCGCCTTGAGATCGTTTTGGAAGATCACCGTCCGCCAGAAAAGGGATTCCCCGGCCTGGCCCGGTTTTGTTCCACTCACATCGAATATCCCTGTAACCCGATCTCTGAATGGCGGGAGCACGAATGTCGCGGCCAACAAAACGAACAGCCCGAGCATTGAGTAGGTCCACAGCTTCTTGGACCGAACAATCCGCCAGCCCTTGCCCGACAGTCCCCAAAGCAAGATGGCAACGATACCCGGTAAGGTTAGCCAGGAAGTAACGTGAAAAGTCATAAGGAGGCCCACCAACAAGATAAGAAATATCAGAAGCGAAAAGCGGGTTGGCCGACGCCCGATACGTAATTGCAGAACCAATTGGGCCAGAAAGCTCATCGTCATAAAGGACGCAAACTCGTAAAAGGTCGGAAAAACAGAAAAGGGTCTGAAGCTCGAAGGATCACCTGGGAGGAATAACACAAAGGGCCTATCATAGATGTTTAGACCCAACGCTTGCAGGCGAGCAGCGCCCAGGGTGTACTCAACGCATCCTACCCCGGTGGCAACTACTCCTGCCCACACTATTATTCTCAGCAATTTGTAGACGGTCTCGATATCTTTCAAGTCAAAATAGATGAGCAACACCAGAGGGATGTTTAGGGCTCCCCAGAGAGGGATGGCTGTCCTGATCTCCTCGGACGACAGAGGAGAACGCAGAATTAAGCCAAGAAACAGCGCATAGAAGACCGCGAACAGCAGAGAAAAAACCAAAATTCCTCGACTGAACCTCAACTTCGGCGCAAGAAGCAGCCGGGACACCCAAAACACGCCACCGCCGAGCAGCAGCGCGTATTTGAGGGTGCCCAGGTCGATGCTTCGCGGTAGTAGGAGTTGAATCATGCCCTGGAAGTAGCCAATAGTGAGCACGAATACAAACAGACCGAGGATGCTATCGCGTCCGATTACGAAGCATATAGCCAGATCCAAGGCGGCTGCCAAAAGAAGAAACAGCAACCACCGAGGCACGAAGAACTGGATCAGAGCCGCTCCAGAGGCGAAGACGATGACCAGGAGCAAGATGATCCACGTCTGCTCAGATGGCTTCGGGTATCCCACAGTGCTCATGGGTTCTATTTGCTCTCGAGTACGGACAGTGCCCGCCGGGCAGGCTCATAGTCCGGATCGCGGGATATGGCCTCCTGGTACTCGTTGAGGGCTTGCGCAGATTGCCCTCTTGAAGCATCTGCAAAGGCCATACCGCTCAGACTCATCGCCTGCTCACGATTGTCCGCAGCGATGTGAAGCGCCCGTTCAAAGTAAGTGTGAGCCAGGTTATAGTCCAGATTCTTCGCCCACCAAGCGGAATAGATTTGACCGAGGTAGAATGTGGACAGAAAGGCATAATGGCTCTGTCCGCCCTTTTCGGCCGCGTACCGATAAGCCTTGACGCCGTCCTGAGGACGATTCAGCTTCCAATATATATCCCCAAGACGGTAGCTGGCATAGACCCCAGATTGAGCGTCCAAGCGCATGGCTGACTCGAATGAGTTGCTGGCGAGAATCAGTTGGCGTTTTGCTTCCGGATAATTCGTCTCTAGCAATGCCAGGCCTCGTTGCGCGTAGATTTCTCCCAGGCGCAAATAGGTCTGGGCGTTCTCCTGTATTTTCAGGGATTGAGAGAGGTAGGACTGCGCCAGATCCACATTTCCGAGTGTTTGGTACAATTGCCCAAGGCCCGCGTAGGCACGCGCATCGTTACCTAATGCGAACAGCAATCTCATGGTTTGATCGGCACGCCCAATTTCGCCACTTGCTCCTAACGCAAGCGCATGGCTCGTAATCCAAGAATCCATCAAGACTGCCTGATCTGCGGATGCGGCAATGCGGTAGCGTGCGAGGGTCGCCTGAGCGGATGGAAAATCGCCCTCAGCAACAGATGCCGTCACTGCCCAGCGTAAAGCGGGTTCCGTGTTGTGCTGGGCCATCTCCTGCTCGATCGAAGAGAGCTCTCGTGTTTGGCCGCTCAGGAGGCTCTGGGTCAACTTCACGCCGTTCCAGTTGACCGAGAACGCATCTTGAACGAATACGTGGGTTAGAAGAAACAATGCAACCAACAACACGGCCAAAGAGTTGAATAACGGAATTCGTAGCCCGCCCAAACGTCTGCGATTCCCCGACGTCAACAGTGGGACTCCCGCGCGTCGACAGGATCGAGCACCTGAGTGCCGACTAGGGTCGTCGACCGACGAGGAAGGACTACCACGGGTTCCGTGTCAGTCGGCTGACGTCTGTGCCGCATTCAGCACTTTCTCGTACAGGGCGAAGATTCGATTTGTGTTCTTTTCTCTTTCGAAGAGCGCTAGGGCTCTTTGGTACCCCGCTTGCCCCATACGGCAACGTTTTGCGGGATCTCTGAGGAGACCGCGCACGGCGTCGCAGAAATCGATTCCCAGACGCGACTCATCCACCAGTATTCCCGTCTCCCCGGAGACAACCACCTCGTTCAACCCAGGAATGTTAGGCGCGACGACGGGTTTCCGTGCCATCATTGCTTCAGCGGCCACGATGGCGAATGATTCATAGCGCGAAGCCAATACGAAGACATCGGCGGCACAAAGCAACTGTGGCACATCGAGCCGACGCCCCAGGAGATGCACCTGATTCCTCAAATGGAGATCGTCAATTTGTGCCTTCACCTGTGCTTTCATGGGGCCCTCGCCCACAATCAATAGATGGAGATTCGAGTCGCCCCTTAGCATGGGCGCCAACATGGTGACAAGCCTGTCGAAGGCCTTGTTCGCATCCAGCCGTCCAATTGCGATCAAAAGGCGACCATCCAGAGGGAGCCCCACAGATTGGCACGTGTGAGACCGACACACATTGGGTGCTAGCGAAAACCTTGCCGAGTCAACAAAGTTGTGAACCACTTCAACACGGTCTGGATTTATCCTGAAGTTACTCACCAACTCGTCCTTCATATATTGGGAGACGGCGATGAACTGGTCGGTATAATGAGCGCTCAGGCGCCCCCAGAATCGCCCCCAGCTGTGCAAGCCGGATCCAAGCAAGCCGTTGTGCTCTGTGTACACCACGCGCGACTGTGGAGTCGCCATTCCGATAGCCACGCGTGCCCAAGGAGTAGAAATATGGTCATGGACAAGGTCGAATTTCTGGTCGCGCATCCAAGACAGCAAGCGAACCGCTCCGCCCAAGTCATATCCGTTTCGCAGCCGAGCTTCTGTGATCGGAATTCCGGCATTCGTGAAGAGGTCGCCGTAAGTCCCCTTTATTGACAGAAAGCATACCATCGGCGAGAAAGAGGCAGGGGGCATGCGAGTGGCCAAATCATACACATGGCGCTCGGCCCCGCCCAGCCCGCCCGACCATAGAAGGTATGCTACCTTGATCGGTGGGCGGCTCACAGTGCAACTGCGTGTATTCGCACGTCTGCAAAAGCGGAGCCGTCTGCGCGTTTTCGGGTAGTCTTTGTCAACATCACGTCAGGTCTACGCAAGCTACCTGCTACCCACGTGAACCGCCATCTGCAACGAGGATAATCCTTTGCTTTCCGCTGTTTTCAATAGCCGATACCTACGTAGGGAGCCACGCCGCCGAACCCAGGCAATTTTGGCATTCTGCTTAGCCGCGGGCCCCAGCAGGGGATCTTCCAAAGAGAACGCTTGCGTGGTCATGTTACGCGAGAGCCCAGTAGCCGCCGACGGGACCGATTGAGCTTTATCAGCGCTGACAGAAATTTCCATCCCAGCAGAGTTGCGAACCAAAACAAATAAGCGTGTGGTTTGAACGGGCGATTGTGAATCGCTCTTGAGAACATCCAGCGGGCCTCATCGATACGTCCCTGGCCAGCCAGTCCTCGTCCCGCTGCGATGCACACAGCAGCCGTCGCATCGCAAGACAGGCCCGCGTAAACATTTGGAGCGTAGCCCATGACCTGGCGGATCACGGCTATCTCGCTCTCGTACCAAGTGAGAATATCCTGACCTCGGGTCACGCTCCCGCTGTGCAGCCTATAGCGCGCCAACGGCTTGGCCAGATAGGCTACGGAATAGTGGGGGGCAATCCGTAACCACATTTCCCAATCTTCCCGTGAACGCAAGAGCGCTGATTCATCAAAGTAGCCAACGCGGTCAAAGACCTCACGGTGGATTATGGGAGTTGGTGAAGCGATAAAATCGTTCAGCAGCAATTGTCTTGCCACGTGGCCTTCGTAAGGGCGATTGTTCTGGCGACTGTAGAGACCAACGGTTCTCCCTGTCGCTCCGTCAAACAGCTCTGCGTCACAATACACCCATTTAGTCCGTGCTGTGACCAGTGTCGTCACCTGCTCTTCGAGCTTACTCGGCAGCCACAAGTCATCTGAATCCAAGAAGGCTATGTACTCTCCCGAGGCCACTCGGATTCCCAAATTCCTTGCCGAGGCCTGGCCCCCGTTGTCTTTACGGAAGTACCGAATCTGGCTCCCGTAGGCGACTAAGGCCTCTTGTGTATTATCCGTAGAGCCGTCGTCTATGACGACGACTTCGAAATCGTGGTATGTTTGTGCGAGGACACTTCTCAGTGTCTCGCGAATCAGCTGGGCTCGGTTGTATGTCGGAATGACGACACTAACCTTTGGCATTCAGCGCTCCAGGCCCATTTCGCGAAAAAGCACCTGAAAGCGGCGGTGATAAGTGTGATCCCGAAGGGCACGTTTGTGGCCCGCGACGCGTATCTCTTCTCCCTCGTCGGGATGAGCCAGGTAGTAACGGACCTTGTCCAGAAGCTCATGCTGGTTCCGATAGACCAAAACCTCCTTGTCTGGCTCAAACATCTCAGCGAGCTCATCCGTGTATCCCGTACAATAGAGCGCGCCACTCATCGGAGCCTCGAACTCCCGCAAGTGAAGATGCTGATTCACCGGTCGGCTAGGATCGTGCCGGTCGTAGACTTCGAGAAAACCCAGACTAATGCAGCTTTCGCTATACAACGCGATCAACTCATCATCCGAAACCGGGTAGTGAACGTTCTTCGAAAACCGTGCGTTCAGATACAGGTTCAGATCATGATCTGCCAGGGTGGCCGATGCCCGCAGCGCCGAATTCGCTGATGTAGCCAGCATGGAGCGTGCGAGCAGCAAGTAACGTTTGAACTTGGCTCGCTTGCGTCTGACCCAACCCGGACCGAACGCATGCACATCTATGCCGTTCTCGAGCAGGTGCGCGATGTAACGCGCGCGTAGCGCATAGTTCGCGCCTACGAACGATGCATCTGTGGTGTGCGGCACGTCGCGCGGGGCAAAATACTTGGGATTGGATGCCATGGGCCACCACAGCGGTTTTGCTCCGATGGCAGCAAACTTTTCGCGGGCGCTTTTCTCCGAGTGTAGATTGAAATCGAAATGCGGCGCTAGGTCATCCACCAAGTAAAACTGGTGCGCATTGTTACAGGAGAAATTGCAGGCGGGGACGCCAGTCTTGCGGATTTCATCAATTACAGTTGGGTCGACCATTCCATCCATTAAGTATGAGAAGAACAAGTCAAAGGGCCTGCG
Organism: Chloroflexota bacterium; assembly: GCA_023489485.1. Lineage (GTDB taxonomy): Bacteria > Chloroflexota > Anaerolineae > UBA4142 > UBA4142 > JAMDCU01. The sequence goes on from JAMDCU010000067.1 coordinate 53,683, forward strand.
AGCATGCTCACAGCAGAAAGTCTCATAGAGCCGCTGGCTGAATTCGGCACGCGCTCGCCGATCATTCCGCATCATTGCCCGGCGGCCATCCTCGGCGGGAAACAACACAACGTCGCAGCCTAACTCGAGCAATGGCTCGTAGAGGTTGCGGCGCCATGTGAGGCTACCGGGCACGGCGGAATTGCTCCCCGCTTCAATAATCTGGAATATTCTCACTCGGATGTGCCAATTGGATTCCGAGCAGATCAAGAACCCTCTTGGCTCGATGAGCGTAGGTGTGCCGCGCTATGACCGCCCGATGCCCATTCCGGCGGTAGCGCTGATTGAACTCATCGTCCTCTAGAGCGCGCCTCACCATCTCGTGGTACTCAACTATCGAGCCTGGTACTAGCAGTTCCTGATCGTCAAACCACTCTCTGTATGCGGGGGTTGCATCAGTGATGGTCATGCCTCCGCTCCCCAGTACCTTGAACACTCTTTCATTAAGATCAATGCCCATCAGCTCCACGTGGGGCTCGTTGATAGTCGGAGAGAGCTTTGCTTGATGGTAGAGGGATGCCTCGTTTTGCTCAGGTAGGCGCCCGCCGTAGCCTGCATATGGCCAACGCGAGTACCCAAAGACTTTCAGGTGGTCTGCATACGGTTTGAGATAGCGGTCAAGCTGCCTAGCTTTGTAAGGCCAATAACCTCCCACAAAGGCAATTTGCACATCGCGGAACTCGGCCTTGAACGGCGGGTCGCTTGGGTAAAGAGTCGTGTCGCATGCCAGCGGAAGAGAGACAAGTCGCGCGCCATGGTCGATCCATTTGGCGTAGTATTCGAAGCTGGACTCCGGGGAGATGGTGAACAGAAAGGTAGGATCGCTGCTCAGGATTCTCCCATTAACACTTTCTGTGAATGAGTTGTTGGGAAACTGATGACGCTGG